>JBGTGL010000081.1:0-22470 GCA_041746755.1 Acidimicrobiia bacterium | reverse complement strand
TGAGTTGCTCGATCCAACTCGTAATATCGACTGATGCCAAGACGCAAGATCCGACTGCTTGCCCCCGACAGGTTGGTCGAAGCGGGACTGGACGATATTCGCTCAGAAATGTCAATACCTGAAGGGTTCAGTCCCGTGGTCATGGACGAGCTCGGATCGCTCGAGCCCCGTTTCCCCGACCTTGACCTGACAGACATTCCGCTGATCACAGTCGATCCTCCAGCTGCTCAGGACCTCGACCAAGCATTTCACCTCGAACAGGTGCGTGGCGGGTATCGAGTGAACTACGCCATTGCCGATGTTGCCGCTTTCGTAAATCCCGGTGCCGCGATCGACCTCGAAGCACACTCGCGGGGCCAGACCTTCTATGGGCCGGACGCCCGCACCCCCCTCTATCCCACGGAGCTATCCGAAGGGAGGGCGAGTTTGCGAGCCGACCAAACGAGGCCGGCCTTGGTGTGGCGCATCGATCTCGATCGACACGGGGAGATGGTCGACGGGCAGATCCAGCGGGGGATGGTCAGAAGTCGGGCTCAGTTCGCGTACCAGGATATTCAAGACCAGCTGGAGTCGGGCTCGGGTTCGCCGTCGGTGCGACTCCTTCCTGAGATCGGCCGATTGCGCCAGATAATCGAAGTCGAGCGAGGCGCGGTGAGTCTCAACATTCCGGAACAAGAGGTGTTCCGGAGAGACGGGGGTTGGGACCTCGATTATCGGACGCCGCTTGCGGTCGAGGGGTGGAATGCTCAGCTATCGCTTCTTACAGGCTTTTTCGCCGCCAAACTAATGGTCGGTGCCGGGGTCGGGATTTTGCGCACACTGCCCCCGGCGGACCCTGCTCGAACGAATCGACTCCGCCGGGTGGCAAAGGGATTGCACATAGCGTGGCCGGACGATCTCCCCTATCCCGATCTGATTCGAAGTCTCGACCCCGATCTCGCGTCACACTGTGCCTTCCTTGCCGAAGCCGCAGGACTCTTTGCCGGTGCTGGATATCAGGCGCTTGCACGCGATGACATTCCTGAGCCTCACGCCGCCCTTGCCGCGGTCTACGCACACACCACAGCTCCCTTACGACGATTGGTAGACCGGTACTCCGGCGAGGTCTGTTTGGCGATCGTAGAAGGACGAGAACCTCCAGATTGGGTTTCGGAATCATTGCCCGGACTCCCCAAAATCATGGCACGGTCCTCGACCCGGGCGGGACAGTATGAAGCGGCGTCTGTAAATCTGGTTGAGGCGGCGCTTCTCACGGGGCGTGTCGGGGAGGTCTTCAGCGGTGTTGTTGTCGAACTAGACGAGAGCCGGGCGAGCGGCGAAGTTCAATTGAGAGAACCAGCAATTCTGGCAAAAGTTGACGGCGACGGTCTCGACCTCGGTGAAGAGATAGTGGTCAAAGTTGCCGAGGCGTCCGTACCGGCGCGTCGAGTCCGTTTCGACCAAACTTGAGATCAACAAGGCGCTGAATGGGTCGAGCGGGCGTTAACGTGATAGAACACATGTTCGTTTTAGGAATTGACCCCGGGTTGTCGGTTACCGGATACGGGATGGTCGAAGGGGCTCATCCGCCCAAGGCCCATCGGGCCGGAGTGATCCGCACCGACAAGGGCGCTGAGATGGCGACTCGCCTTCAAGAACTCTACGAAGGCCTCACTGTCATCATTGAGGAGCTCCAACCCGATGTCGTTGCAATCGAGACCGTTTTTACCAATCGCAATCTGCAGACTGCGGCGTCGGTTGGTCGAGCTTCCGGAGTCGCCCTGCTCGCCGCTGCCAACGCTGGTCTGGAGGTGCACGAGTACGTACCAACCGCCATCAAATCAGCCGTCACCGGTGATGGTTCGGCTGACAAAGCAGGGGTGCAGCGGATGGTCGCCCGTCTCCTTAATCTGGCCGATATTCCGAGACCACCCGATGCTGCCGATGCATTGGCCATTGCATTGTGTCACCTCCGCGCCGCGCCACTTAAGGTGCGGTCATGATCGGTCGACTCCGCGGAACCATGGTTTCGTCCTACGAGGGTGGGGTCTGCCTCGACGTGGGCGGTGTCGGCTATGAGGTCAACATGACGCCGCGAGGTCTGGTCTCTCTCCCCGGTATCGGAGAGGAGGTCGTCGTTCATGTCCACACCCACGTCCGCGAAGAAGAGCTGAGCCTGTTTGGTTTCGATACATCAAACGAGCGCGACCTTTTCCGGATACTCCTGGGCGCTTCGGGCGTCGGTACCAAGGTCGGGATGGCCATGCTCGGCACTATGCAACCCACTGACATCATCAGGTCGATAGTGGCCGAAGATGCCGATGCCCTTACCGTGGTGCCTGGCATCGGGAAACGTGGTGCGCAGAAGATTGTCCTCGAACTCGCCCCGAAGCTCGCCGGAAAGGATGTCGACGTTCTGCAGGGTTCCGGGTCGGCGTCGGTCCGGGCGGCTCTGGAAACACTCGGTTACACCACCGAGGAAATCAATTCCGTAATTGGGAAAGTTGACCCATCTGAAACGATTGAGTCTCAAGTGCGTAACGCGCTGAGAAATTTGGGAGCCCGCTAGGCCATGAACGAAGAGAGCCTGTTGAACCCGACGGTGGAGACCGACGACGATCTCTCCCTCCGCCCGCGTCGGCTTGACGAGTTCGTCGGCCAGGAAAGTGTCAAAGAGCGGCTGAGGATTTCCATCGAGGCGGCCCGCACCGAGGATCGTGCTCTCGACCACGTCATTTTTTCCGGGCCACCCGGGCTCGGTAAGACTACCCTGGCGGGTGTCATCGCGGCCGAATTGGGAGTGGCGTTCCGAATCACTTCGGGGCCGGCGCTGGAGCGTCCTGGAGACCTTGCGGCAATTCTCAGCAACCTGCAACCCGGGGATGTCTTCTTTATCGACGAGATCCACCGTCTGCCCCGAGCAGTTGAGGAAGTGCTCTATCCAGCGATGGAGGATTTCCAACTGGACATCGTCCTCGGCAAAGGGCCGACGGCCCAATCGATTCGGATCGACCTTCCCAGATTCACGCTCGTCGGCGCGACCACCCGCAAGGGGAAGGTCACGGCGCCCCTGCGCGACCGTTTCGGGATCGAAGAGAAGCTCGATTACTACACCGATGACGAATTGGCCCAGATCATCGTCCGATCAGCTTCGATCCTCGGGTTCGTCATCGGCGAAGGCTCCGCACGTCTCCTCGCGGGCAGAAGTCGATCAACTCCCCGAATAGCCAATCGTCTCCTCGCCAGGGTTCGCGACTACGCAGTGGCCCGGGCGGATGGTGTTCTCGATGAAGATGTAACTGAGCAAGCCCTCAACGTCTACGAAGTGGATCGCTTGGGCCTCGACAAGGTTGACAGATCGATTCTCGACGCCGTGATCAATAAATTCGGAGGAGGCCCGGTCGGGCTTTCGACCCTGGCCATCGCCGTTGGTGAAGAGCCGGAGACAGTCGAGGATGCCTACGAGCCGTTTCTTCTCCAGATCGGGCTTCTCAAACGAACGCCGCGAGGTCGGGTAGCCACATCAAACGCCTACCAACATCTTGGACTCGAGGTGCCGGCAGGCGCTCAATCGTCAATATTCGATTGAACGCATAACCTGGACCGGTGAACCCTCCCGTGACCTGGGCAGGCTCGGCCGTCGATGGCGTAGCCCGTGCCGGAACCCTATCCACACCGCACGGTTCCGTACCAACGCCGGTCTTCATGCCCGTCGGAACCCGAGCCACGGTGAAAACAGTCGATTCACGTGATCTAGTCGAACTCGAGGCTCAGATCGTTCTCGCCAACACCTACCACTTGATGTTACGGCCAGGGGCAGATGTCGTCGAGAAGCTCGGCGGTCTACATCAGATGATGGCATGGGACCGAGCATTGTTGACTGACTCCGGAGGTTTCCAGGTCTTTTCCCTGGAGCCCGAAATCTCTGAATCCGGCGTCGACTTTCACAGTACGTTCGACGGGGACTTGGTCCATCTGACACCGGAGAAGTCGGTTCGAATCCAGGAGCAATTGGGCGCCGACATCGCCATGGTTCTCGATATCTGTGTTGGTTTGCCCGCAACGGACGAGGTCGTGCGGAACGGCATGGATCTGACCCTTCGATGGGCCGAACGCTGCCTCTCGGTTCACACCCGGCCGGACCAGGCGTTGTTCGGGATTGTCCAGGGTGGCGTTGATCCCGATTTGAGGGTCATCAGCGCCACCAAAACGGCCGAGATCGGTTTCGCCGGTTACGGGATCGGAGGGGTATCGGTGGGGGAGAGCGCCGCCGATCGAAACCTCGCAATCGAGGCGGCAGTTTCCGCCTTGCCATCCGACAGGCCCCGCTATGTGATGGGCCTCGGCGATCCTGAGGGACTACTCGACGCAGTTGCGCGTGGTGTGGACATGTTTGATTGCGTCATGCCCACACGGCACGCCCGGCACGGCAAAGTCCATACTCAGGCCGGCTCTTTCAACATCCGAAACGTCGAATACGAACTGGACGAAGGCCCTCTCGACACCAGCTGTGATTGTCTCACCTGCGGTACCTACAGCCGTGCCTACTTGAGGCATCTGTTTCGGATGAAGGAAGTGACGGGCCTCCGATTGCTCAGCATCCACAATCTCCGCTTCCTGGTTTCGCTGATGGCGGGGGCACGTTCGGCGATCGAATTGGGTCGCTTCGGTGAGTTCCACGAAGAATTCAAGGTTCGACAACTACAGGGTTCGATCTAGTTGGACCGGTTGACCTAACCTGCTCTGTCGGTCCTAGTCTCACCGGAGGAAACCGTGCCCAAATTTGTACTCGCCCAAGAAGCTACCGGCGGAAGCGGTATCACGACCTTGATTTTTCTCGGTCTGATGATCGCCGTGTTCTACTTCTTCATCATCCGTCCCCAACGCACCCGGCAGAAGTCGCAGCAAGAGTTGGCTTCCTCTCTCGAGGTGGGCCAGGAAATCCGGACCATCGGTGGAATCCACGGCCGGATCATCTCGGTTGATGATGACTCCGTCTTGATCCAGGTTGAAGAAGGTCGTTTGCGGATCGCCCGTCGCGCCGTAGGTAGCAGAGTCGACGTCAACGGAGAAGAAGTCTGAGATGACCCGCCGCGTGGTCGGGCTAGTAGTCGTCTTTGTGGTGGCTTGGGGAGGGCTGGCACTTGCCATCGCCACCGGGACCACTCCGCGACTCGGACTGGATCTCCAGGGCGGTACGGCCGTGGTCCTCACCGCGCCGGAGGGAACCGACCCCGAACTGCTCGAGGTCTCCACCCAGATCATGGCAAGCCGGATCGAGGATTTCGGCGCAGTCCAAGAACCAGAAATTCAAATCTCCGGTGACAACACCGTGGTAGTTCAACTGCCTGGCGTAGAAGACGAGCAGCGCGCGATTGAGGCGGTTGGCGAGACCGGCTTGCTCAGCTTTCGCCCGGTTCTCGACGCGGTACCCGGCAACATCGGGCCATTGGCTGGAACGGATACTCCCAATATCGACAACGAGACCGGCCTGACAATTGAGGACGACATTTTTGCTCCCGACTCGTGGCTTCTCTACGAGGACATCAATACGCCCACTGAGGTCTTGAATTTGGGAGCGGCGGCCCTGGAAGGTGGAGACGTAGCACAGGCATTGCCCGTTTTCGACCCCAACTCGGCGGTTTGGGCAGTGACTCTCGATCTGACGAGTGAGGGTGCGGATAAGTTTGCCCAGCTCACAGCCGAAGCTGCCGGCTATCCGCTCGGCGATCCCCGTCGCCAGATCGCGATCGTCCTCGATGGCGAGGTGGTTACGGCCCCGGCCGTAAACCAATCCGTATCACCCGAAACCGGAATCACCGGGGGCTCGGCACAAATAACCATGGGAAGGTCGGAAGACGACCAGCAAGAGGCACAGGATCTTGCGGTTACGCTTCGATACGGGTCACTTCCGGTGGCCTTCGAGATTTCCTCGGTTACCAGAGTTTCAGGCACCCTGGGGGCCGACTCTCTTCAAGCTGGAGTCATCTCGGGTCTGGTGGGACTAGCGCTCGTCGCCCTCTTCCTGCTCCTCGTCTACCGCTCACTTGGCGTCGTAGCCATCTTTGGCCTGACTATTTTTGGCGCTCTGCTCATCACTCTCTTTGGCGTACTTGGCCGGCTTCAGGGTCTAACGCTGACGCTCGCCGGCATCACGGGAATCATCGTCGCCATTGGCATCACAGCCGACTCATACATTGTGTACTTTGAAAGGGTCAAGGAGAAGCTTCGGGATGGTTCTTCCTCACCAGAAGCAGCAGATGAAGGATTCAGGTTGGCCTTCAGGACCATACTCACCGCCGATACGGTGAGTCTTCTTGGCGCCGTCCTCCTCTATACGCTGGCGGTGGGCGCTGTCAAGGGATTTGCACTGGCTCTCGGTCTAGCAACAGTGCTCGACATCATCATTGCCCGGTCGTACACCAGGCGAGCCGTTCAAGGACTTGCTGAGACCTCGATGGGTGATGGCGGCGGTTTCAGCATGCAGGGAGTCGCATCGTGAGCATTTTCCGAAAACTCGTCCGCGCCGAGACCACTATTAATTTCGTCGGGCATCGGAAGCGTTGGTTCACCATTTCGGCCGTCCTTATCATCCTGTCGCTGGTGAGTCTCGGGGTTCGCCAGCTCAACCTGGGGATCGAGTTTGAGGGTGGCCTCGAGATGCAGACCCAGAATCCGGCGGGGGCGAGTGTCAGTGATGTTCGTCTCGCCCTGGAAGAGGTCGGGGTGAACGATGCCACTATCCAGGTTCTTGGTGAGGGTGACTCCTTTCGGGTGACCACGGGGGTTCTTGACATAGACATCGAAATCGCCGCCGTCGATGCCCTGGCTGAAACGGCCGGTGTTGAACGAAGCGAAGTTTCGCTCTCCGCCGTTGGCCCGTCGTTCGGCGCATTGATCCTGCAGCGTTCCTTGCTAGCACTCGCCGTGTTCCTTGGCGTCGTCGTTCTGTTTATTAGTTGGCGACTCGAATTCAAGATGGCACTGGCCGGGATCGTTGCGCTACTCCACGACCTTGTGTTGACTCTCGGGGTGTATTCAATAACCGGATTCGAGGTGACACCGGCGACTGTGGTGGCGATTCTGACAATCCTCGGGTACTCCCTCTACGACACCGTTGTCGTCTTTGACAAGGTGGAAGAATTGGTGGCTGAGGACGACAAGAACACCTACCCGGACATCGTTAACCGGGCCATGAACTCGGTGCTCGGTCGATCGCTGAGTACCTCTCTGACATCGTTGTTGCCTATCGGGAGCATTCTCTTTGTCGGATCCTTCATCCTGGGCGCCTCGACTCTCCGGGACTTTGCCCTTGCCCTTTTCGTGGGTATTACCGCAGGTACCTATTCGTCGATATTCATCGCCGCACCGCTGTTGGCCACCTGGAAGGAACGGGAGCCGGAGTGGCAGGAGCGAGCTGAGAAGGCAGAGCGACGTTCAAAGACGGCACGATGACGAGTCGGCCGTAGACTGTACCGGTGACAGATTTCACCTCCTACATTCGAGACATCCCCGATTTCCCAGAACCGGGCGTGATTTTCAAGGACATCACGCCTTTGTTGGCGAACGCGAAGGTCTTTTCTGAGCTGATCGACGCCCTTGGTGAGCCTTTCCGCGATGTTGGGGTCAGCAAGGTGGCGGGCATCGAGGCTCGTGGGTTCACACTGGCCACTCCGGTGGCCGAACGCCTCGGAGCTGGTTTCATCCCGATTCGCAAGCCGGGAAAACTTCCCTACGAAACGGTGCGGGAGGAGTACGACCTCGAATACGGGAAGGATGTGCTCGAAGTGCACACCGACGCCGTCGAACCCGGTGAGAAGGTGCTCATAGTCGACGATGTCGTGGCGACAGGCGGTACGGCGGCAGCTGCAGTCCGGCTCCTCAATCGGATCGGCGCCGAAGTCGTCGGTCTGTCGGTTTTCATCGAATTGGCTTTCCTCAACGGTGCCGACCAGCTGGCCGGGGTCCCGATACATGCCCTCGTTCGTTACGACTGATCAAGAACCCAACGTCGTTCTGAATGACGTCCTCGATGCCTTCCGGGCACATCACCCCGACGGCGACGTGGAGCTGCTTCGTCGCTCCTACGACCTGGCCGAAGTTGCGCACCGGGGACAGGTGAGGAAGACAGGCCACCCTTATATCACTCATCCCCTGGCCGTTGCCAAGATGCTCGCCGAATATGGACTCGATGAATCCACGGTGGCGGCGGCCTTTCTCCACGACACGGTAGAGGACACCGAAATCACATTGGACGGGGTGCGGAGCGAGTTCGGTGAAGAAATAGCATCGTTGATCGACGGTGTCACCAAACTGGATCGGGTTCGCTACACCAATCGGGAACAGGCGCAGGCGGCAACAATCCGCAAGATGGTCGTGGCCATGGCCCAGGATGTCCGTGTTCTCATCATCAAGCTGTTCGACCGACTTCACAACATCCGCACCGTTTATGCACTTCGGGATGAGAAACAGCAGCGGGTGGCGCGTGAGACGCTCGATGTCTATGCCCCGTTGGCGCATCGCCTCGGTGTCCAGGAAATCAAGCACGAGTTCGAAGACAGGTGCTTCGCCATTCTGTATCCAGGACCGCATGCCGAAATCGACGCCAAGCTGCAACAGAAGGCCCCGGAGCGTGAAGTATTTATCGAGAAGATGGTCGAGGAGATATCCGGGCTGCTTTCTGACTCCGATATCGAATCGACGGTCACCGGCCGACCAAAGCACAATTACTCGATTTATCGGAAGATGCTCGAACAAAACCGGCCATTCGAGGAGATTCACGACCTGATCGGCATCAGGATCGTCGTCGAATCGACCCGGGACTGTTACGCCGCTCTCGGGCTCGTCCATAGCCATTGGGTGCCGGTAGTTGGGCGGTTCAAGGACTACATAGCGATGCCCAAGATCAATCTCTATCAGTCACTCCACACCACGGTGATCGGGCCCGACGGTAAACCCCTGGAGATCCAGATCCGCACAGAAGAGATGCATTGGCGAGCCGAATCGGGGATTGCGGCCCACTGGCGGTACAAGGAGGGCGAATTGGTCTCCATCCCCAAGATGGATGTCGATGCTCTCATGTCGGAAGAGGACCCCGAGGAATTTCTGGCGAACTTGAAGCTCGACCTCCATCATGATGAGGTTTTCGTCTTGACTCCAGGTGGCGACGTCAAAGCCCTTCCTGAGGGCTCGACACCGGTGGACTTCGCCTACACCGTGCACACCGAGGTCGGCCATCATTGTGTCGGCGCCCGGATCAATGGGAGGTTGGTGCCCCTGTCGACCCGTCTCCAATCGGGGGACATAGTCGAGGTTCTTACATCAAGGTCGGTTGAGGCAGGGCCGAGTCGCGATTGGTTGAAATTCGCTCGCACCGGCCGGGCCAAGTCGAAGATCAAACAATGGTTTCAGAAGGAGCGGCGTGACCAGGCGACGATCGAGGGTCGGGAACGAATTCTCGACTTGTTTGCCAAACAAGCGCCCGACCTGAACGCTCATCAGCGTGATGAGATGCTCGACGAAATCGGACAACAGCTCGGACAACACGACGCCGATTCCTTGATTGTTGCTGTGGGTGAGGGCAACGTTTCCATTGATTCGGTATCTACACGTTTGTCCCGTCTCATCGAACCTGCCCCGGAGACCACCGACACCTTCTTCTCGCCGCGGCGCCGGGCTCCCGCCGGAGGAGCGCATGTCGTAGTCGAAGGACATGACGACATGTTGGTGTCTCTCGCCAGATGCTGCTCTCCCGTGCCGGGGGATTCGATCATCGGATATGTGACCGTGGGTCGCGGAGTTTCGGTGCATCGATCTGATTGCACCAACGTCTCATCCCTTCAGGAGCGCAGGGAGCGGACCGTTGACGTCTCCTGGCCCATGGAAGACGTTGGGGCTTTCGTTGTCTGGATCCAGATCGAGGCGTTGGACCGAACGAAGCTCCTCAAAGATGTCACGACGATGGTCACCGAGACCGGGGGCAATATCACGGCATCGTCGACTGTGGTGGGCGACGATAGGGTCGCCATCATCCGTTATGAGGTCGAACTGAGCGATCCGAGTCAGCTGCCGAGGCTTCTCAACGACCTCCGCGGCGTCGATGGGGTCTTCACAGCATTCCGACTCGCCAACGATCCCGCTTCTCAGTGAGAGTTGTCGCCATACCGGCATGGGTCACCGCCACCAATGGCTATCTGGTGTTCAACGAGGCAGACAAGGTCGCAATTCTGGTGGATGCGCCTCCCGACCCCGGTCGGATAGGGGAGGTCGCTTTGGACCTTGGTGTCACTATCGGGGCGGTGCTCTTGACTCACGGCCACATCGACCACATTGGCGGTTCCGGCCAGATCGCAGAACGTTTCGATAGCCAGGTTTTTGTTCATCCTGATGACGACTTCCTCACTCTCCATCCAATCGAACAGGCAACTCAGATGTTCGGAATGCTCCCACCCGGTTCGTACGAGGTGCCGGAAGAGCTCGTGGCACTCGAGGATGGCCAGACTCTCAATCTGGCCGGGTTCAATGTCGAGGTTCGGCAGACGCCGGGCCACACGCCGGGCCATTGCTGCTTCTTTTTCAGCGAACAGGAGACCTTCTTCTCGGGAGACCAACTATTCGCCGGGAGTGTGGGACGCACCGACCTGCCCGGTGGTAGCACGGCCGCGCTGCTGGAGTCGATGGCGACACGGGTATTGAGCCTCGATGACCAGGTCCGCGTGCTGCCCGGACACGGTGAAGAGACCACAATCGGTCGGGAGCGCTCCACAAATCCCTTCCTGCAGAACCTTTAGGGATCGGGGTTGGAAGATAGGTTCGCCTAGTCTTCCCCGTCATGAATTTTCGACCTCCTAAGGGCACCGACGACATCCTCCCCGGGGATTCTTCCGTCTGGCGCCGGGTTTTGATGGCCTGGGAAGACTGGTCATCGAGGTTCGGCTATCCATTGATCATGACGCCGATTTTCGAAGCGACTGACCTGTTCGAGAGGGGTGTAGGTGATACCACCGAGGTGGTGGTCAAGCAGATGTACACGTTCGAAGACAAGGCAGGTCGCTCGCTGACGTTACGACCAGAGGGGACTGCCGGTGTAGTGCGAGCATTCCTCGACTCCGGTGCTCGGGGCGCATGGAAGGGTGCTTACTCCGGGCCGATGTTCCGCTATGAGAAGCCCCAGAAGGGCCGGACCAGGCAGTTTTACCAGGTGGGAGTGGAATACCTGGAGGTGGAGTCGCCTCTTGCCGACGTCGAAGTCGTCGAGCTCGGATATCGCTACCTGAGTGCGATAGGAGTCGGTGACATCGAGCTGCGTATCAACAGCCTGGGCGATTCGTCGTGTCGACCCCAATATGTGGAAGTGTTGCGAGCTTATCTCGAAGGACGGCGGGATCAGCTCTGTAGTGACTCTGTGCAACTGATTGACCGTAATCCGCTGCGAGTGCTCGATTGCAAGGTTTGCGGACCTCACCTCGACGACGCACCACGCATGTCCGATTTTCTATGTGACCCATGCTCGACCCATCACCAAGCGGTCCTCGACGGGTTGAGGCGGGTCGGAATCGAATATGTCAGCGACTCTTCCCTGGTCAGAGGGCTTGACTACTACTCGCGAACAGCATTCGAATACATCGGATCGACACTAGACGCCGCTCAAAATGCGCTTGGCGGTGGTGGACGCTACGACGGTCTCGCCGAATTGATCGGTGGTAGGCCCGCCCCCGGAGTGGGATTCGCTCTAGGTGTCGACAGGGCGATCCTCACACTGGAGTCGGCGGTTGATCCTGAACTCGATATCTATGTGGTATCAGAATCGAGTCCCGATGACGTCCTGGCATTGGTGTCGGAGCTTCGGGTTAAAGGTTTCGCTGCAGACTTTGACCCTGCGGGCCGGTCGACCAAGGCGCAATTCAAATCGGCGGCGAAGTCGGGTGCGCTGATAACTGTGATCTTCCACGGGCAGGGTCAAGACGTGAGCATCCGCAGCGGTGAAGATCGCTACGAAATGGCTATCGAGGAGGTGGCCAATTGGCTGACGAGCAACATCGGATAAGGACGCACCGGGCGACTGATCTCACGCCGGAGATGATCGGGCAAACGGTAACGGTTGCGGGATGGGTCCAACGCCAGCGTGACCACGGAGGAGTCGCATTCTTCGACCTGCGTGATTCGACCGGATTGATCCAGATCGTGGCGGACCCCGATGAGCACCCGCTGATAGCCGAATTACGGATGGAGTTTTGTGTTCGGGTCACCGGAGAGATTCGAGTACGCCCGGAAGGGACAATCAATCCCGACCTGGAAACCGGAATGGTTGAGCTGGGAGTTAACGAAATCGAAGTGCTTTCGCCATCGGAAGTGCTTCCGTTCCTGATCGACGACCGGGTCGATGTCGATGAAAAGGTGAGGCTGCAACATCGCTACTTAGATTTGAGACGACCACGGATGGCCGCCAACCTCAAAGCGCGGTCGCGAGCAAGTTCTGCCATCCGCAGCACCCTCGACGAGTTGGGATTTCTCGAGGTTGAAACACCAACTTTGATTAACAGCACACCGGAAGGTGCACGCGACATGCTGGTCCCGTCCCGACTCAGGCAAGGCGAGTTCTATGCGCTTCCCCAGTCGCCGCAACTGTTCAAGCAACTTCTCATGATCGGTGGGGTGGAGCGGTACTACCAGATCGCGCGGTGTTATCGGGACGAAGACTTTCGATCCGACCGCCAATTGGAGTTCACCCAACTCGATCTCGAAGGAGCGTTTTGGGGCCGCGACGATGTACTCGAAACTATCGAAACGGTGCTCAAAGCGGTGACCAGGGCTGTCCGTGGGGTTGAGTTGACCGAGCCTTTCCCCAGGATTACCTGGGAAGAGGCGATGAATCGATTCGGCTCCGACAAGCCTGACATTCGCTTCGCCATGGAGATCGTTGATATCTCCGACAGCGTGGCGGGCTCGGAATTTGGAGTCTTTGCAAAAGCGATAGCTTCGGGTGGAACCGTACGTGCGATCAATGTCGGAAAGCAAGAATGGTCGCGGAGCCGCGCCGACTCGCTTACTGAAAGGGCCAAAGAGCTGGGGGCAGCCGGTTTGGTTTGGGCAGTGGTGGAAGACGACGGCACCCTCCGGTCCCCGATCGCCAAATTCCTCTCCGAAGAAGAGATCGCCGCGATAAAGCATGCCCTGAATGCTGGCCGCGGAGATGTTCTACTTATCGGAGCAGACCGATGGAAGACGGTGGTGACAGTTCTCGGTGCTCTTCGCCTTGAGTTGGGCCGACCCTCCGGACACGAAGAACTGGCATTTCTCTGGGTCGTTGATTTTCCGCTGTTCGAGGAGGAAGACGGGAAAATCACGTTTTCTCACCACCCGTTTACTTCTCCGGTGTCGCTCGAGCAGATGCGAAATGAGCCCGATAAGGCAATTTCTATGGCATATGACGCGGTCCTCAACGGAGTTGAGCTGGGTTCGGGTTCGGTGCGAATCCACGATCCTGAGGTGCAAAGCCAGGTGTTCGACATTCTCGGAATAGACCGGGAGACGGCCGAAAATCGATTCGGGTGGTTTCTGCAGGCTCTTCGTTTCGGCACCCCTCCACATGCGGGATTCGCATTCGGAATCGATCGAGTCGTGATGATCCTCCAGAATGAATCATCAATACGTGAAGTCATTCCATTCCCCAAAACCCAATCCGGGCTTGACCCGATGACAGGTGCCCCAACTTGGGTCGACGACAGCCAATTGGCTGACCTGGGAATCGGGATAACCGCCGAAGCCAGGGACCGGCGCGCTGACGACTGAATCCCGTCTCGTGAAATGCTCCGGGGTATGCGCCATGGCGGTCTTATCATCTGACCTACCGTGAATAGCCAACAGATACGCGATCAATTCACCGACTTCTTCGAGAAGCGGGATCACATTTCGCGCCCGTCGGCGTCGTTGATCCCGGTAGATCCAACGCTGCTGCTCAACAACGCCGGCATGGTTCCCTTCAAGCCCTACTTTCTCGGTGAGGAGAAGGCACCTTGGGATCGCGCAGTGTCTATTCAGAAGTGTGTCCGAACCATCGACATCGACATCATCGGTACTACCGGGCGCCATCTCTCTTTCTTTGAAATGATGGGCAATTTCTCATTTGGCGATTACTTCAAAGAAAAGGCGATCCCCTATTCGTACGAATTCGTCACAGAGAACTTGGGCCTGGATCCCGATCGGCTTTGGTTCACTGTTTACGAAACCGATGACGAGGCTGCGGAGATCTGGGTAGATGGGGTGGGGGTGCCCGCGGATCGGGTGCAACGGGGCGGCAAGGATAATTTCTGGCAAATGGGGGTGGCCGGGCCATGCGGACCGAGCTCGGAGCTCTTTTGGGACAAAGGAGCGAGCTTCGGCGAAGACGGCGGGCCAATCGGCGGTGACGAAGACCGATTCGTCGAAATCTGGAACCTCGTCTTCATGCAGAACATCCAGGACGAGCCGTACAACGTCATTGGTGATCTTCCCGCCAAAAACATAGATACGGGCATGGGACTCGATCGGGTGGCAGCGGTCATGCAGGATGTCGCGACTGTTTTTGATATCGACACGCTGAGCCACATTCGCGATCAGGCGTCGTCATATACCGGACTCACATACGGCCAAGACGCCAACCACGATGTGTCACTCAAGATTCTCGCCGATCATGCCCGGTCGGTGACTTTCCTTATCAGCGATGGGGTTATCCCGTCCAACGAGGGCAGAGGATACGTGTTGAGGCGGTTGCTGAGACGTGCGGTGCGTCATGCCTGGCAGTACGGCGGAGATGGCCTGGTATTCCCTGAATTGGTTCGTTCGGTGGTCGAGTCGATGGGATCTGCGTACCCCGAGCTCGAAGAGAAGGAAGAGTACATCGCTGGTTTGGTCACACGGGAAGAAGAACAGTTCCGTCGAACCCTGGAATCGGGACACCAGCTACTCGAGACCGAGTTTGCCGGGCAGCCGACGACCCTGCCCGGTGAGACCGTATTCAAACTTCACGACACCTACGGATTCCCCGTTGACCTGACCCGTGAGATCGCCATCGAGCGCGGGATCGAAGTCGACCTGGCAGGTTTCGAAACCGCAATGGAGGACCAGCGTAAGCGGGCGCGTGCCGCCTGGAAGGGCGGAGATGCCGCCGCTGCCGCCGACCTCTATCGAGGCCTGTTGGACGCTGCCGGTCCTACCGACTTTCTCGGGTATACCCAGGAGGCCGCAGAGGGCCAAATACTGTCGATGGTGTTGGACGGCGAGATGATCGATCGTGCCGTCGCGGGCCAGAGAGTCGAAGTCTTTCTCGATCGAACACCCTTCTACGGAGAATCGGGTGGCCAGGTCGGTGATACGGGGGTGATATCCACTGAAACCGGGGAAGCGGAAGTCTTCGACACCCGACACGCCTTACAGGGATTGCACGGTCATCTAATCGAGGTCAAGAAAGGGTTTCTAGCCAACGGCCAGAATGCCCTGAGCGTTATCGATTCACCACGCCGGGAGGCCATCAGGAAGAGTCACACCGGTACGCACGTTCTCCATTGGGCCATCCGCGATGTCCTCGGAGACCATGCCGGTCAGGCCGGATCCCTTGTCGAGCCGGGACGTCTCCGTTTCGACTTCTCTCACCACGGGCAAACCTCTCCTGAGGAGCTCGGTGAAATCGAGACCGAGATCAACCGACGGCTGATTGCCAACGCTGACGTTTCCACCGAGGTCACGTCCAAGGATCGAGCTGAGGAGATGGGTGCTATCGCCTTCTTTGGCGACAAATACGGAGAGACGGTGCGCGTCGTCCGGGTCGGGGACTTTTCGGTTGAGTTTTGCGGAGGTACCCATACTTCCACTTCCGGCCAGGTCGGGCCGCTGTTGTTGATGAGTGAATCGTCCATCGGGTCCAATGTGCGCCGGGTCGAGGCATTGACGGGCCTGAACGCTTTCGACGAGATCGTCCGACTTCGCTCTGATCTCGACAACGTTGCCCGGACCCTCTCAGTGGGATCAGCAGATGTCCCGACACGGGTTGAAGCATTACTTGAGACCAACCGCCATCTGGAGAAGGAGTTGGCTGCCGTTAAGTCAGCCGAGCGTTCCGACCTTGCCGCCTCGCTGATTGGCGAGGCGCGGTCGGTCGGCGATTCGCTGGTGTTGATCGCTCGCGCTGATCTTGGTGGCAATGAATTACGCCAGCTCGCTCTCTCAATTCGTGACCGGTCTGACCGACCCATAGTCATCGTCCTCGGCTCCTCTTCCGGAGAAAAGGGAGCTTTGATCGGGCTGGTGTCGAAGTCTCTGGTCGAACGGGGGATATCTTCGGCCGCATTAATTTCATCAGCTGCCGCCGAGTTAGGTGGCGGTGGGTCCCGCGACCCGGAATTGGCCCAGGCGGGCGGACCACATGGTGAGCGGGTTGACGACGCCCTCGACATTGCAGGAAATGCCGTCGAAAAGGCACTAAAAGCCCTGTGACCCGGATTCTCGGAGTCGATTATGGCTCGAAACGAGTTGGCCTGGCTATCTCGGATGGCCTCGGAATGACAGCCAATCCGCTCGATGTCGTCCCCCGTAGCGCTGTCGTCGAATACGTGACAAACCTCTCGAAAGAAGCCGAATTGGGTAAAATCGTTCTTGGTCTTCCCACCAGTCTTGGTGGTGCTGAGGGAACCACAGCCGAGGCTGCCCGCAAGTTGGGAGCCGAACTCGGCGAAGCAACAGGGTTACCTGTGCATTTTCACGATGAAAGGTTTACTTCTCGAATGGCCGAATCTTCTTTGCTCGAATCGGGAATGAAGCGCCGGGAAAGGCGGAGCAAGGTGGACAAAGTTGCCGCCGCCCTCATACTCCAGGATTACCTAGATCACAATGACGACTGAAACCAACCCGCAACCGCCGCCCTGGGTTCGATTCGCCCGAATCGGCGGTGCGATAGCTGTGGTGTTTGTCCTCGGCTTTGTTGTCGTTGGAGGAGCGTCTTACCTGGGTCGCCAGGTGGGCCAGGCAATCGGCGATGACAGCACCCCTGACGCGCCGGTCAACGTCGAGCCCGGTATCGAAGTGACAGTTGAAGTACCTTCAGGGTCGACAGCGAAAGAAATCGGTGCGGTCCTGGCCGCCAATGGTGTCGTCAAATCAGCCATTGAGTTTGAGGTCGCAGTCCGAAATGCTGAAGCTGCATCAGACCTAAAGGCGGGAACTTACAGCCTGACTACCTTGATGGAGCCGGCGGAGGTCGTTGCGATTCTCGTTGTCGGTCCGGTTTCCGATGTCTACCGGCTGACCGTCATCGAAGGTCTCCGGGTTGATGAGATCCTCGCGTCGATTTCACAGACCACCGGAATCCCATTTGAAGAGTTGGAGTCGGCGCTCCTGTCAGGAGATGTGACGACATCGCTGGTTGAACTGTCCGATGAGCCTTCTCTGACCGATTGGGAAGGTCTATTGTTCCCGGACACCTACGAGTTTTCACTGTCAGCGGACGCGACCTCGATCCTGCAGCGAATGGCTTCGACCATGGAACAACGGGTCAATAGTGTCGACTGGTCCACCGTCGAGGCCCTGGGCCTGACTCCCTACGATGGCATCATCATCGCGTCGTTGGTGGAGACAGAAGTGTTGCTCGATATCGAACGGCCAACCGTTTCCAGCGTCATCCACAATCGTCTTGGATTGGGAATGAAACTAGATATAGACGCCACGGTCCTCTACGCCCTGGGAACACGCGATATTGCTGAGTTCGACCGGGAGGTGGATTCTCCATACAACACCTATCTCGTTGGGGGCCTACCGCCCACTCCGATCGCGGCACCAGGCCGAGCATCCTTGGAGGGGGCAGCGAATCCAGAGGTCACCGAGTACTTGTTTTATGTGCTTTCCGACCTGGAGGGCCATCACGCCTTCGGAGTGACACTCGACGAGCACAACGCCAACGTGGCGAAAGCCCGCGCCGACGGGGTACTTCCGTAAAACCGTCTGCCACAATCGAGCAGGTGTCATATGAGTTTGCCGTCCCGGGTACCCCGATAGCCCACAGGCTTGTCACCGGCTATTCACCGTAAAGTCCTGGCGGCTTTCCGCATCTTTGCGATGGATGTCGGTTTCTTGGCTTCCAAGCCGCGGGACTTCTATGGTGGGCGGGTCACAGGGGGGACACCGTTGTGATGGAGGCCGCGGCCAGAAATGGCTAAAGGATGGTCTGATGAAGCCGATTTGGTGGAGAAGGCTCTTACGGCAAGGAGTAGGGCAAATGACGCTTTCTGGAAATTTGGGTTTCGTACCTCTGGATGAGGTTCTCCGGCTTCTGACCCGCGCCGGCAACGACGGCATGGTGCAAATCACCAACACCTCGGCCAGTGGTCGGATCTTCGTGGCGGGCAAGGGCATCGGACTCGCCACCACCATGGCGGATTTCGGCCTTAAGGAACACCTAGCTAGCTCGGGATACATCTCCAAAGATGACCTCGACGCCGTGGATGAAGGGACCCGTGGGCTGGGCGAGTTCTTTACCGATGGTTCGGAGGGCCTTGGACTCCTCCGGGAAATGACTGTTGAAAGCATCTACCAACTCGATGCGGACGATGCGGATTTCCAGGTCATCAAGGACCAAACCAGCCAGTTTGCAAGTCCGGTAGCCTTTGACCTGGAAGGCATCCTCAGTGACAGCCTCGATCGACGTGAGCAGTGGCGAAAAGTGGGCAAGACGGTTACTGACCTGGATGCGATGGTGCGTATCAATCGGGAACTCGACCGCGATTCGGTCGAGCTCAAGAAGGATTCCTGGAGGCTGATTGCGGCCCTCGGAAGCGGAACATCTGTCCGCGATTTGGCAAAGACTTTGGGAACAACCGAGTTCTCGGTGGCAAAAGTAGCCGCCGACCTCATCGGCAGCGGCCTGGTTTCCCTCGACGAGGTCGAATCAATCGAGAAGGTCGAACAGACCTCATATCAACCAGCCGCCCCGTTTCACTCTGAGAATTTGGAGCCGGTCTCCTATCAAGAGTTCGGGCACGAGAACAGCAACGAATCGGACCATGCGACCGTTGAGACGACCGTCGACTCTCCGGTCGTCGAAGCGGCCGAGATGCCAGCCGAAGTCGCCGAGGCAGTTCACGATAAGTCGTGGTGGGATGAACCCGAAGCCGTTGTAGCGGAGACAGTGGATTCTGAGGAGACAGTCGCTGAAGAAACTGAACTCGATGAGGTGGACACACAACCTGTTTCGGTCGAAGAGTCTGCCGTAGTCTCCACAGACGACGACACGGAAGCATTCCTGGAGAAGGTGTTCTCCGATCTCGGGGACGAGACCGAGTCGGCAGACGACGGCCATGGATTGATGCGCCGCCGCCGGATGGGTTCGATCCTCCGAGAGCTCGGCGAAGACTGACCTCCAGTCCTTTGGTCCTTCCCCTTCGGGAAGAAAGTGGACCAATGCGAAAAGCATTGAGGTCCTCTCTGGAAACGGGTTCCACCGCTAGTTTCATCCTGTGAATCTCGCCGTCGTCGCCCTTATCGGGCTCTTGCTTGGCCTCGCCGCCAATGACCTTGCTGCCCAGACACTCCACGACGCTCCGTTGCGGCCGCTGGTTGGGACTTGCCCCCGGTGTGGAAGCACGCGGGGAATCACCAAGCTGTCCTGCCCTCAATGCGAGCGGCGCGCGTGGCGGGAATGGATCGTTGCTGCGACTACAGCGGGCATGGCGGTTGCTGTCTACGGCGTCCTCGGCCTGTCGTGGACCCTCGTTCCCTATGGGGCTTTTGTTCTCCTGACAGCGGCGTTGGCGCTGACCGACCTCGACGCCATGCGAATCGTCGATCGCCTCAACCTTCGTGGATCTGCCATTTCGATCGTCGGGCTTGGTGTTGTCTCGCTGTTCGACGGCCGGTTGAATGAGTTTCTGCGGGGCCTCGGCGGCGGCGCAATCTACTTCGGAGGAGCTCTGCTCCTCTTCTTGCTGGTCCGAGGAAACGGGTTCGGTGCGGGAGACGTGAAATTGGCACCCCTACTCGGGGTCTTCACCGCGTATCTCGGCTGGGAGGTTTTGGGGCGCGGAGTGTTGGGAACAGCGATCATCGGGGGGGTCCTCGCTTTGTTTGCCCTGGCCTTCATGGCTGCCAAGCGGAACACTGAATTGCCATATGGCCCGGCCATGATTCTTGGTGCCTGGGTGGCGATAGCGCTCGCTGGAGTCGGATCTTGAGGCGAACCGTCGTAGCATCCCCCTGATGCTGCGCTTTCTTACGGCCGGGGAGTCCCATGGACCGGGTTTGGTCACCATCGTCGAAGGGCTACCCAAGGGCCTTGAGTTTGATCTCGAAGGTCTAGCGCACCAATTGGCCCGGCGACGACTTGGCCACGGTCGTGGGGCTCGAATGAAGATCGAGCAAGATCGTCTCGAGGTTATCGGCGGGATCCGTCACGGACGTACCCTTGGCTCTCCGGTCGCCGTTCTGGTTCGCAACAGCGAAGCCGAGAAGTGGTCTCGACCGATGGCCATCGAGGCTCCGTCCGAGCCCGTTGCCCGGATAAGCCGCCCCCGCCCCGGACACGCCGATTTGGCCGGGATGATCAAATACGAAACTGACGATGCCCGTGACGTCCTGGAGCGTGCTTCCGCCCGCGAAACGGCTGCGCGCACCGTGGCCGGATATCTGGCAAACCAGATCCTGCTCGCGATTGGAATTCAAGTTCGCAGCCACGTGCTTGCCATTGGGTCGATCTCCTCGACCGCATCCGGAGACGTCGTGTCCGACTTCGACGGTGTCGATGAAGATCCGGTGAGATGTCTCGACTCTGTCGCATCCGCGAAAATGGTCTCCCTCGTCGACGAGGCGGAAGAACAGAAGGACACACTCGGTGGTCTCATCGAGGTCGCAGTATTTGGACTCCCGATCGGGCTCGGCTCCTATGTCCACTACGACCGGAGGCTCGACGGACTGCTCGCTCAGGCGGTGATGTCGATTCCTGCGATAAAGGGCGTTGAGATCGGGGATGGCTTCACTGTTGCCGGTCTGCCCGGTTCTGTTTCCCACGACGAAATTTTTCCCGGTGTTGAATCTGTGGGACGTCAGACCAATCGAGCAGGAGGTTTGGAAGGCGGGATGACCAACGGCGAAGTTCTCCGGGTGAAGGCAGCGATGAAGCCCATCTCGACGTTAATGCGTCCTCTCGCCACGGTTGACATGGATACCGGAGATGAGGCGACTGCCGTGCGGGAGAGATCCGATGTCTGTGCGGTGCCCGCTGCAGCTGTGGTCGCCGAGCAAATGGTGGCATGGGTTCTCGCCGATGAGGTGGCTCGCAAATTTGGAGGCGACACTCTCGACGATCTCACAGTAGCTGTGGACGCCTATCGCAACCGGGTCAAGCGCCGCTTTAGCCGATGACTTTTTTGGCTGGTGCCGATTCCGTTACCGTGTCCACCTCGTGGATCAGCTGTGGAATCATTTTCAGTCGGCCTGAGTGAGGTAATTCTCACTGAAGGCCTGCCAAGTGAGATCTTGCCGGTTTCGGAGTCGAGGCGTCAGGTTGTAGTGCTGACCCAACCCGGCGCCGGGTTCTACGCCGACCAGGTGGCGAAACGGCTCAAGGATACGGGCCTATCCGTCGAGATCATTGGGCTCCCTGACCGTGATGAAGCCAAATCGATTGAGGTCGCAACGACTCTTTACGACCGCTTTGCCAGGATGAGCCTGACCCGGAGCGACACCGTGGTTGCAGTCGGGGGCGGATCGGTTACCGACCTCGCCGGTTTTGTCGCCGGAACCTGGATGAGAGGTATCGAAGTGGTACACGTCCCCACCACGCTGCTGGCCGCAATAGATGCCTCCGTTGGAGGTAAAACCGGGATCAACATGGGGGGCAAGAACCTGGTCGGTGTCTTTTGGGAGCCGTCGCGGGTCATCGTTGACCTGGAAATACTCCGTGATCTGCCATCCAAGCTCGTCCTGGAGGGGCTTGCCGAAGCGCTCAAGGCCGGCTTCATCGGTGACCTGGAGCTCATCGACATCATCGAATCGGCGGGGGCGGACGCACCGCTCAAGAAGGTGGTGCCGGCGGCGCTCCGGGTGAAAGCTCGGTATGTTCGAAACGATCTCCGGGAAACTTCTGAGCGGGCATTCCTGAACTTCGGCCACACCTTTGGCCACGCCGTCGAATATGCCTCCTCTCTGTCACACGGAGTATCCGTCGGGATCGGAATGGTGGCCGCGGCCGCCGTTTCTGAACACGAGGCCGGCTTTACCGGGCGGGGAAGAGTTGAGGAAATCGTCAGCCGCCTCGGGCTCTACTCCGATGTTTCCAGTCTGGACCGAAATCGCGTCTACGACCTTCTCTTTCTCGACAAGAAGCGCGATGGTGCCGGCCTTCGAATGGTTCTTCTCGAGGACTTCGCGTCTCCCAAGCTGAGTCATCTCGGCGATGACTCGATCGAGGTCGGGTTGGACGCCATAGGCCTTTGAGCCGGTTACCGTCTGCGCCGCATCCTCGCAATCCAG
>JBGTGL010000080.1:0-13679 GCA_041746755.1 Acidimicrobiia bacterium | reverse complement strand
CTTGGTCTCCGGAATAACTTCGCCGAAAACGTAGTCCCACTTGTCATCGGCCAGTCGGGCAGAGTCGAGCCAATACTGCTTGTGCGCCTCATAGGCAACGTCGGGCCAGGGGTGATGCGAGTGTGCGGCAAAGTGGAGACGTTCCGGTTCGGCTGCGAAGAAGCGCGAAAAGTGTTCTCTCACTTTTGGTAGCGAAACTTCATCAACTCCACCATTGAGTCAGGAAGCTCCGGGCGGTCGCGATGGGGGACCAGGAATGTGGTGATGTTGAACAGATCGCCAAAGACTTTGGACCGCTCTGCCGACTTCTCCAGATATTTGGCCCCGGCCGATCCGCCGGTGCCAATTCGCCGCCCGATCATTCGCAGCGCCATCTGGGCGTGTCGATAACGCCATGCGGTAAATCCTTCGTCGAGGTCCATCAGTAGCTCCAACATCCGGTGGGGCTCCTGGAGTGCGGGCAGATCACGGTAGAGGTTGATGAATAGCGCCGCCTGAAATGCGCGATGGCTGAGGCGCCGTTCCCCTCTTTTGGAGAATTCCCCGTGTTTCGACGCATCAAAAATGGCTTCGTATTGACGCATCGTCACGTCGAAGTCCTTCATCTGGCCCTCTTTTTGTTCTGCGGTGAGGTTCGGATTGCCCATCACCACTGCGCGGTCGGCCTCGAGCCGGTTCCGTACCGCCGTCTGGTAAGACTTCCAGAAGTTGAATTCTCCCTGTTCGAGGAAGGGCGTTCTCTCCAGCCAGTCTTCCACTTTGTCGAAGAGGCTTGGCTCGAATTCGGTCGACACCACCTGCTCTTTGTCGCTTTCCTCGAAGCGTTCGACATACGCAGCACCTTCGAACAGCAACCTATCTTCCCGTCGCATCCCCAGCTTGTTTTCGACAATCCGGAACTGGGCAGATTGGAACCCCGATGCCGGAAACAGCCGGTCCCTGAAGTCGAGGAAATCAAGCGGAGTCATCGTCTCCAACACGGAGATCTGTTGAATCAGGAGCTTTTGGATTTCGGTGATTCGGCGTAGCCTGGATACCACCCGACCCATGTCGCCCTCGGCCACCGCCTCACCGGCGAACATCCTGAGAACGTCGTCGATCTCCCAAAGGATCTGCTTGAACCAGAGCTCATAAGCCTGGTGGACGATGATGAAAAGCATCTCATCGTGCTCGGTGTGCCCGGCCTTGGTCGACTCGAGGTGCTGAGCGTCGAGCAACTTGTCGAGTTGGAGGTAGTCGCCGTAGTAGAGGCCTTCGGTTGCGCCTTCGCCTGTGCCTTCAGATGTCATGGGATGAAACGCTAGTGCTTTGTGCTCCAGGCGGAGTCAGTTCACCGGTCCGACCCCGCACCACCGTTCCGACTCGACCCATAGCCTTCTGGCCAGGTCATCATCTCGTGCCAGCTCCGATGGGGTGGATTCGCCGTTGCGTGTGTAATACGAGCCGGAATGCAAGTCCAGTGCCTCGTCGGTGACGCAGCGAATAGTTGGCGCGGCACCTTCTTCAGGTGTGATCAGTCGGTTTCGCACCAATGGACGGACCCACGGACTAAAGATCCCGGTGTCGACGAAACCGGGGTGGATGGCAAACGCTCGCCAATCCGGTTGTCGGCGGGCCATTTCCCTGGTGAACAAGATGTTGGCCAGCTTGGAAGTGGAATAATCGTTCAGGCCGAGGAAAGACCTCGAAGGGCGGGTCAGCCTGTCAAAGTCGAACTCCTTGACCCTGAAGTGCATTGCGCTGCTGACGGTAACGATGCGGGTACCCGGCCGGAAGGTGCGGCGGAGCAAGTGGGTGAACAAGAACGGCCCGAGATGGTTGACGCCGAAGTTGATTTCAAACCCGTCGACAGTCGAGCCCTTTTCCATGCCAATACCTGCGTTGTTGATCAAAGCCTCGATTGTTCGGCCTCGCTGCTCCAGTTGTGTGGCGGCGTGCCGGACATTGTCGAGCGAGGCGAGGTCGAGCAGCAGTAGCTCAGCGGATCCACCTTTGGCGATGATGGCGTCAACGACGGGCACGGTGCGTTCTGGAGACCGCCCGGCGGCGACGATGTGATATCCCATTTCAGCCAGGGCGAGGGCCGTGACCCGCCCGATTCCAGATGAAGGGCCGGTGACCACAGCAGTTTTCATTGGTGACACGGTACTCACCGCTCCACTAGCGTCCATGGTGTGTCCGACTGGCCCCCCATCCTCAACGTCGATAACTGGATTCTTCGAGACCACCTCAACAAGAATCGCGACAGGGTCGCGGTCAGGGGTGACTCCGGCAACGTTACGTATGCCGAACTCGATGGACTCGCGTCAGGCTACGCACGAGCGATCTCGGATTCGGGATTAGAGCCTTTCGGTCGAGTGCTCATCCTTCTCCCCGACGGTCCCGACTACGCGGCTGCCCTGTTCGGGATCTTGCGCGCTGGTGGAGTCGCCGTGATGGTCAACCCTCACCTCGCAACCGACGCCATGGTCGGGATCATGAACACCGCCCGGGCGCCGATCGCCGTGGTGGACCCCGCCTACCTCCCCAACTTTGAGACCGCCCTGACTGAGAGTGGACTGAAGACCGCGGTCATCGAGCCATCGGACATCTTGCCCGCAGGGGTTTTCGAAACGGTGGAGACGTCACCGAACGACCCGGCAATCTGGCTGTTCTCGGGTGGGACCACCGGATCGCCGAAAGCTGTGCCCCAAACCCACCGGAGCCTGGTCAACACGACCCGCCGCTACGGCCAGGGCGCACTGGGGCTGAACGCCGGCGATGTAACGATTGCGGTACCCAAGCTCTACTTCGGATATGCCACCGGTTCCAACCTCCTCTTTCCGCTCTCGGTCGGGGGGTCGACGGTCCTTTTTGTGGACCACCCCACCCCGGCGACGCTCTTTGAGAAGATCGAGCAACACCGGCCAACGGTATTGATCAACGTGCCTTCAGCGATCAACCAGATGCTCAACCACCCCGGGGCATCCGGCCGGGATTTGTCGTCCCTACGATTTGCAACTTCGGCCGGTGAGGCCCTGCCCGACTCGTTGTATCACCGTTGGAAAGACACCTTCGGCGTGGAACTTCTCGATGGCCTGGGCACTGCCGAGATGTGGCACATCTTCATCACGAATACGCTCGAGGACACCAATCCGGGAACCCTCGGCAAAGTGGTCCCGGGGTTTGAGATCAAGGCTTGCGATGAGGAGGGGACGCCGGTCCCGCCTGGTGAGGTCGGCCGCCTCTGGGTGCGGGGAGACTCCCTCGGGCTCGGTTACTTCGACGACGAACCCGAAACGGCAGATGCTTTCCGAGGAGAGTGGTTTGTTGGCGGAGATCTCGTCTCAATCGACCAGAACGGTTATGTCACCCATCGGGGGAGGGGCGACGATGCCATCAAGGTGAAAGGCAAATGGTTCCGTCCCCAGGAGGTCGAGTCGGTCCTGCTGGCCCACGACGCCGTCAAGGAAGTAGCGGTCGTTGCGGTTTCCGGTTCCGGTGGCCTGGCCACACCGGTCGCATTCGTGGTTGCTCATCAGGAGGTGGAGGAACAGGTCCTTGTCGATTGGGTGCTGGCCCGGCTGGACGCTTACAAGCACCCCCGCAAGATCTATTTTGTCGAGAAGCTGCCTCAGACTCATCTCGGAAAAATCGATAGGTCGGCATTGAAGAAATTAGCTGTTTGACCCCTTGATTGTGTGTTGCCGGTACTGGTAAGATGAACACCATGCGTAACCGTCTCGTCACTCTCGGTGTTGTCGTTCTCCTGGCGCTCATCGCCGGGATCGCATGGGCCCAAGAAGACACGGAGGCTCCTGAGGAGCCGAAAACAACCGAGGACGGCGGGGATGTCAAGGGTTTGCCACCGTTCCTAGAGGAGGGCGCCGTATTACCTCCTGGTCTCGCCAAGAAAGAGGTGCTTCCGCCCGGTTTGGCGAAGAAGTTGGGTGACAACACACCACCCGGACAGGCGAAGAAGGACGGCGAGTGGACACCACCCGGACAGGCCAAGAAGGACGGAGACTGGATGCCGCCCGGGTTGGCCAAGAAGGGGAAGATTCCGCCAGGCCACGCCCGAAAACTGGGTGTCGAACCCAACCCCGGAACTGATCCCGACACCGACGACTAGCTCAAACTGAGGGGCCTGCCCCCTCTCGTTCGGTACCGCCGACAAATCTGTCCCTGAAGCGCGCGATGATCCGCTGCATGGAACCGACAATCCTCCATGCCGATCTCGACGCCTTCTATGCATCAGTCGAGCAACTTCTCGATCCGTCGCTGCGTGGTGTCCCGATGGCCGTAGGTGGTGGAGTGATTCTGGCGGCATCGTACGAAGCCCGTTCATACGGGGTCAGAGCCCCGATGCCGCTGCGGGAGGCTCGACAGTTGTGCCCGATGCTCAAGGTGGTCGATGGACATTTCGGTCGCTACATGGACTTCTCTGAGCAAGTCATGGCCATCATCGACGACTTCACGCCGGTCGTCGAACAGATCAGCGTCGACGAGGCTTTCCTGGATGTGCTGGGGACGACCCACCTGTTGGGCAGCCCTTCAAACATCGCCCGGGAGGTTCGCCGCCGCGTCCGGGACGAAGTTGGACTACCCATTTCTATCGGCGTGGCGAGCACCAAATTTCTCGCCAAGATCGCTTCAGCTCGTGCCAAACCGGACGGGTTGGTAGTAGTCGACCCTGAATTCGAGCTCGACTTTCTCCATGCCCTGCCGGTTGAGGCGATGTGGGGGGTAGGCCCGGTGACGGCGGCGCGGCTCCGATCGATGGGGATACTCGATATTGGCCAGCTGGCATCCGTCCCGGAAGGAGTGTTGGGAAACACGCTGGGATCGGTCTCGGGCTCGAGTCTCTATGCCCTCGCCAACAACCGCGACCCCCGACCTGTATTGCGAGGCCGTCGGGCCGGGAGTGTCGGAAGCCAGCAGGCTTTGGGCCGGGGGCTGGCCGATATTGCCGACATGGAGACTGTGGTTGGGTCCCTCGCCGACCGGGTCGGCAGGAGGTTGAGGCGGAAGGGGCGCGCCGGGTCGACAATTACCGTTCGGCTGCGTTTTCCCGGACCGCGGCGGATCACCCGGAGCCGGACCCTGCGATGGCCCACGGCTTCGACGCGGGCGATTGCGGCAGTCGCAACGGGACTGGTTCATAGGGGCACCGAAGGCGAAGTAGAGCCGGTGACGCTTATTGGCGTCTCGGTGTCCAACCTTCAGACCGACCGATTCGTCCAACTCGAGTTGGGTTTTGACTGGGGCGACGCCACGAGTCCCGGGTCGATGATGGCGATGAGAAATGCCGCTCTCGACGAAAAGGTCGACGAGGTTCGTGACCGTTTTGGGAGAAACGCCCTGCAGTTGGGACGCGTTGGCGATACCAGCGATGAAGACGACTTTCGCCGACTTGCCGAACGGTCATGACGCGTCGGGCCGCGGCCGACGCGGGGAACCCTGGGTTGGTCGCGTCGCCTACCGATGCTGGTGGCCCTGAGTACGGAACGAACCCGTCATGACGTGGAGGCGGATTCTTCCTGGACTCGAATCGGCCCCATCCCCTGGGGGTTCTTGCCCGTTTTCCCTTCATAGAAGGTACGGACCCGGGTCATGATTGTTTCGACATCTTCTCCCGCTTCGATCGGGTTGCCCAGCGTTATCTGCTTCTTGACGTAGTCGATGCCACCGGGAACGATCGGCACACCAACAGCCCTTGAGATGGCAAGGAAACCAGACTTCCAAAACGGGGCAGCGTTTCGGGTTCCTTCCGGAGCGATAGCGAGCACAAGTTCGTCGGCTGCCGCGAACTCGTTGGTGACCTGATCGATGAGACCGCCCGGCTGGCTGCGATCCACCGAGATCCCTCCCAAACCTCGGAACACCCATCCGAAGGGGCCATCAAACAAGGTGTGTTTTCCCAGGTACTTCGGGCTGATGTTCCAGTGGGAGACGGCGGCGAGGTAGACGACAAAGTCCCAATTGGAGGTGTGGGGAGCACCGATAATTATGAACTTGCGGTTAGGCGGGACCTCCCCGATGAACGCCCACCCCCGAAGTCGGAGATACTTTTCGGCGAGCCACTTCATGAGTTGATGAGGGCAAACATCACCGGGTCAGGATCGCAGGGCGGGGACAACCTCGAAGCTGTCCGCTCCCACCCAAACGATGGAATCCACGCCGTGGGTGCGTTCAACGATCCGCTGAGCCGTGTCCTCGTCAATCTCGCCAAGCCCATCGCCGCGGAAAATAATGCGCAACGAGGCCTCGCGGGGGAGGAGCGCCGCCAAATCGCCCGGATGACTGCAAATCACCGTCACCAGATATGGACGGGTCTCCACACCACCACGGAGCTCGCCGTCCTCCCGATTTTGTTTGAAGAGCTGCCACGTGGCTCCACCGGCCAAGACCGTGAGGCTGAGTTCGGAGACCAGAGCGGTGGTGCTCGGGTTCAGTCCCAGCAATGTCTGGAAGATGTAGAGCAAGACACCGATGACAGCGCCGGTCGCAGTCAACCCCAGGATGATTGCCATTCCGATGACGTAGAACTTCCGTGGCGTGGAAGCCGCCTCCGCCGCCCGAGGGGCAGATTGTGCATCAGACCAGAAGAACCACCAGATCAAAGCGCCCACGGCCCCGGCCACCAGGCCGACAACTACGCCTGTTCCGCGGTCGCTGACCACCAGGCTGGGACGCAAAATGAGGGTGATGACGGTTGTGAACGAGCCGATGCCAGTTCCCAAACCGGCGGCGGCGATGACGTATTGGTATGCGCGAACCGCGTCGGTCCGCTCATCCCCCAACTTCGGGCGATGGTGGTACCAAATTAGGGCAGCAGTGGTGGCAACGGCCAGCAGGGCCGCGACGGCTTCAAAATGGGCACCCGCCGATTCGGGCGATTCGGTGAAGAACAGAATCACGATGGCCACGATCGCGCTCAGCGTTCCCACCAAGGTTGAGAAAGAGGCGAGCAGGACAAGCACCACATACGTAAGGAAGGTTCCGTCGGGCTGGGAATCTCGCCACGGCCGGAGCCATTTGTAAGCCCATACCGCTCCACCGATGATGGCCATCGCGGCGCCGACGGCGAGGGGGACGTCTCCAACGGTGGCGGCGAATGTCGAGTAAACCCGTTCTAGCAGCCACCACAGCACCAGGGCGACCCCGACGCTCAACGCGGCCAGACCGATCGCCGAACCCACCACTCGATATACCTGGGATATGGAGCCTCCGGGGCGGTCGATCCGCGCCGCCCGATCGTGAATACCGACTACCGCAGCGATAATCAAGACATCGGTGACCCGCGGGTAATCGGTGCCCTCACCGAAGAGAGTGGCGAGAATGATGACGAGGTACACCACCAGCCAGGTCAAATAGACCAAATCGGTGAAGGCGAGGTATAGCGACCAAGTGACGCTGTCGGGTTGGGCATCGCGTCTGTCGTCCTGGCGGCGCCACAGGATATAGGAGACCGGTCCGGCGACTATCAAGCCAGCCAAAGCACTGGCGAGGTCTTGCTGGGACATTCCCACCAGGCTGTCGCCCGGGAATGCTGCCCGACCCAATAGGAATAGCGCCCAAACGGTCCCGCCGATGAAGAGTGCCAACAATCCGTACGCGATGAGGTCGCCTCCGATCGACCCGTCCTTGTTCCGGCTGCCCAAGGCCTTGATCAACACGAATATGACCAGAGCAACGACGCCGAAGAGGAGAAGCCCGCCGAAGATGATGCTCATCTGTTGAGGCAGTTGTAGGTGAAGTACGGCCAGGGGTCGCCGGTGATGGCCCAATTGGCGGCTTCGTCGGTGAGTTCGATCTGTTCGAAGTAGCCGCCGTCAAATCCGACGTCGCTTTGATTGATAGCGACTTCGACCACGGTCACAGTGCCCATTTCGCGAGTTTCGCCGAGAGTCGCCGTGAAAGAGTCGTAATAAAAGTTTTCGGAAACGTCCTGTGCGGTACATGACTGTTGGATCTCGGGTGTCGTCAGAGACAGAGCCGTCTCGAAATCCTCCTCGGCCAACGCCTGGAGGTATGTCTGAACGGTCCCTTCAGGAGTACCTGGATCGAGGGTGACAGGTTCGCGAAGCAGCGCCACAGTGGTGAGGGCGCCGACCGCCAGGAGAACCAAAGCGGGAAACGTCCAGTTCCGCTTTTTCGGTTGGCTCTCGGTGCTCTTATCGTCGGTCATTGCGACCATTGTGCCCCCTGCATGGGGATTTGACGTGACACACCGGCAAAAGGTTTCAGCTTGATGCGAGGAGTTCTGGTACCCCGGCGTCAACAAGAACAATCGGCTCATACCCCCGCGTCCCTATCAATGACGCGGCTATCGATGCGCGGTACCCGGTTTCGCAAGCAATTAGAACCGGTCTGGTTGGGTCGAGCGATGCCGGAACAGCGTCGACGAGGTCGGGGACATAACAATTGGTGGTGCCAGCCGATGCGGAGTCGGCCCACTCAGAGGGAGCTCGAACGTCGAGCAATTGGGTCCCGTCGGCGATGAGGCTCCTCGCCATCTCAGCATCCACTGCCTGATGCCCGGCCAGGTCCATCTCCCAGTCGTTTATATACCAGACCACCCCCACGATTCGGTCGAAACCGATCCTGGCCAACTGTCTCTGCGCTTCCCCAACATCCTGGTTTCGATTCAACACCAGCACCAAACGAGAGTTGAATGGGGCTACCCAGCCGACCCAGACTCCAAAATCTCTGCGCAGCTCGATCCCGAAAGAGCCTGGAATGTGTCCGTCGGCGAAGTCACGCTTGGGGCGGGCGTCGACAACCACCACGTCACCCAGTGCCCCAAATTCGTCTTCGGTGAGGTTTGGTGGGGCAGTCAGGTCCGGTGCCGGTAGTCCTTGGACGTTGGCTGGTCCCATGTGCTGGTAGTAAGACGGATATGGAGCCAAACCGGAGAGATGGGCGGCCACGAACGCATCTTCGTCCGGATGGCTGAACACCGGGTTTGCCCGAGCCTCGACGCCGATGGTGGAGTGGGAGCTGCTCGCAACGGTGGCGGTGCAGAAGCTCCCGGCCCCATGGGTGGGGTAGAGGCCGGTGTCGTCGGGAAGTTGGGCAAGCCGGTTTACCGACTGATACTGAAGCCGGGCCAGAGTATCTGATCGCTCGATCCCGAGGAGATCGCTCCGCCCCGCCGATCCGACCAGGAGGCTGCCTCCCGAAAAAACTGCCGAGCCGACCCCGTCGACGACCAGGAGGTATGACATGTGTTCAGGCGTGTGGCCGGGAGTGTGAATGGGGCGGATAGTCAAGCCGTTGTCGGAAAGCTCCTCGTTGTGGAACGCCGCGGTGTGTCGATACACCGGTGCCGCCCCGGCGGGCAAGACGAGTTCGGCTCGGACGGCACGAGCTAGATCTCTTGCCCCTGAGATGTAGTCATTGTGGAGATGGGTCTCCAACACCCATCGCAACTCCACGTCCAACTCGTCGATAGCGGGTAGAAATCGGTCGATGTCGCGTTGTGGGTCGATGGCCACGCCAACGCCGTCGTGGGCGACGATATAGGTGGTGTCTCCGAGACCTTCGGTCCGGATTGCCCTTATCTCCAACATCTCAGTCCTGCATTCCCAGGGCTTTCACGCCACCTTCTAGGTTGGCAACGGTCTCATATCCCAAGCTCTTCAGGTAGTTGGCGACCTGGGCGCTCCGGCTCCCCGATCGGCACACACAAAGTACCGGGGTGTCCTTGTCGAGTTCATCGGCCCGGTCAACGATCTCGGTCATGGCGATGAGAGTCGAACCGGTAAGGGTCCCCAGCTCCCACTCCGGGGCCTCCCTGACATCGAGAATCACAGCCCCACGTTCGGTGCTCCACGCCTCCCACTCGTGGGCTGGGACTCTCTCGAATTCTGACATTGGAAACCAACTCCTGGGATAGACAGGTGACATGTTTGAGTCACCGTCGCAACGGGCTTCGCAAGAACAGGGTAACGGTTGGGTGTACCTCGGCGAGCTGGAGAACATGGCCAGTTGGCTTTGCGAAGGCAGTGAAGCCTCCGCAGCCATCAGTGCCGCGACGAGGAACATGGACACCTACCGCGGGCAGGTGATGGTGAAGCGATGGATTCACAGCCTGACCACCTTTGAAATAGTCAACCGCCACAACGAGAGCTACTACTCGGACCTCCTCGATCGCGCCGTCGATGGACGAAGGGTGCGTTTTCCCAGCGGGAGAGTCTTTGATCAGGAAATCGGGACACGTTTGAGGGTCCTGGAGCGCCTTTGCGCATTGCCCGACAATTACCGTTGCGCGCTTCTCCTCAAGGAGGGGCACGGCTTGTCTGTAGATAAAACAGCGGCGGTCATGGGAGTTTCCCCCGGCTCGCTCCGGTCAATCCTCTATCGAGCGCGTCAGAGCATTCGCCCCGAGTAGCGGGCAACTTGGCGGAGTCCGACCTCTAGACTGCGCCGGCGCTCACAACCGGAGGGAAGCATCGACATCGCAGTACTCGTGTCTGGGTCGGGTTCGAACCTCCAGGCGATTATCGATTCGGCAGACTCGGAGGTCGACATCCGTTTGGTCATCTCGGATCGAGACAATGTCGCCGCTCTAGACAAAGCCCGCGCCGCCGGCGTCCCCACCTCCGTCGTTCGCTATCAGGATTTTCCGGGGCGAGATGAGTTCTCGGCAGCGATCGTTGAGACGGTCGGCGGCGTCGATGCGTTGGTCATGGCTGGCTTCATGCGGATTCTCTCCCCAGGTGCGGTCGAACAATTCCCCAATCGGATACTCAACATCCACCCCTCACTCTTGCCGGCGTTCCCCGGTGCGCACGCAGTCGCTCAAGCGTTGGACCACGGGGTCAAACTGACCGGCGTCACGGTCCACTTCGTCGACGCCGAGGTCGATCACGGGCCAATAATCGCCCAACGGTCGGTGCCGGTGGAGGTCAGCGATGACGAGGCAACCCTCCACGCCCGAATTCAGGGGGTGGAACATCAGCTCTATCCCGAAGTGGTATCGGCGTTCGCCCGTGCCAAGATCAGAGTTTCCGGTCGGGAGGTGAGCTGGTCGTGAAGATTCAGGTAAAACGGGCGCTACTCAGCGTCTACGACAAGACGGGTCTAGTCGAATTCGCCGCTGGTCTGATCGATGCGGGAGTGGAATTGGTCTCCTCTGGTGGCACGGCAACCGCTCTCGCCGAGGCGGGATTGGTAGTCACCCGTGTCGAGGAAGTCACTGGCGCCCCGGGGATCCTGGGAGGCCGGGTTAAAACGCTCCATCCCGGAATTCATGGTGGAATCCTCGCGCGGCCTGGCAACGAGGGAGACGCCGCCGACCTCGCTGCAAATGGAATCGACTTCTTCCAACTGGTAGTGGTCAATCTGTATCCGTTCCGGGAGACTGCCGCTGACCCCGATGCCTCCGAAGCAGAAATCATCGAGAAGATCGACGTTGGGGGTCCCACAATGGTGCGCGCCGCCGCCAAAAACCATAGATTTGTTGGCGTGGTGACGGATCCTGGTCAATACGGCGCGGTCTTAGATGCAATGTCCAACGGTGGTCTTGACGACACCCTCCGACGAGAACTCGCCACCGAAGCCTTTTTCCACACTGCCTCATATGACGCCGCAATCGTCGGATGGTTGGGTCGAGACCTGGTGCTTCCATTCCGGCATCACTCGACTCTTCGCTACGGCGAAAACCCTCATCAACAAGCCGATGTCTTTGTTGAGGATGGCTTCAGGCCCTGGTGGGTCGAAGCTCGTCTTTATCAGGGGAAGGAGATGTCGTTCAACAATTTGGCAGACGCCGATGCTGCTTGGAATCTGGTTAGTGGCGCGTTGGCCGATCCGGCGGTGGCGGTTATCAAACACACCAATCCGTGCGGTTTTGCCTACGGCGAAGATATGGCCGAGGTCTTTGCCAGGGCCTGGGATTGTGACCCGGTGTCTGCCTTCGGAAGTGTTGTTGCGATCAGCGGAAACCTCGACGTTGCGACCGCACGACTGATCGCTGACCGTTTCATTGAGGTGGTGATTTGCAGTTCCATCGAACCCGATGCATTGGCAATCCTCGCCAAAAAGAAGAATATGCGGGTGCTCGAGGCTCCAAAACCGGATCTCGAGAGCGCCGACTTTCGCCGTATTGACCATGGTTTGCTGACACAACGGAGGGACAGCGACGTCGGTGAGGTTTGGGTCACGGTCTCAGAGGTCATGCCCACCCCAGGTGAGATGATTGACCTGAGCATGGCGATGACCGTCGCGATGCATACCAAGTCGAATGCAATTGTCATCATGAAGGACCGCGCCGCCGTCGGAGTTGGTGCCGGGGACCAGTCGCGAGTCGGCGCAGCGAGACGTGCCCTCGCCCAGGCCGGCGACCGGGCGCGTGGCGCCGTGGCCGCGTCGGATGCTTTCTTCCCATTCCGGGACGGTCTCGACCTCCTCGCCGAGGCCGGGGTGGCAGCCATCGTTGAACCCGGGGGATCCCGAAACGACGAGGAGTTGATTGAGGCGGCCAATGAGCACGGAATTGCGTTGGTCTTTTCTGGCGTAAGGCATTTCAAACACTGATGACAGCCACGATTCTCGACGGAAAACTGGTGGCAGCAGCCGTCAAGGCCGAGGTCGCCAAAGAGGTGGTGGAGCTTGGATTCACTCCCGGTCTGGCCACGATTCTCGTCGGTGCCGATCCGGCATCGCATACCTATGTCAAAGGCAAGCGATCCGACGCTGGCGAGGTTGGCATCGAGTCGTTCCACCACGAGCTCTCCAGCGACATCACGCAAACCGAACTGGAAGAGCTCGTCGATTCTCTCAATCATGACGATTCCGTCGATGGCATTCTCGTGCAACTTCCCTTGCCGGGCGATCTCGACGCGGAGCGAATTGTGGAAACGATCGACCCTTCCAAAGATGTCGACGGCCTTCATCCCCACAATTTGGGCCTACTGGTCCTCGATCGACCCGGACTTAGACCCTGCACGCCGAGCGGCATCATGCGGATTCTCCACCACTACGACATCCCGACCAGCGGAGCACGTGCCGTGGTGGTGGGAAGGTCCTTTCTCGTCGGACGCCCCCTGGCCTTGATGTTGGCCAGTAAAGGGGCCGATGCCACGGTCTCGGTAGCTCACTCCCGGACCGGTGACCTCAGGGCCGTAACCAGCGAGGCAGACATCCTCGTGTCGGCGGTGGGTAGTCCGGAAATGATTACGGCCGACTATGTGAAATCCGGGGCGGTGGTCATCGACGTTGGGATCAATCGGGGAGATTCAGGACTGGTCGGCGATGTCGACTTTGAAAGTGTTTCTGAAATTGCTTCGGCAATCACTCCGGTCCCGGGCGGAGTGGGCCCAATGACGAGAGCCATGCTCCTGGTAAACACTCTGGCCGCAGCCAAATCCCGCCGCCGGTAACGCCTAGTTGGTGAGAACCGGCCCCATCCGTCTCCGCCTCTTTCTTATTCCTCCCCCGGAGGAACGAGGGGGGAGGTGCCGAGACGGCTTTGGGTCGAGGTGGAGGGGGACTGAGAGTCCCGCGCATAAAGCTTGAGTTGGTGAGTGCCGGCCCCATCCGTCTCCGCCTCGTTCCTCGGCGGAGCCACCTTCCCCGAAGCGGGTAAGGAACAAGACAGTCGCGGGTAGGGGCATTCTGGTTCCTCCCCCGGAGGAACGAGGGGGGAGGTGCCGAGACGGCTTTGGGTCGAGGCGGAGGGGGACCGAGAGCCT
>JBGTGL010000079.1:0-6003 GCA_041746755.1 Acidimicrobiia bacterium | reverse complement strand
CATGGTGCCGTGTTCCCGGTGCTGTCCAGTTCGGTAGTGCATCGGGCCCGATTGTCCGAGCGAGGGTCGGCGATTTCCATCTTCACGTCGATTTTCGACGTCGCCCTCCTCCTCAGTGCTCCATTGTTTGGAAATCTCGTGGAGAACTTCTCGTACACAGCCGCATTCTCGGTAATCGGGCTTTTCTTGATCTTCGGTGGAGCGGTGTATGCAGTTTGGGATAAGCGGATGGTCGCCGCGGATGCCCTCGTCGCCTAGTCGCGACGTTGCGCGAAGTATTCGCCAAGGAGAGCCGAGCAGCGGTCCTTGAGCACACCGTCGATCAAATCGATGCGATGGTTGAGACGACGGTCTTGGGGGATGTTGTACAACGACCAGGCCGCCCCGGCCTTGAGATCAGCCGCTCCGTAGACAATCCTGTCGACCCGGGCGAGCACCGAGGCGCCCGCGCACATTGCGCACGGTTCCAGCGTCACCACCAGCGTGTGCCCAATCAGCCTCCAGGTACCGATCTCACGGGCACGGGTTGATAGAACGAGCATTTCGGCGTGAGCTGTCGGATCTTGCAGCTGTTCTCTCCGATTGTGGTCCTGGCTGACAATCTCGCTAGATTCGTTGAGGAGTACTGCGCCGACCGGGACATCGCCCAAGGCCGCCGCCATCGCTGCCTGCTCCAGCGCCACTTCCATGGCAGCTTCGTATTCTTTGGTCGATATCGGCTCAATCACGTGGGAGCATTATCCTGACTTCTTCACTCAAAACCATTCTGTGAGTGTTAACCCACCCTGTGGGTAAGTAAATCCTCACAGAACGGAAATGTTGAATACTGCATTGGAGGGATCGCATAGTCCGGCCTAGTGCGCGGCACTGGAAATGCCGTTGGGGGTTTACGCCCCCTCGGGGGTTCAAATCCCCCTCCCTCCGCTGCTGATTATTTCAGCGGACAAGTGAATATCTTGGAGGGGTCGCATAGGCCGGTCTTGGTTGCGCAGCCATTCAATGGAGTTGCTGTTGGGGGTTGCAGGGCTTCTATTGGGTTCTAGTCTCGGGGTTCTACAAGTGAATATCTTGGAGGGGTCGCATAGGCCGGTCTAGTGCGCAGCACTCGAAATGCTGTAAGGGGTTACACCTCTTCGTGGGTTCGAATCCCACCCCCTCCGCCATCAAACTTGTTGGTGAAGGTTTCCCGAGACCGGGTGTGCGCGAATCTGCACCGAACGATCGCACCTCGGTGTTGACGTGCCGATTCGATAACCTGACAAGGTTAACGAACTGGATTCTCTTGGAGGGGTGTCCGAGCGGTCGAAGGAGACGGTCTTGAAAACCGTTGGGCCCTGTTAAGGGTCTCGTGGGTTCAAATCCCACCCCCTCCGCAATACGAAAAAGGGGACCCTGCCGTTGAGCAGAGCCCCCTTTTTTTGAATATGTTTTCTTGGGACTAGGCGTTGAGGAGTTCCTCAATCTTCTCCTGGGTCTCACCGGTCTTCTCTTTGAGCTTTCCGATCATTTCCTCGTAATTGCCTTCGGCGACATCGAGGTCATCGTCGGTCAGGTTTCCCCAGGTTTGCTTGGCTTTCGCCGTCAGTTGGTCCCAGCGGCCTTCCCATTTGTTCTGTGTTCCGTCTTGCATGAGTGATCCTTTCTGCATCGACTTCTACATCGTCTTTACCCGATTGGTCCATCGATAAACCTTGGAGTCGGATCGACACACCACACTTGCACGTGATTCCGCGTTTCGAGGGTGATGGGTTCAAGATCGAGGCGAATTGGGGTACCCATCCACTCGGGAGGAGCTTGAGTTGATCGGATCCAAGATTCGCTCAACCCTCTGATTTCAGAGCCGGGTTGGGGCTATCCGGCCCGGGGGCGGTAACTTGTACCGATACAGCAATGCTGTTGTTCGGAGAGGTGGCCGAGTGGTCGAAGGCGCTCGCCTGCTAAGCGAGTAAGGGGTTATAAATCTCTTCGAGGGTTCAAATCCCTCCCTCTCCGCGGCAACTCGATGAGATCGAGTTTGCTTGGGAGTTACCTGCGAAACTCCTGGGGGGCTTGCCCCGCTGATGGCGTAGGCTCGGGTTGTGACCCAACGGATAATCGTCGCGGCTAATCGTCTACCTGTCAGCCGTCTAGATGGTCAATGGACCATGAGTCCCGGTGGCCTCGTCAGTGCCTTGACCCCGATTCTGCAGGAATCAGATGGAGTATGGATCGGTTGGGACGGCTCTACTGATGATGACCTCGAGCCATTCGAGCACGAGGGGATCAGAAACATCCCCCTATCGATGTCGCCTGAAGACGTCGACAATCACTACCTGGGATTCAGCAACGGAACCATCTGGCCGCTATTCCACGACGCTATCCGGACTCCGGACTACCACCGTCACTGGTGGCACACATATGTGGAAGTCAACCGGAGGTTTGCAGAAGCGATAGTTTCCTCGGCCGAATCCGACGACCTGGTTTGGATCCACGATTATCAACTGCTCCTCGTTCCCGGCATGGTGAGAGAACTGGCGCCAGAGCTCGAGTCAAGGTTCTTCCTCCACATCCCCTTTCCACCTGTTGAGTTATACGCCCGGCTTCCGTGGCGGTCCCAGGTAGTCGAGGGGATGTTGGGGGCCGATGTGCTTGGTTTCCAAACCCAACGGGGAGCAGGCAACTTCGTAAATGCGGCGCGTACATTCACGAACTCGACTGCGGTGGGAAATGGTCTATCCCTCGGCGGTCACGAGAGCAAAGTTGTGGCGACCCCGATCTCGATCGAGACTGAGAAGTTCGAAAAACTCGCAACATCAGAGGCGACCGAGGCGATGGTTGCGAAAATTCGCGAAGACCTCGGAAACCCGGAAACAATCCTGCTTGGTGCAGATCGGCTCGATTACACCAAAGGGATCAATGTGAGGCTTCGGGCCTTCGAGACTCTCTTGGAGCTCGACTCGAGCCTCGCCGATCGTCTGAAGTTCATCCAGATCGGCGTGCCGTCCCGGACCTCGATCAGCCCTTATTTGTCAATGAAACAGGAGATAGAACAGATCGCCGGTCGAATCAACAGCATGTACGGGTCAAGACACAAACTCCCCGTCCACTACATCTATGAGTCGCTGACGCCTGCGGAGTTGGTCGCCTACTACCGAGCTGCCGACGTCATGGTCGTGACGCCCTTCGCTGACGGCATGAATCTGGTCGCCAAAGAATATGTGGCGAGTCGGATCGACGGTGGGGGAGTGTTGCTCCTCAGCGAATTCGCCGGTGCGGCACAAGAGTTCCGCGACGCACTTTTGGTGAACCCCTATGACATCGACGGAATGGCGACGCGGATGATGAAGGCGATCAACATGGACTGTGAGGAAAGCCGGCGTCGGATGGAGTCGATGCGCCAGATCGTCAAGAAGCACGACGTTCATTTGTGGGCCCATCTCGCCCTCGGATCTGACCTCGACCCAATCCGGGATAGCTCAAGTGGGCAATGACCAACATCCGTCTGCGCAAATCCCGGATGCCATCGGTTCTATCGTGCAAATCAAGGATGGGTTGGGAGCCGATCCGTTGGTCTTCTTGGACTTCGACGGAACTCTGTCTCCAATTGTTGCAAACTACAACGACGCCGTCATCGCGGCGTCGGTGCTCAGCACTCTTTCGGATTTGAGTGAACGGCATTCAGTCGTAATCATCAGCGGACGGGCCGCCGGCGATGTAAAGAGGAGAGTCGGGCTCCCCACGTTGACCTACGTCGGCAGCCACGGCCAGGAGATCGAATATCCGGACGGCACCAGATACGAGCATCCGCATTCGACACGGACCCGTGTCCAACTCGATGACGCCGAACGGGTCTTAAGGGTTCGCCTGGGAGCAGTGGATGGCATCACCCTCGAAAGAAAGCCTTTCGGCCTCGCTATTCACACTCGCGAGGTCATCATCGAAACTGATCGCCATAGAGCGGCGGGCACCGCGGCGTCGGTTCTCGAAAGCTTTCCTGATCTCACCATCCGCACGGGCAAAGAGGTTATTGAGCTGATGCCTGACAGCGGATGGAACAAGGGATCAGCAATCGAATTCCTCAGTCGCTCAAGTGGCCACCCCACACCCCTTTTTATTGGCGACGATGCGACCGATGAAGACGGGTTCGCTGCCGTAAATCGTTTAGCCGGGGTTAGCGTCCTGGTCGTTTCTGGCTCTGATCGGGATACCTCTGCCAGATTCAAACTAGGGAACACCTTCGGCGTGGCAGCTTTTCTGGATCTCCTGTAGAGGGGCGTTGGGTCTGGGGAGAGGGTGCGCCCCCCTACAGGCGGTTGACCGTGAGTCAGGTAATAGCGGCGGGCTCGCTTGAATTGGCGTCGATGAGTTCCACACCATCTTGTGCTTGAGCTGCTTCGACGGCCGCGTCGAGTTCGTCTTCGATTCCTTCCGTCACCAGGTGCCCGGAGGTGTCCTCGAGATGGGCCCGGACAAACCAATGATTCAGATCGAGCTCGGCAGTCTGCCCTACCAAGAGGTCCTGCGAAACCAGGTCGACCTCTCCAATCTCCGCCGCCGCTTCGCGGTGGTTGGCGCAAACCCTGCTGTAAGTTTTATCCAAGGCGCCGAGGTGGGCCGAAACCGGGGCCCGGCCCAATGCGTAGTCGCTGTTCTGCGAGCGCATCCTGGCCACCTCACCGATAAGGCCGGCGGCGACGCCGCCCATTGTCGTGATGCGTTCGGCGACGGCGTCGACCATGTCTCGTATGGCGTCCGTCTGCTCGTCCATAAGCTTATGGATGGCGATAAAACCGGGACCATTCACATTCCAGTGGACATGCTTCAAAGTCAACGATAGGTCAATCAAGTCGGCAAGTCTCTCTTGAAGGATGTTGGTGACCGTCGCGGCGTCGGAAGTAGACATACCGGCCGGTGCGAAGTTGGATTCCATTTGGGTAGTACTCCTTTTTCTTCTTGGGTCATACCCCATGGGGGATGCGTCTAAACGAGGGCTCACCCTTGTGACCAGACGGGCGCGCCCTTCAGACAATTCCCTCCCTCCGCAGAGCCGGTTCCAAACCATGTATCTATTCGGTCCAGCCATGTGTAGCGTGGCGGCGTGCCCCAAGACGTCGCCGAACTCGGTCACCAAACTGCGGTCGACCCGAGTATCGAAATGAAAATGGCGACGGCCGGGCGGATCATGCGGTGGATCGCGGCGCTTTACGCACTGATCCTCCTGATCAGTGTTCTCGTGGAGCCCCTTCGGAACGTTCTACCCGAGGGACCCGCGTTCGTACGGTCTATCAGCCCGGCTAGCGCCGTTTCATTGGCAGTAATGGCGGTGGGTGCGCTATTGGCGGGCGACGTCCGCCGGTCGGTTACGACGTCTGTCGTATGGCGCCGGGTTGGATTAGGACTCTGCATGGCTGCCGGACTCTTTGGCTTAGGAGTGATGGCCCTCTACTTGACCGGAAGGGACAGCGCATGGGGTGACGGCTTCGGTCACGTCCCTGCATTTGCGGTCGGACTCATCAATTTCGCTCTCGGTCTCGCGGTGTTGTTGATGGTCAGCCGCCGCGAATCTCGGATCATTGCAGGTCAGCTTTCGGGTCTTTTGGTTTTCTCCATTTCTTTGGTCATCTTCCTGGGATACGCCTTTGGAGACCCCTCATTGGGACGATTGTTTCGTAGTCCGGAGATCTCCTTTCAAGCAACAATAACCGCGTTACTCATCGCAATTGGAGTCGTATTGTTCCGGCCAGCTAGCGGCTTGTTATCTACGGCGTCGAGCCCCGGGATTGGCGGCCGGACGTTGCGGGTGTTTGGACCGGTGGTGCTCCTCGCTCCGGCCATTCTTCTGGCGATCACGGAGGCGTTTCCCACCTCCGAGCGTATCGACGCTACTGCCTTTCTCACGGTCAGCTTCGGACTTCTATTGCTGGTACTCCTAGGCGTCTTGGTTCGAGTAATCGACGGAGTAACCGTGGAAGCGTCGGCGGCGGCCGCCCGCTCCGAACGGGCGAAGATCGGGCTCGAACAGGA
>JBGTGL010000078.1:0-7715 GCA_041746755.1 Acidimicrobiia bacterium | reverse complement strand
CTACCACGACCACCACTTTCACCCCATGGGCTATGTCTCGATGGTCACCGGTCTGGAGTTAATGGACACGGAGGACTTCGATGACCTCTTCCGCCGTGTCTCCGCGGCTCGGGACGAGTCGGACACCGGTGCAATCATCGGGCAACGACTCAACGATGAGGGCCTCGCCGAACACGAGTTCCCGGATCGCCATTTCCTGGATGAAATCTCTCGCGAGCGGCCCATCCTCTTGTATCGCTATTGCGGGCATATTGGAGTGGCCAACACTGCAGCTCTGGCACTCGCCGGCATTGATGTCGGTTCCGCCAATCCCGACGGAGGCAGCTTCGACCGCGAGAGCACGGGCATGCCCAATGGTGTGTTGCGCGAAACGGCGCTCGGAGTCGTCTCCGACGCCCTGTCCCCGATCAGTCCGACACCCTCCCGCGATGAGACCCTCGCCGCGCTCACCGGTTTGAGCGACGTAGGGATCGGCTCGGTCACCGGGATGGTCTCCGCCGGCGAACCGATGTGGTGCGGTGTGGGTCGAGAGCTGGACACCATCCTCGACCTGGCCCCCGACCTTCCCATCGACATCGGCCTAATCGTCATTACCGAAGATCCCAACGAACTGACGACCGCAGCAGCGGCGATTCGGTCTACTGAGGGGCGGGTGAGTTTTGTTGGCTGGAAGGACTTTTCCGACGGAAGCCTCGGTGGCCACACCGCAGCTATGTATCAGCCTTTTGCCGATCAACAGGAGCAAGTCGGAACGCTGCGACTACGGCCTGATAGGGCATTGATGATGGCACGCGCGTCGCTCGACCTCGGCGGGGCGGTTGCAATCCACGCCATCGGCGATCGAGCGAACGACGAGGTCCTCGACCTGTTTGAGATCCTTCTCGGTGAGGGTGCAGACCCGGCGTCACTCCGCCTTGAACATGCTTCGCTACTCACCGACGAAGCAGTCGATCGAATAGCCCGTCTCGGGATAACCGTCTCGATTCAGCCAGCGTTTCTCGCCTCTGAAGGCGACTGGTTGGAGAAGCGTTTGGGGGCGGAGCGAATGCGACTCGCATACCGCTTCCATTCGCTGGCTTCTGTCGGCGTGAACCTCCTGGGCGGGAGCGATTGTCCAGTCGAACCACCCGACCCGTCGATCGGGATAAGAGCTGCTAGCGACCGCCACGGAATCAACCCCGACGAGGCCTTGAGCACGGCCCAAGCGGAGGAGCTTTTCGCCCCACCAGGTAGGTGACAGGACGCCCCTCCCCGGCGAAGTTAAAACCGTTGGCGAGGAGACGCCACTAGCGTTGTCCCGGTATGTACTCCTACACAAATATCACCGTAGAAGATATCTCCGCCGGTACCGACAAGGCGATCAACGATGCCCGCGGCGTCCTTGATACCCTCGTCGACGCCACTCCGAGGACATTTGAGAACACGCTGATGCCGATCGATCAGATTGGCGACCTCATGGCCCACGCCTTCGCCGCATTCGCCTTCATGGGATATGTGCACCCCGAGTTGGCGGTCAGAAAGGCCGGGAACGAAGCCCAGGAGAAGTTGAACACATTCGGGGTGGAGATGATTTTCCGCGATGACCTCAACGCCGCGGTGAAAGAGTTCGGCACGACGGCAGAGGCCTCGAGTCTCCAGGGCGAGCAGAAGCGCTTTCTCGAGTTCATGCTTCGCGACCTTCGCCGGGCAGGACACGATCTCGACGCCGATACCCGAGCATCGGTCAAGGAGAAGACGCAACGACTGGTCGAGTTGGGGGTGCGGTTCCAAAACAACATCGACGAATACGAGGACTGCATTCTCGTGGACCATGACGACCTCGACGGTCTACCTCGCTCCTTTGCCGACGGACTCAGCGTCGACGAGGACAGCGGCAAGATGAAAGTGACGCTCGACTACCCCGACCTCCTCCCGTTCATCGAGAACGGAAAAAGACGCGATCTCCGGGAAGAACTGAGCCGCAAATCGGCAAACCAGGCTGTTGAGGACAACCGGCCAATTCTCGAAGAGGCGATAAAGCTGCGAAACCAGATCGCCCAGGATTTCGGGGTGGCGAGCTGGTCTCACTATCAGCTCGAAGAGCGGATGGCCAAGACGCCCGAGGCAGTCTCGGCCTTCTATGACGATCTGATCCCGCCCCTCAATGCCCAGGGCAAGGAGGACCTGGATGCAATGGCGAACCTTCTCGCACAGGAGTACGACGACAGCCAGATGCAGGTGTGGGACTGGCGTTATTTCGATACGTTGCAGCGAAAAACGGACTACGGGGTGGATCCCTTCGAAGTGGCCGCATACTTCCCGCTCGACGCGGTTCTCGACGGGATGTTCGAGCTGGTCCAGTCGACGTTTGGCATCACTTTCGAAGAAGTCGACGCCGGGGGTGCCTGGCATCCTGATGTCAGGCTATTCGAGATGTCGGACGCCGCGTCCGGCGAGTCATTGGCCCACTTTTATCTCGATCTCTTTCCGCGGGAAGGGAAGTTCGGCCACGCAGCCGAATTCCCTCTCATTTTGAGCCGGCGCCTCGAGAACGGGTCCTACCAGAACCCGGTCTGTGCCATGGTGGCCAACTTCACCAAGCCGACGGCAACAACGCCATCACTTCCTCAACACTCCGAAGTTGAAACTCTGTTTCATGAGTTCGGACACGTGCTCCATCAGAACCTGGGGCGGACTGAGCTGGCACGATTCTCCGGCACCAACGTCGAACAAGATTTCGTCGAAGCTCCAAGCCAGATCATGCAGCACTGGGTATGGCGTTCGGAAGTGTTGAAGAAATTCGCGCGTCACCACGAAACCGGCGATCCGATACCAGACGAGCTCGTCGACAAACTGGTCGAAGCTCGACAATTGAACATCGCAATCCACCAATTGCGACAGCTCCAGTTTGGGTGGATCGACCAGCGTATCCATCAACCAGGCGATGAGAAAGACCTCGACGGAGCTCTCCGGGACGCCGCGGCCATCTCTCTCCTTCCCCACCCGGAAGGAACATTCTCGCTTGCCTCATTTGGGCATCTGATGGGCGGCTATGACTCGGCCTATTACGGGTACATGTGGTCGGAGGTGTTCGGTGACGACATGTTCTCGATATTCGAGGAGAAGGGCGCGACCAGCCCCGAAGTCGGCATGGCCTACCGTCGCGAGGTACTAGAAAAGGGCGGATCGCTCGATGCCGAGGAGATGCTGATCAACTTCTTGGGGCGAACGCCAGACAACTCCGCCTTCTTGCGGAAGCTCGGGATTGGCTAAATCCGGGTGTTGATGGTTTAGAATGGAACCTGCGGGGAACCACACGGTTATTCCCGACGTCTTAACCAAGAACCAGAAGAGGTTCGTCGTACGAAGTGACCTGTTGAAACGAATAACACAGGTGCTTCGGATATCCACCGTATTTCGGAATCACACGACAAGACAGAGTGTTTACCAATAAGAAGAAACCCCAACCAGGAGGGGAAAAATGACAGATACAGTCAGAGGGGCCGCCATCAAAGGCGTCACTCGTCCATCAAAGCGTTTCAACACCGGCCGCGTCTGCGCCAAAGGCGGGTGCGAAACCAGGCTTTCCCAATACAACAAGGCTGAGCACTGCCACGCCCATGCTCCCATCCGGTTTCCACGTGTTCGCGGGAAGATCATGGACGAGCAGGACGCCTGAAATCAGGTAGGCCTGAAATAATTCTCACCGGTTGCAGGTTGCAATCTGTGTCCTCCCTAGTTTGGACGGTGTACGGATCCCCCCTCCCTGTCCCGAGCCAAACGACCAAGAGAGCCCCGGCAACTGCCGGGGCTCTCTCTGTTTCCTCTGGCGCGCGCTGACAAATGGAGTAGTTTGAGGGCATGAGCGCCAACCATCCCACCGCTATATCGATGGTCCTCGCCGGTGGTGTCGGGACTCGCCTGCTCCCCCTCACCCGGGATCGGGCCAAGCCGGCCGTCCCTTTTGGAGGCCAATATCGCCTGATCGATTTCGCACTTTCCAACCTGGTGAATGGCGGCTACCGGCGAATCTTGGTCCTCACCCAGTACAAGAGCGACAGCCTCAACCGCCACCTCTCACTGACGTGGAGGCTCTCTCCGCTGCTCGGCAACTATGTGACATCGGTGCCAGCTCAGATGAAGGTCGGCGAGCGGTGGTTCCTCGGCTCGGCCGACGCCATCTTCCAGAACCTGAACATCCTCCACGATGAAATGCCCGAGCATGTCTTCGTTTTTGGGGCCGACCATATCTATCGGATGGACCCCAGCCATATGTTGGAACAGCACATCGACACCAAGGCCGGCGTCACCGTCGCTGCGATCCGGGCACCAATCGACCAGGCGAACCAATTCGGAGTAATTGAGAAGGGCACGACGACGCAGATCGATGCGTTTCGCGAGAAGCCGGACGATGCCCGTCCCGTTCCGGATGACCCTTCCTCGGTACTCGCATCGATGGGAAACTACATCTTTGAGGCCGATTTCCTCTACGACCTCGTTCAGACCGACGCAACCAGCTCGAGTTCTAAACACGACATTGGCGGTGACCTGATCCCGGCTTCGGTCGAGGCCGGGAGGGCCCATGTGTATGACTTTGGCGAGAACACCGTCCCCGGCGACTCAGAGCGCGATCGCGGGTACTGGAGGGATGTAGGAACGATCGATTCGTACTTCGAGGCCCACATGGACCTCGTCAGACCAGAGCCCGTGTTCAATCTGTACAACCAGCGGTGGCCGATCTATACAGCCAGCCAGAACGCCCCTCCCGCCAAAGTCGTCTCCGAGGAAGGCAGGGTCTCCCTGGTCGAGAACTCGATGCTCAGCGCCGGTGCGATCGTTTCGGGGTCAAACGTGACCGATTCCGTCTTGTTCCGGCGAGTACACATCGAGGGCGACTCGACCGTCGAGAGGTGCATCCTCCTCGACGACGTGAGAATCGGGCATGGCTCGGTGATCCGCAACGCCATCATCGACAAGAACGTGATCATCCCGCCGGGCACAAACATCGGTGTCGAGCCGGAAAGCGATGAGGACCGTTTCGGCAGGTCACCGGGTGGCGTCGTAACCATCGGCAAGAAGGACATCGTCACCGCGCCGAGCTGATCTCCGAATAGAGCTCGGCGTAATGGGACGCAGGCACCGACCATGACCAATCGATCGACATGCCTCTCCTTCGGAGCGCACCACGTCGACCGGTCGATCGCCATCCCTTCACGGCACGGCCCAGTGCATCGGCCACGCTGGAAGCGCTGACTTCGGACGCCACGAAACCAGTCCCTAGTTCGGGAATCCGGTCGGAATCTACGACTGTGTCGTGGAGCCCACCGACATCGGTGACCACCGGGATCGTGCCATATCTCATCGCTTGCATCTGGGTGAGGCCGGCTGGTTCGAACCGGCTCGGCATCAGGTAAAGGTCGGACCCGGCGAAGATCCGATGCGACAAGCCCTCGTCGTATCCCTCTCTGAAGACAAATCTCGGGCTGTTCTCGGCAGCGGAGTTCGCCAGGTTTGCAAGATCCCGCTCCCCCGAGCCGAGCAAGACCATCCTGGCCCCGAGCTCATCGAGGAGGGGGATCATTTCGAGGGCGATATCCACTCCCTTCTGCCCGGTCAATCTGGTGACCATCCCGATCAAAGGCTCGTTGGTCTCCGGCCATCCGAGCTCGGCGGCCAGATTCCGTCTCAATTGGCGCTTGCGGGCGATCGACTCTGCGTCGTAGGTCAGCGATAGGTGGGGATCGTTGGAGGGATCCCAGACATCGGTGTCGATCCCGTTGAGAATCCCGAAGAAATCGTCCGCCCGGGCCGTGAGAGGACCGCTCAGACCGAAGCTCGTCTCAGGCTGGAGCGACTCGAGAGCGAACGTCGGACTAACTGTGACCACTCTGTCGGCCAGTGCAATGGCACCGGTCAAGGGGTTGGTCCCACCAAACCACTCATAGGCTTCGGGGCGCCTCGGAAGCACCCGAAGCCACACGCCTGACGCAGTTCCCTGGTAAGCCAGATTGTGGATTGTCAGCAAAGATGGCAGGGGTCGGTCGAGAAAACCGAGGGCGGCGCCGGTATGCCAGTCGTTGAGATGAATGACATCGGGCTCGGTCGTCGACGCCCATGAGGCCACGGCGGCTGAGAACGTAAAAAAGCGCAAGTCGTTGTCTTCCCAGCCGATGCCGTTGGGGTCGAGGTAGGGATGGGGCCTCTCCAGACCGGGGGCACCGACCAGAGAAACTGCGAATCCATCGAGATGACCACGGCGAACCCGGGCACCCTCCGACCATACGGGCATAGCTAGCTCCTCCTCGGATTCGGCGACGAAATCGAGATTTCCGTAGTCGGGAAGAAGCACCTCCACCTCGAAACCATCACCGCGCAGCGCCCTCACCAGGCCCGCGCTGAAGTCGCCCAGGCCGCCAACCTTGACGAAAGGCGCCAGTTCGGCAGTGGCGAAAAGGATCTTCACGTCAGAGACTCGAGGTAGAGAGGCAGCATCGCACGCCATGTCACCCAATCGTGCTCGTAATCAGACGACCAGACGTCCACACGGTTCGGAATGCCCTTCGACCCCAGTACTCGCGCCATTTCCCAGGTTTGATCGGGATCCTCCCATGCTCCGGAACCCGTTGCCAGCACCACGGACCGGGCGCGGATATCGTCGAGTTGAGGACCGCTCAGGTCGGGGAGAAAGTGCAAGGGCGAGGCGAGATAGAAGTCGTCGCCGAAATCGCCGCCGAGCTGAGGCGACAGGTCGTAAGTCCCGCTCATGGCCACCGCTGCCCGGAAAACGTCGGGATGTCGGCACAGGGCCGAAACGGCGTTGAATGCGCCAATCGAGGCACCTGCGGCAATGAGTTCTATGTCGGCGCTTTTGCAGTCGACCCGGATGGCGGGGGCGAGTTCCTCGCCGATGGCCGACGAGAAGGAATTGAAGAGCCATGCGGTGTGAGCCGGGTCCCTTTTCTCGAGAAGGCTCCTGCCGGCCACGCTGTCCACCGAATAGACCTTGATCTTTCCCGCAGCGAGCAGAGGGTCCAGGGCCTCGATCAGCCCGAACCGCTCGATTTCCTCAGCATCTCCACCGGCAGTTGGAAAAACCAGGACCGGGACGCCGACCTCGCCCCAACGCACCAGTCGCAGCTCGCCCTCGATCGATGCGGAGTACCACGATTCAACCGACTTCACGATCGAGCAATCTGTCCGTTTCGGTCTTCCGCCAGAATTGGAGCAGACCCCAAAAGTGCTCAGTGAACTCCTCGGCCTCGTGAGCAGGGAACATGGCAGCCACTTTGGCAGCAACAGCGTTCCGAGCCCGCGGCGTCTCCATGTAAGCAAGGGTGATCTCATCGAGATCGCCGAGTTTGTTGGCACAGAACTCCTCGAACTTGTCGGTTTCGTAGCGCTGCCGGGCGAGGTCGGCGTACGCGGCCAGTTTCTCTCGGTAGGACCGACCAGAGTCGGCAATCTTGAAGTAGTCCGGCCAACGCAGGTCGAATTGCATCGGACGCTGGTACGCAGCGCAAAACAGCGTCCACCGGATCATCGACTTCACCAGCCACGGCAGGTGGTAGTGAAGCGAAGTCACCTGCGAGTCGGGGTTGCCATTAGCGAAATCGATCGGGAAAAACTCCCCATCCCGGCGCAACGTTTCACAAGAGTTGAAGTCCCACCCGAAGAATGAATTGATCGTCAGGGACATATCCCTCAGGAGCTCCCACTCTTCGGTGTCGACGAAATCG
>JBGTGL010000077.1:0-12101 GCA_041746755.1 Acidimicrobiia bacterium | reverse complement strand
ATGTAGCGTGAAAGGAGAAATGACTCGGCGTAGCGCGGCAGGTCAGAACCGGTGATGTGGTCGGCCACCAGATCAGCAGCACCGGCGGCCACCATCACTCCGAACCCGGAGTACCCACACGCCAGGAAGAATCCACGGGGTCCGGCCGGGCCCAAAAGCGGCCGGTTGTCTGGAGTTTTGGTGTAGTAGCCGCCGTCCACCGTTGCCGCCGGGAGGCCGTCCCGGTATTCGGCGAAGCGAGGGATCATTGTGCTTAGACCGCGCAATACAACCTCCGGGTAGAGATCGTCTTCGGGTAGAGGCCATACCGGTTCGCGGACATCGTCGTGATATTCCCAGAGAGCCAGGAAATAGTCGGAGTCTGCTCCACCTTCGGGACGACCGTGGCAAAAGATCGGCATTTCGTCGAGCAAGTCCTGACGTCCGATCTGCTCGAGGCCCGAGCGCTCCTCATCCGACCACCCGACACGCTGTGGGTCACTCCAAATGATCATGGGAGCGTCTCGGGGGACGACACGTCGGTGGTCGCGGTATGTCACCTTGAGGTGGACTTCCGAGGTGAGGGGAAGGTCGAGATCGACCATCTTTCCGATATCCGCGGCCATCGGTCCGGCCGCATTGACCACAGCGTCGCATGCGATGGAACCACCGTCACTCAGTTCCACTCCGGAGACGGCGTCCCCGTCGGTTTTGATGCCGGTCACGGCCACTTGACGATGAGAAAGCCCGCGCTGTTTTGCTTCATCCAGCATCCACGAGCCCAACTGTTGGGCACTGAACCAGCCAGCTCGCCTGATGTGAATCGCTCCGACTGCCATCTCGGTGATAAAAGGGAACTCCTCTCTGAGCGCGGTGCCGTCCTCGAAAATATCCACTCCCTCTGGCTGTTGGTGATATTCGTGGGCTGGGGCGGGACGGTATTCCAGCGGGCCGGGGTGGCTCCGAACCGGGCCACCTCCGAATTGGGATGTTCGGTTTGCCTGCTCGGCCCATGTCGAAAGTCGCTGTGGCTCTGCGGTGACAAACAGATATCCCCGACGGTTGAGGCCGAATCCGTTGTTGGTTTGGTCAGCTATCTCTTCGAGGCGGTCGATCGAACGGTTCATCAGCGCAACCATGGGCTGGTTCGGCCACCAGTTCCGGTAGCACTCCGTCGATTTGTCTGATGTCAGGGTGAGTGGCGGTCTCGGATCGACTAACAGGACTTCACCTACGCCATCGCGCCCGGACAAGCAATGAGCGACAGCGACTCCGGCAATCCCCGCTCCGATAATGACGACCCGGTCGGGCATCCTCTATCCGCCGAGAGAGGCTTGGACTTTCGTGGCAATGGCTTCCGGGGTGAATCGAAACTTCTCGGCAAGCACGGTGTCAGGCGCTGAGGCCCCAAATCGGTCGAGCCCGATACTGGTCCCCTCGGGGCCAACCAGCGCGCTCCATCCAAATGTCGAGGCGGCTTCGATCGAGATGCGGGGCCGGGTGCCCAGGACTTCCTGCCGATACTCATCATCTTGGAGGCTGAACAGCTCCCAGCAAGGGAGACTCACGACCCTCGCTGACACGTCAGACTTCTCCAGGATGACTGCAGCGTCCAATGCGGCTGAGACTTCGGAACCGGTTGCAATCAAGGTGACATCGTCGCCATCGCGTCGGACATAACCACCACGGGACACGCCATCAGCGACGGGTTCGAGGGTGGGCAAATCCTGTCTCGACAGGACCAACGCGACCGGCCCGTCATGTCGGTTGAGGGCAACATTCCATGCTTGGACAACCTCGTTGGCGTCAGCGGGCCTGATCACCCAAAGATCGGGCATGGCCCGGAGCGAAGCGAGGTGTTCGATGGGCTGGTGGGTGGGCCCGTCTTCACCGAGGAAGATGGAGTCGTGCGTGTACACCCATATCGACGGTGCCTTCATCAGAGCCGATAAGCGGACGGCGGGACGCATGTAGTCGCTGAACACAAAGAAGGTGGCACCGTATGGTCTGAGGCCACCGTGAACGGCTATTCCGTTGGTGATCGTCCCCATGGCATGTTCCCTGATTCCAAACGCGATATCGCGAGCGCCGCGGTCGGTTTTGGAGAACAACCTCGTGCTGTCGATCACGGTCTTGGTCGAACCCACCAGATCGGCCGCGCCGCCGATGAGGCCGGGCACCTTTTCGGCCATCTCCGCGAATAGTTTCCCCGAAGAGGCTCTCGTGGCCATTGCTGACCCGACTTCGAACCCCGGACCCTCGATCGCGACGCTCTCCGTCGAATTGAGCTCTCGCCACAAGTCTTTGTTGGCCGGGTCCGCTGATTCGAGGCGGCCTGTCCATGCCTCGCGGGCGAGCCGACCTCTTTGCATTGCACCGGCAAAGAACTGGTAGACCGTGTCGTCGACATAAAAGGCGGGGTCGATTGGATAGCCCATCCCCTCCTTGGTCATCTTGATTTCTTCATCACCCAGGGGCGACCCGTGAGCCTTGGCGGTGTCTTGGGCGTTTGGTGCCCCGTGACCGATATGCGTCTTGCATATGATCAGTGAGGGTCGGTCCGGCTCGGCGACGGCGATCTCAGTCGCTTCGGCTATCGCCAACCGGTCGTGTCCATCGACAGTTGCAGTATGCCAACCTTGGGCGGCAAACCTTCCCGGGACATCCTCGCTGAAGGCGATGTCGGTTGACCCGTCGATGGAGATGTTGTTGTCGTCGTAGAAGTAGATCAATTTCCCGAGTCCGAGATGACCCGCCAGTGAGGCGGCTTCGGCACTGACCCCTTCCATGAGGTCACCATCTGAAACGAACCCGAAAGTTCGGTGATCAACCAGATTTGCGCCGAGTCTGGCCCGGAGATGTTCCTCGGCGATAGCCATCCCCACTCCGGTCCCAAACCCTTGACCGAGTGGGCCCGTGGTCATCTCGATACCGATTTCCTGGTCTATCTCGGGATGTCCGGCGGTGTGAGATCCCCACTGGCGGAAGTTCTTGATGTCGTCGAGGCTCAGCGGAAATCCGGACAAATGGAGCAAGGTATAGAGGAGCATCGAACCGTGTCCGTTGGATATGACGAACCGGTCCCGGTCGGGCCATTGCGGGTTGTCAGGATCGACGATCAGGTACTTCGTCCACAAGGTGACGGCGATGTCGGCCATCCCCATCGGCATTCCGGGATGGCCGCTGTTGGCGGCTTGGACTGCGTCCATCGCCAGGGCCTTGATCGTGTTTACTGCGAGTTGTTCGGTACTGACTTCAGACATCTCGGGCGAGGGTAACTGATTCGCCGGCTCTGGTCGGTCCGTGGGTTGGCTAACCGTTAGCTGGGGCGGCACACCTTGCAGGCTCGATGCCCGGCGGATTCGGCGCGGGCCGCCGAGCCAAACCCAACCACATTCTCGGGTCGGGATCGACGGATCGCCGCACACGTGGGCAGGCAGTAGATACCGGTCGATGTGTTGGCCTGGATCCGAGTGTTGTGGCTGGCCAGGTCTTCCAAGCGGTCCGGCTCGGCACCTTCGTAGGTAAGCAAGTCCCATTTCTGGTCGGGACCACCCAATGAGTAGGCACCCATGTGGCCATCAGATCGGACAACTCGATGACAGGGGATGATCAGAGGGACCGGGTTGCGGGCCATTGTGGAACCGACGGCACGGGCCGCACCAGGATTGCCCACCTGACGGGCCAGCCAACCGTACGGCCTCACCTCGCCACGGGGGATTCGGGCCGCCTCCAACAGAACCTCGCTCTGAAATGCAGTCACCGAGCGAAGATCCACGGGCAGCTTCCCCGGCGAACCGGCTTCAATGCGTTGCGGTATGAGATAACCCCACGCTCTCGGGGCCTCAGCCCGGATTAGGGGTCGAGCGAACCGGTCCTTGAAGTAGCCGGAATAATCCTCTCCAGCCAGTGTGACCGCGGAGACGCCGTTGGGATTGAATGCCACTACAACCATCCCCACCGGAGATTCGTAGATGTCGTATCCGTCTGCCAAGCCCGTTCCGAGGGCAGTGGCCTCCGAAATCGACTCGGGGGTTCGCTCGCCCAGCAGAGCCGATAGTTCTCGTTCAATGTTCACTTTCTGTCTCCATAATCTTGCGCAATTTGTTGAGCCCACGGTGGATATCCGCCTTGCAAGTACCTGCAGGTCGACCGATAGCGACGGCGATCTCGGCTATGTCCATCCCGACCACATGGCGGAGGACGACCGCCTCTCTCTGCGGTTTGGAGAGCTGATTGAGTCGCTGTTGCCAGGCGGCGAGGTCTGGCGGATCGGGATCAAAGAGAGCTGGCTCGGCCGTCTCCTCGACCAAGGTCGGGCGTCGCGAGCGATCACGCAGGTGATTACGCCCCAGATTGAGAGCAATTGTCCACAACCAAGGATGAAGTTTGAGCTGGCGAATCCGATCGGGCTCGTAGGTCTGCAAGGCGCGATATGCCTTGATCAGCGCTTCCTGGGACAGGTCCTCGGCCTGGTGGCCATCACCGGTGAGTCGCCGGAGTCCCCAATACAGTCCTGGCCTCACGTCATTAACCAGAGAGGGGAATGCGCCATCGAGGTTCACGCTCAGGGCTACCGCTAGATCATCCATCGACATGGAGAACACCGAATGGGAGTAGATGGTTGCAAACAAATGGTCCGGGCATGGAGACAGAGGACGGTAACGCTGCAAAATGGACGTTGTGACTGCCACCGGAACCATTAATCAGGCGCGAGCGGCGGCAGACCGCGGTGAAAGCCTCGCAGGCACAGGCTTTTGGAAATTGGTGTCCGAGATAAAGCGTGACGACAGCCTTCACCGTCATATCGATGCCGTCTCTGAAATCGATCAGATCGCATTCAAGAATTGGGCAGTTTTGGTGGTCCCATTGTGGTTCGGTACCGCCCTGATGTTGGCGGGCACAGTGTTTGGATCGTTCCTGGTCGGGCTGGCATATCGATTTGAGGGTTTTTGGTCGGGGGTCTGGCTCCTCGCAGGAACCGGTGTGTTGCTGGTGACCACCCATGGCTTGGCTCATCTCATCGTCGGGCAGGCGATGGGGATCCGGTTCACCGCCTGGTTCATCGGGACGCTGACCCGCCCCCAACCCGGGGTCAAGACCGATTACTCGACATACTTGAGGGCGCCCGCGGCCTCCCGGGCCTGGATGCACGCGGCCGGGGCGATTGTGACGAAGTTGATTCCATTCTTGATGATCGGCGCAGGGTTGGCGGCCGACGCCCCCGCCTGGTCGATCTGGGCTCTCCTCGCCATCGGATTGATTGAGATTGTCACCGATGTTTTTTGGTCTACATCGGCCTCGGACTGGAAGAAGTTCAAACGCGAAATGTCTTTTGTTCAACCCTCCTGATCAAAAGTGGGGATCGACCCGTCGTCCCGATGGAGCTCTTCATGTTGTCGGATGAGATCCTGAAATAGCTCGGGATTCCTTTCGTCAATCCCGATGAGGTGTCGCGTCGTCGGACCTTCACCCGTGTCATAACTCCGCGCCTTTCGCAGTGTGGCTGCGGATGCGTCATCGATTCTTCCGTGCTGGGAGAGATGCTCCTGCCACGAACCTATTTCGAAAATCTCCACGATCCTCAACGGATCAGCGGCGGTCCGCGTCAACAGCCAGCGGTAGGCCCCGGTGCTGAGTCGGATCAAACGCACCTCGTTCATGAGCGCCGTGAATTTGTTGAGGTCGTCTTGGTTGATCTGCCAGGCGTTCAGCACTACAACCGGTCCTCCAGAAACTGTTGGCGCATGAGCGGGAGATGACCGCTCGGAAAATTCCGGCGTCTCGACATTTAGTAGCGACGGCACATTGAATCGAGGCGAGATCAGACCGATGAGCCCTGCTGCCGCCGACATCGAGGCAATCGCTGTGGTTGTGCTCGTGGCGTCGGCGAAAACGCCCGCAAGGATCGAACCAACCGGAAGAATCCCGCCGAAGGACAGGCTGTAGAGCGACATGGCGCGTCCTCTGATCCATTGCGGACTGATCAGCTGCGCAGTGGCGTTGAGGCCCGTCAACGTAAGAACCCAAAAGAATCCTGCGATTAGCATCCCAATCGCTGCCACCCCGATGGCAGGAGCTAGAGCCACGACGATTCCGGCCAAGCTGAATCCAACGATGGTGATCTGCGATGGCCGGTCGGGAAACCGAGCCATGAAAGGCTGACGGACCGCCGCCGCCACCAGGGCACCAACTCCCATCGCCCCGAGGAGGATTCCGTACGCAACCTCTTCACCGCCGAGGTGTCGGGTGTGATTGGGAAGAACTGACTGGACCGACGCAGATGTGATCGCGAACAACGCGACCAGGGTCAGTAGGCGTCGGAACGGTGGGGTGAAGCGGGCAAATCTGACTCCGAGCCCGATTGCGATTCCGAGCGAGATCGTCTCCCGCTCGGGTAATTGGAGTCGTCGGCCAACTGCGATCAAGGCAACGATGACAAAGAGGTACGTAAGCGAGTTGATCCCAAACCCGGCGGCGGGTCCCATCGATGCAAGTATTAATCCTCCCAAAGCCGGACCGACAGCTCGAGCCACGTTGAATGCCGCAGACTGGAGGGCTACCGCCGACGCGATCATTCCCCGGGGCACGAGGTCGGGCAGCAGCGCCTGCCATGTAGGCAAGTTGAGGGCGACTCCGGTCCCCAACAGCAGGCCGAGACCGAGTAGCAGCGGCGGAGTAATCAGATCGGAATATGTAAAGAACGCCATCGCCAGAGCGGACGATCCCATGATCGTCTGGGCGACGAGCATCAGCTTGGTGCGATCGAACATGTCGGCAAGGGCTCCGGCGGCAAGGGCGAGGAACAGCAACGGAAGTGTCGACGAGGCCACCATCAAGCCGACCCAGGTATTCGAACCCGTCAGGTCCAACATCAACCACGATCCCGCGACTGACTGGATGAAGGTGCCGAGCGCCGACAGCACCGAGGCGATCCACAATGTGCGGAATGATCCGTATTGAAGCGGGGCTACGGCCGATGTCATTGGCCGGATCGTAGATCGAAGTTCCACGAGTTCCTCTCATGAAGGGCCGGCACCGCAAGTGATCTGAGGGGCAAACGGATGGAAGGGGTGGACAGGGTCGGCGCCACCGTCTGATCCGCTGTAGCCGGTCAATCGATCCCTCTTCGCTGTCGACCGCACAAATTGAGGGCCACCAAATTGCGCAGCGGACGGTTGCACGGTCGCGATTAGGGCGAAGCCTGAGCTATTTTTCAGAGTCCATGGTCAAGGACCTCGCGTACTTTATCCAGCCCGATTCGGGGCCCGGTCCGGGGGTTCTACTCCTGCCATCTTTCTGGGGGCTGACTTCGTCGGTCAAAAAGCTTGCAGACAATCTCGCCGATAGTGGTCACACGGTCCTTGTGCCCGACCTCAACTTCGGCGAATTGCCGGGATCGGAGCCGATAGCTGTGCAACATCTCTTGGATGCCAATCCCGACCGCCTCGCCTCGCTGGTGTTGTCCTCAGCCGGACTGGTTGCCGACAAGGCGGAAGGGGAATCGATCTCGATTGTTGGATTCGGAATGGGTGGGTCACTAGCCCTGTGGGCGTCAGTCCGGCTTCACTCCATAGTCGATGGTGTCGTCTCCTTCTACGGCACCCAACAGATCGACTTCGCCGGATCGAGAGCCCGATATCAACTACATCTGGCTGAACACGATGACTACATCGATGGCGACGAGGTCTCGTTCATGGAAGCGACCATGGGTCTAGAGGACCTGACAGTCGAAGTTCATGTCTATCCAGGAACCACGCATGGATTTGCTGAACCCGAAGGAATCAGCTTCGACGACAAGGCTCGTCAACTCGCCTGGTCTCGGACGGTGGCCTTTCTTGGCTAGGCCGTCAGCTTCTCGACCGCGTCTCCCGCCGCGATCTCGCCCGGGTTGATCACGATCGCATACCAGCGCGAGAAGCCGGGGTGAGCCGTATGAGACATCCTCCTGAAGTTTCCGTCGAGGAACCAACCAGCGTTTTTTGAGCACGGGGTGGCCGGGTCGGTGATCTCGATAATCAGATCCTGTCCGGCTTTGAACCGGTCTCCACTTCGGATCGTGGGCCAATCGACTCCAGCCAACGTGATGTTCTCGCCGGCAAATCCGGGCTCGATGGGATGGCCTTCCTCTTGCAACGATTGGATCACATCAAGCGAGTAGAGACAAAGTGTCTGCCTGGGCCCGCCGTGATGTTTTTTGTCGTTCTGATCGTCGCCAACCATTCCGTCGGCGTCGACTTTTCCTGTTGAAATCGGGAGTTTGGGCACGCCGCCATTCGAGATGTTGATCTGGTGGACATGGGCCATGAGGCCAGGGTAGCCGTCACCGGGCTCGATTCAAAGGGTGGCCAGAGCCGTGTTGTGCAGGGCTGGACCCGAGTCCACCTCTGGTCGGAAGTCATGGCCGTTGTGCACTGCGGTGGCGATTATGTGCGTGCTGGTAGAGATGGCGAATGAGGCGAAGGGCATCGCAACACTGATACCCACTATCGCTCGTAGTGAAACTTGGCGCCTCACTACAATCCCCACAGCGATGGCAGTTACAACCGAGCAACTTGCTCCCCGGGTTTCCCGCGACCTCCTGCGCAGACTGGAGGCAAGGATCGACGTGTCTTCTGACCGTGAGCGAATACCAATCGTCGCTCCTTTCACCGGGGAAACGATCGGGTCGATTCCGCAGGCAGCGGATGTCGACATCGAGATCGCTCTGGCGAAAGCTCGAAAAGCACAAGAAGAGTGGAAGCGTCTCACGACCAAGACCCGGGCTCGCATCCTGACGAGGTTTCATGATCTCCTAATCGACCAGGCGGATATCGCAATTGACCTGGTGCAACTCGAGGCAGGCAAGGTGCGAACGGCTGCGTTCGAAGAGGTGTTCGACGCCATCGCAACCACTCGCTACTACGCCAATACCGGGCCAAAACTGCTGGGCCGAAAACGGCGTTCGGTGTCTTTCCCTGGGCTGACCACCACATATGAGTACGCCCACCCCCATGGTGTTGTTGGTTTCATAGTCCCCTGGAACTTCCCATTCACCCTTGGAATCTCAGATGCCGTCGCGGCATTGATGGCCGGAAACGCCGCTGTAATCAAACCCGACGAAAAGGCGCCCTACTCGACTTTGTTTGCGGTGACCCTATTGGAGGAGGCTGGCGTTCCCCCAGGATTGGTGCAAGTGATCACCGGAGATGGAAAGAAGGTTGGGCCTCCGTTGATCGACGCCGTCGATTTTGTGATGTTCACCGGATCGACTGCCGTGGGAAGAGTCGTCGCCGAACAGGCTGCGCGACGCCTGATCGGTTCCTCCATGGAACTGGGAGGCAAGAACGCAATCATTGTGCTTGCCGACACTGACCTCGACATTTCGATTCCGGGCGTAGTCCGAGCAGTCTTCGCCAATGGTGGTCAGCTTTGTGTCGCCGGAGAACGCATTTACGTGGAGGATTCGATTTGTCAGGAATTTACCAACCGATTTGTTGATGCTGTCGAGAACATCGAGTTGTCGACTGAGTATGAGTACGGCGGACTGGTTAGTTCGATGATTACCGAAGAGCATCTCGCCGATGTCCAAAGCCATGTGGAGGATGCAATCGAACGTGGGGCGACGCTTCTCACCGGGGGTAAACCGAGGCCTGACATCGGGCCGTGGTTCTTTGAACCAACAGTGTTTAGCGATGTGGATGAATCAATGTCGCTCTGTCGGAGCGAAACGTTCGGTCCGGTGGTCAGTATCTATCGGGTCCCCGACGTCGACACTGCAGTGGCGCTGGCGAATGACTCCGACTTTGGTCTCAATTTCAGTGTCTGGACGGGGGACACGCGGCGAGGGGTTGAAATCGCCTCCCGACTCGAAGCGGGGACCGTCGGCGTCAACGATGGCTACGCGGCAACCTGGTCGAGTTATGACGCCCCGATGGGAGGCATGAAACAGTCTGGGCTCTCGCGACGGCATGGTGCCATCGGTCTCATGAAATACACGGAGCCACAAACCGTCTCGGTACAACGGGTCGGGCCTGCCTTTGCCCCACCGGGCGGAATGGATTACGAGCGCTATCAATCGATTCTCGGCGCGATCTTGAAAGTCGTAAGGCGGCTGCCCTTTTACAAGTAGGGCAACTAACTGTCGAACTGATCGAGGTCGGCCCGTAAGGCCTCGCTCTCCTCGGGGTCTTCGATCGCAGCCAATGCCGTCCGCGCCAGGGTGAGGTGCTCCTCAAAAGTAGCCAGATCGTCGACCTCGGCTGCCGCCCTGGCAATCGCTTCATGGGCAAATCCGGTCACGAACGGGCCGAGGTCGTTGTCGAGAGCGACAGCGAGAGATCTCTCCCCGAACCTTCGCGCAAGGTCGGCGTAGCCAAGGACTGCAAAAACCCTCGAAACCTGCCAGTCAGCGATCGCGTGTTTGCGTGGAGTCCCCACTTGGTACCAGTGAAAACGCTGGGCGAGGGTGGAGGCGATCATGTCCTCTTCTTGCTCGCGGGTCAACTCTGCCAGGTCGAGAAGGCTCCATGTGTAGTTGAAGGCACGCGGCGCAAATGTGCGATGCCATTGCTGGACGTCTTCATGACTTGGATTCTCTATTGGCTCGATCAAGCCTTCACCTCAGCTGGTTTGGGGAACCACCGTAACTGTTCCGCTTCGTCAGGGAGAGCCGTGTCGTCTGGAGAACCCTCGGCGCAATGATCGAGTAGTTTCCTGGCAGCCTCGATCTGCTCAGCCAGAGCTGTGAGAGGCATCACATCGGGTTTTACCGACTCCTCGCCAAAGACGACGTTGCGTAATGATGCAGGTGGCCTGGGGAGGCCATCCTGGTGTCGCCACACTGCTGTCTTTGGTTCGAATTCGTAGAGAGGTAGGAGCTTCCATCCGTCAGTTGCCACCATGTCTACTGCATCGACGAGATACTGGAACTCGGCCTCGGCAATGAAATAGTTGAAGTTGAGCCGCACCCAGCCGGGCTTGATCACCTCACATCCGTCTGCCACCAGAACTTCGAACCGTTGGGTGGTGGTGGCGTCGATGCCAAGGAGTCGATGTCCGTAGGGGCCGGCACATGAGCATCCGCCCCGCGCCTGGATACCAAACACGTCGTTGAGCAGGGCCACCACATAATTGTGGTGCAGGATGCGGTCGCCATAGTCGATAACGAAGCTGACGATCGAAAGTCTCTCGGCCTCGGGGTTTCCGAGAATCCGGATGTTCGGATTGTCGGACCAGGCCGCGATCGCCCGCCTGATGTAATTGTGTTCCAACTCCCGAATTCGCTCGGTTCCTACTTCTTCTTTCAGTTTGAAGACGAGGCCGGCGCGAATTGACTCGATGATCGCAGGCGTGCCTCCTTCTTCTCGATGCTCCGGATCGGATAAGTAGGTGTGTCTTTCTGACGAGACATATTGGACGGTTCCCCCTCCCGGAACCGCGGGAACGGTGTTGTGGAGAAGATCTTTGCGCACCACCAACACACCAGGTGTTCCAGGTCCGCCCACGAGTTTGTGAGGTGACATGAAGATGGCGTCTTTGTAGTCGCCTGATTGGGTCTTCGTCCTCATCTCGATACCGACATAGGGTGCAGATGCCGCAAAATCCCAGAAGGAGAGGGCGTCATAGCGGTGAAGGAGCGAAGCAATCGCGCTGGTGTCGGAGATTATCCCGGTGACGTTTGAGGCAGCAGAGAACGAGCCGATCTTGAGGGGGCGGCCGCGGAACTCAGTCAAACGCATCTCGAGATCCCCCAAATCGACATGGCCATCGGCGTCCTCCTTGATCTCGACGACGTCGGCAATCGTCTCCCGCCAGGGAAGTTCGTTGGAGTGATGCTCGAATGGTCCTACGAAGACCACGGGGCGGTTGTCGGACGCGATGTGCCGGTTGAGGTCGTAGAGGGCGTCCATCCCGGCCGGGATACGGAGGCCGAGCATGCCGACCAGGCGATCTACCGCGCCGGTGGCACCGCTTCCGGCGAAAATGACCGCATGCTCGTCGGTGTTGCCACCGACACATTCCCGGATGATGGAGCGCGCGTCCTCGCGAAATCGGGTGGTCTGTAGTCCGGTGCCCGATGTCTCGGTGTGAGTGTTGGCATACATCGGAAGGACCTGCTCTCTGATGTAGTCCTCGATGAA
>JBGTGL010000076.1:0-47876 GCA_041746755.1 Acidimicrobiia bacterium | reverse complement strand
GCCATGTTGCCTTGAATGATGAACGCGATTCCTCCGAACATCTTCCGTTCGACCACGTCGGGGGTGGACTCGAGATACTCGGCGATCCGTTCCGCGAGGTTCTGGTCGTAAGCCATCCGCGCAGGATACCCGTCAGCTCTCCGCCGATCGCCAGGCCTCGCGTAGTTTGGTCCGCTGACCCGACCGGAGAATGCCTCCCGCATAGATCCGGCCTGCGATGCGCACCGAAACATAAATCGCGCCAAGGGTCAGTAGAACCGATAAACCGAATTGCCAGGCAGGTATCGCTTCGAGTGACACCCGGATCGGAACCACGAATGGGGCGGTGAAGGGAATAAGCGTCGTCACCACAGCAACGGTGCCATCCGGATTATCAAGGACTGCAAAGCCGGCAAAGAACCCGATGACCGAGAACAGGGTCATCGGCATAGCCGCACTTTGCGCGTCTTCAACACGACCGACGAGTGAACCGGCCGCCCCGAAAAGAACCGAGTAGAGGGCGAACCCGAGCAAGAACCAGAGGGTCAGGCTGAGCACCCCGACCGTCGAGACGGGGGGAATCTCGATTGTCCCCATTACTCGGATTGCCACATACGCAATGGCGAGAGTTGCGGTGAATTGGGCGATTGCGAGCACCCCGATTCCAACGATCTTGCCGGCGAGTAGTTGCCATGGTTTAACCGCAGAGATCATCACTTCAACCACCCGATTGGTCTTCTCTTCGGTTACTCCGGTGAGGATCCAGGTCCCATAGAGAATGATGGCCATGTAGAGCAGAATCAGACCGAAGTAGGCGATGATGCTGCTGGAATCGGCTTCCTCGTCTGTGGCCACCAGGGCAGTTACCTCGAGAGGGTCGGATGAAAGGATGTCGATTACGTCTTGAGCGGCCTCGCCGTTTTCCGAGGCGATCTCTTCCAGGGCAATCGCCGCCGCCGCTTGCTGCAACAACTCGAGAGCACCGGAATCGCCAATGAAACCGCCCTCGCGTTCGACCAATATCTGACTGCCATCGACGAGTGCGACATCGATTTCCCCGGTCTCCAAAGCCGACTCGGCTTCCTCGACCGAGTCATAGTCGACAACGGTCATCGCAACGGACGGAGCATCCCCCGAGGCATCGTTGTTGTTTCCCAGGATCTCCGCTGTCTCGATGATCTCGACATTGCCTGTGCCGACTGAGCCGATGTCGTACTCGGAGGTCTCGTCACCAAACAGTCCGGGTAAGACGATCAGGGCCACGACGACCAAGGCAGTTATGCCTGACGTGATGAGGTATGGCTTGGATCGTCCCCTTTCTCCTATCTCGCGTGCGGCGATCAGCCGGACCTTGCCGAGACTTGTCACTTAACAGCCTCGCGAAACAGGTCTGAGAGTGATGGAGACGTATATGTGAAGTGGCGGATTGTTCCGGCTTCTTGAGCCTTGAGGAGAACCCCGCGGACGTCGGTACTGGCGTCGATAATCGCTGTTTGGCGATTCCCGCGAGAGGAAACTCGGATCACCGCTCCAAGAGAGCTGAGCACATCTTCTGTCGACTCGTCGAGCTCGATTTCGAGGTGGCGAATGGGGCTGGCGTCTTTGAGCTCCCGGACCACGCCTTGCACGACTATCTGCCCGTCGCTGATGATGACAACGTCTTCGCAGAGATCTTCGACAACATCGAGTTGATGCGATGAGAAAAGTACAGCTTTACCGCCAGCAGCTTCTTCGGTGAGGATCTGAGACATGGTTTCAGCTGCGATTGGATCGAGGCCACTGAAGGGCTCATCGAGGACCAGAAGGTCGGGATCATGGACCAAGGCAACTGCCAGTTGGACCCGTTGTTGATTTCCATGGGAGAGCGATTCCAGCGGGTGGTCCTTGCGGTCCTCGAGGCCGAGTCGGTCGAGCCAGCTGTTGGCGGCGTCAAGCGCTGCGGACTTCTCCATTCCATGGATCTTGCCCATATAAACCACCTGGTCGAGGATCTTCATTCGGGGATATAGGCCACGCTGTTCGGGCATGTACCCGAAGGTTGCCCTCGCTTCATCATCGATGGGTTTTCCTTCCCACTCGACGTGACCAGAATCGGGTCGCACCAGCCCGAATATGGACCGCATGGTGGTGGTCTTTCCCGATCCGTTGGGTCCGAGAAATCCCATCATCCGGCCCCGGTTAACCTCAAAGCTGCATGAATCGAGAGCTACGACGTCGCCGTATCGTTTTGCTAGCGAATCAACTTTCAACATCGGGTATGGAACGGTAAGGGAATTCTGCCGTGACCAGAAATCGAGGGAGGTGGCCTTGCGAATTTGGGCGCGAGGTCGTGGTTCCCGGGCGGTCAGCGACGCCGACTGCCTCGATGCGAGCGACGCAGTTAACTCGGGTTCCGCGCGTTGGGCGCGAATCGAGCTCTACAGGTTCAGAGTCGGGCGGAAAAGGGCATCCCAGGCGTTGAGTGCGAAACGATCGGTCATCCCGGCCACATAGTCGATGGCGGCGAGAGGATTCGAGCCCTCCAGTCCCTCGGGGATCTCGCCTGGCATCTCCTGGTAGTAATTGACCAAATCACCAATCACCTGGATGGCGCGGACTTTCTGTGCTTCGGCTTCCGGACTCAGATACACCCGTTCGAACATGAAATCCCTCAGATGGTCCATCACGGCGAGATCTTCCGGCGCCATCACTACCTTGCCTTCGAGATAACTCGCCTCGATTACCGCAGTCACCATCGACCCGATCCACTCCCGGGCACTACCGCCGAAAGTGGTGAGGGTGTCTCGGGGGATGTCGTGATACTCGATGACCCCGGCGCGGAGCGCGTCTGAAACATCATGCGTCAGATAGGCGATGCGATCGGCGAATCGGCAGAGCCATCCTTCCGGTGTTGCCGGAGGGGGGTCGATCTTCCAGGAGTGGGCCCGGATCCCATCGAGTACCTCAAAAGTGAGATTCTGAGGCTCGAGGATCGAAAGTGTTCGAACCCCTTGTTCGGAGTGAAGCCATTCGCCGTCGACGAAGGGTGTGAGCGCGTCCTCACCGGTATGGCCGAAAGGGGAGTGCCCGACATCGTGGGCCAGGCAGATCGCCTCAGTCAGGGCTTCGTTGAGTCCAAGGGCCCTCGCCATGGCTCGCCCGACCTGGGTCACATGAATGGTGTGGGTCATCCTCGTGACGAAGTGATCACCATCGGGATTGAGAAAAACTTGCGTCTTGTGTTTGAGACGCCGAAAGGCCTTGGTGTGGATAATCCGGTCGCGATCCCGCTCGAACGAGGTCCGAAACTCGTCAGGCTCCTCCGAAAGTTCGCGACCTGCAGACTCCGTCGACCTCGACGCCGCAGGCGCCAAGTCTTTTTCTTGTCGCTCCCTGATCTGGCGGGTGATACGAAACATTTCAGACATATCGAACACCTTATGTGAATCGAGGCGGCAAGCGACTCGCCCATAGTTCATGGACACAGCACGGTGGCGTTGGTTATGCCAAGCGAGACACAACCTCGCGAAACTCATCGAAGTCGTGGACGTCCACCACGCCCTGCAAAGGCCTGTTCCATGGGCGCACATACCGGCAGATCGTTCGGTTGGCGCGCTCGGTGGCGAGGCGCGGGAGAACATGGGGCCCGTCGTCGAGATACACATCACAATCAACCCGCCATTTGTCTTCGAGAATATGGATCTCGGTGGTCGGAAGTTGGTGGCGGGCCAACCACTCGAGAGTGTCATGCACTGCGAAAGCCGGCTTGGTGGTGAGAATCGCGATGTGATGACCCTCGTTTGCCAAGTCCTCAAGAGCCTCGATCGCACCGGGAAATGTCTCGAGATGCCAGAACACCGACTTCCCATCGAGGTCTGCGGACCAGTCCCAGAACTCCCCGACATCCTTGAAGTGGGTTAGATCGACGAGGTCGTTCCAGGCGCGGGAGTCCTCAACCTGCAGGTCGGTCCCGTGCTGGGCGTTGTAAAAGTCCATCCACCCCTTGGTGAAATTGGCGACGACACCATCGAGGTCGATTCCAAGTCTGAGGCGTTGCACCGATCTAGCCTGCCATTCCCGATTCCAATTCACCAATTGGATCTGCGGTTGAACATTCACGAAAGAGGAGCTCTTTCAAATCGCTTGAATGTTCAAATGGTTTGAACCATATTGGCGGGATGGCCAAAAAACATGCGCCCCCACTCGATGTCATGGACGTCGAGGATCTCAGAGTCCTTGAAGCGATGAACAACCCCCTGCGGCTCAAGATCTTGAACCAGCTCACCGAACCCCGCTCAGTCAAAGAAGTCGCAGACGTTTTGCATCTACTCCCAACACGTCTCTACTACCACATCAATGCACTGGAGCGGGTTGGCGTCGTCCGCGTCGTACGAGGGTGACGAGTACGCATTTAGCTTTGTCTTCTTGCGGATGTCCGCCCCGGTGCGTGGTATCGGGTCGTGAACTCGTTTCGCACCCTGTTCGCGATCCGGGATTACAGGAAACTATGGCTGGCGCAGGTCGCCTCGGATTTTGGCTGGCTCAATATCTCGTCGCGGTCGGCGCCATTGGAAAGGTTGACACCCATCTGAGCGAGATTCCAGATGTTCTTGCAGTAGTCGCCGATTCGCTCGATGTCCTTGGCAACGGCCATATACGTCAGCATCAATCCGTGGTCTACCTCGGCACCGCGCACGGTTCCGTGAACCAGCATCTCGCGGCGCACGGCACGTTCGGTCTTGTTCAAATCACGGTCAATTCGACCGAGTTGGTTTCCTGCCTCGGTGACATCGATCTCACGAGGACGGCACCGGCGCCGAGCTCGAATGTGTCCTGGCAGCTGGCGAGCATGGCTATGAGTTGTTCCTCAGCCGTCTCCATCTGGTCGGCGTCTCTGAACATGGAGAACATTTCGTTTCCTTCCTTACGTGACTAAGAGTATTCCAACCGGCGACGGGTTTGCCTTATCTGTGCTCGGGGTTGGGGAAGTCGAAGCGACACCCGTCGTCCCACTCGGATCGTTGGTTCCCGTGGACCGGGAATCCCCCCTCGTCCTTGAGCAGTCTCCCAAGATGGAGGAGGTTCCACGTCATGAATGTGGTGTTGCGATTTGTGAAGTCATTCTCAGGCCCACCCGATCCAGGATCGAGGTACGAAGGCCCCGGGCCGGCCTCACCGATCCAGCCGGCGTCGGCCTGAGGTGGTATGGAATATCCAAGGTGCTGCAGCGAGTAGAGCACGTTCATGGAACAGTGTTTGATGCCGTCCTCGTTCCCGGTGACCAGGCACCCACCGACACGCCCGTAGTAGGCGTACTGGCCGGCCTCATTTAGTTGTCCCGAGTTTCCATAGAGACGCTCGATGACCCTGGTGCATATCGATGACTTCTCCCCTAGCCAGATCGGGGTCCCCAACACCAAGATGTCAGCTGCCATCACCCGGTCGAATAGGACGGGCCACTCGTCGGTTTCGTATCCGTGCTCGGTCATGTCCGGCCACACGCCTGGTGGGAGATCGTGGTCGGCCGCCCGGATCTCATTGATGGTCACACCCTGTCGGCGCATGATTTCAGCTGAGATATCGATGAGACCCTGGGTATTGGAGACTTCGGGAGACTTCTTCAGGGTCGTGTTTATGAAAAGGGCGGTCAGCTTGGAAAAATCCCACTGATCCTGCTCGCATAGCGCTTCTTGTTCCGGGTTTAGGGTGGTCATGGAGGCTCCTTGAAATGCGACGGCTGGAACTTACCCCGCTCACCATAAATCTGTCGTTAGACGACCTGTACCCAGTCGAGCACTTCGGGCAATCTGCGTCTGAGAAGGATTCCCGAAATCCACAGTGACAATCCGTATAGAAGGGCACCCCATCCGATAGTGATCACAACTGCGAGAAGGGGGTGGAGTGCTCCGCCGAACCCCACCGTGAGGACGACTGCTGAGACCGGCGGAATCAGCAGCAGCCCGATCGCGAAAAACGAGATGGTTTGTGATGCGATCGCCAGACATCCCTGTTCCGTAGATTGAGCGAAGACGTCTGTCCCTTCACGCGGGAGCCGCAAGGGAGTGATGACCGACACGAAATTCCCCACCGCCATCTGGCATCCGATCGCTGATATGGCGAGCGGAGGCACCAACCAAACCCATTTCCATTGGCCGGTGAAGGCACCAAGAATCAGAGTGAGAATTCCGGTCTCGAGCATAAGGGCTGTGGCGACTGCAAGGTTCTTCCCGAGGAGCAGTGACCGCGGTTTGACCGGGAGAACGAACAAGTAGCTTGCAGCATTGCGTTCCCAGCCAAAGAGGTTGAGTGCAATCGGTAGGCCCACGAAAAGGACTAGCACCGGCGCTACCAAAGGGCCCCACTCCTGGCCGCGCACATCGAAAAAGCCAGTGGTTCCCATGACCGCTCCAGCCACACCCAGACCCACGAAAATCACGGTGCCAGTCCACACGAGCCGTTGCCGGGGATCACGGACGTAGAAGCGAAGCTCCTTCCGGGCCAGGGTCACGATGGTTCCCCATGGGCCTGAGGCCATGCCGTTGCGTCTCGACCTCGCCGCGGGGCGGCTTCCCTCACTGGGTGTGGTGATCATCCACTGAGTCAGGCCACGCCAGGCTAATGCCATCACGGCCACCCCAACCATCGATACCAGAAGGAAGAGGACGGCGTTCGAAGGTTGCCCCGCCGCCGCCTCGATGATGGATCTTTGTGCTGCCACGGGTGGGAGGAACCATGCCTTGTCCAGAATCGGATAAGACAAGACCGCCTTGACGAATCCTTGCTCGGCGACCAATTCGTCAACAGATCGGTAGATGAAGAAGGCCGAACCGGCAAGTCCAAATATCAAGAAAGTGGCCAGATCTCGGCCTCGCCGGTTGCGGAGAACTGCCGACACTGCTGCGGAAAGCAGCTGAGAGCCGACGATGAACAACAGGATCAGGACGACGGAGGCAGGCGGGATCATCCACCAGCCATCTGCCAGGATCCTGGCGTTCGCGAACCCAACGATTGCCAGAACCACCACCGATGGCGCGATCAGCGATGCTGCCGTCAACCCGGCAACCAGCTGATTGGGAGACACGGGCAAGGTCGCCATTTGTTGGGGATCGAGATTTTCGTCGAGAGGAAAGATGATTACGGGCAGCGTCGTCCAAACGAGGAAGGCGAAAAGGGCGCACCACCCCAGGTACTCAGCCCCCGCAGCCTGATCCACCGTGGCGATCGATCCGTAAACAGCGGTGTACTTGTTGGCAAGCCAAAAGCCCGCCGACAAGAGGAGAATGACGGCAACGGGAAGGCCGACCTTGCGCTGGGTATCCGTCTTGAACCCGTTCCAGGTAAGACGTGCTTTCAGTTCTATGAAGTGACGTACCAAGACGAATTCCCCGCCGGGTCACCACCGACGGCAATGATGAAGGCGTCCTCGACGCTGGACACACCCATCCGATCGCATAGGCCCCTTGGTGTGTCGTCGATGGTCAGCCGCCCGGCGACCATGATCCCGATTCGAGTGCACAACTTCTCGACGAGGTGCATCTCATGAGATGAGAATACGATGGTTGTGCCTCCCTGCGCCGCCTGCTGCAGCAAGTTGCGAATGAGCCTGGCCGAAACGGCGTCGACTCCCTCAAACGGTTCGTCGAGGAACAGGACGGGTGGACGATGGATGATGGCGGCGCCAAGCGCCACCTTCTTCCGCATACCCCGGGAATAGTCACCGATCAGGGTTGCCCGGTCGGCCTCCAGGTCCAAGAGGTCGAGGAGCTCGTCTCGCCTGGTTTTGGCCTGCTCGCGACTCAATCCGTGCATTGCCGCGGTGAAGTCGAGGAGTTCGGCGCCGGTAAGACGTTCGTAGAGATTGAACTCCTCGGGGAGTACGCCGATTCGCTTTTTTACCTCGGTCGGGTGCTGCCACGTGTCGAACTCGCCGATGCCTACAGAGCCGGCAGAGGGGCGAAGGAGACCAACGATTGACTTGATGGTCGTGGTCTTGCCCGCACCGTTCTGTCCCAGAAGGCCGTAGAACTCGCCTGTTTGGATCGAGAGGTCGACATTGTCGACGGCGACCTTCTTTCCGAATTTGCGCACCAGACCGCGCGCCCACACCGCTGGTTTGGTTGTGGACTCTCGGGTGGTTTCGGGCTCGCTGATCACACCTGTCACTGCCACAGTATCGACGAGTTTGATGGATAACCGAAGGAGATTCCCTGGTTCGGAAGGTAAACGAGCCAACACCCGGGACGAAGTCACAGCGAAGCGGTACTGTTGAACCCCGTGGACTATCAGGCCTTGTATCGGAAGTATCGCCCGCAGACGTTTGAGGATGTCATCGGGCAGTCACACGTGACCACGACCCTCGCACGCGAGGTGGCCGAAGATCACGTAGCTCACGCCTACCTTTTCACCGGTCCGCGGGGCACGGGGAAGACCACCACCGCCAGAATTCTCGCCAAGTCGTTGAACTGCCCGAACCGTGACGACCATGGATCACCCTGTAATGCGTGTGACAGCTGTGAAGCGATTACAAGTGGTACTTCATTTGATGTGATGGAACTCGACGCCGCCTCGCACAATTCGGTCGATGACATTCGAGATATCAAAGTGAGCGTCACCACGGTGGCCTCGAGCGCGACTTCAAAACGCGTGTTTGTCCTCGACGAGGCGCACATGCTGTCCAAAGCAGCCGGTAACGCATTATTGAAGACACTGGAAGAGCCGCCGCCCAATGTTCACTTTGTGCTTGCCACCACAGAGCCATACAAGCTCCTCGACACCATCCGATCCCGTAGCCAGCGTTTCGACTTTCATCCGGTGCCAATCGAGGCATTGGCAGGGCATCTCAGCACCATTTCCGACCAGGAAGGTTTCAAAGCCGATCCTCAGGCCCTGATCGCCATCGGGCGCCACGCCGAGGGTTCAGTCCGGGATTCGTTGTCGCTTTTGGAGCAGGTAGCCGCCCTCGGCGCGGGCGTAGTGGATCCACCCGGTGTCCGACGTGCCCTGGGACTTGCGGACTCCGAAGCGTTCATGAGGCTGGCTGAATCTATTGCGGCCGAAGATGCCCGGGCCGCACTTGAGCTCGTTGCGGAGCTCGCATCGCGGGGCGTCGATCTCCGTCGTTTTGTCTCCGAGAGCATCGGATTCTTCCGTGGTGCGTTCCTGGCCCACTATGCGCCGAATCTCGCTGAGATCGCCGACGAGCCGGAAGAGGTCTATCAGTCGTGGCGCAAGGCGGCTGAGTTGGTTCGGCCGACTGAAGTGCTTCGTGCCGTCGACTTGTTGGGCGAGGCCCTGGTTCGGCTTCGTGAGGGGCGTGAGGAGCGTTTGATGACAGAGCTGGCACTCATAAAGCTCACCCGTCCCGAGACCGCCTCGGATACTGAGGCCCTGCTTTCGAGGATCGAGCGGATGGAGCGAAAGCTCGGACAACAGGTCGTCGCACCGGTGAGCTCACCGACCCCGGCCGCTCCAACGGCTCCCCAGGGCAACACAGCCGTTCAGCCTGAACGTACTCCGGAGCCGACGGAGAACGCCGGAGCGAAAATCGACGAGACACCCACCCCGGAGCCAGCGGAAAAGAACCCAGAAAAGGAAGTGGGGACGACTTCGGTTTCATTTGATCAATTAAAGAGCGTTTGGTCGGGTCTCTTCGGGAGCTTGCGTGACGTGCTCGGCGCTCGAAGGTGGGCCTACTTTCGGGAAGCAATTCCGGTGGCCGTCGAGGGAAATGTGATTGTGCTCGAAGTGGCCCACGACTTCCATTACCAGTCGCTCCAGAGTGACGACGCGGTGTCGGCGATAGTTGCCACTCGGGCGAGCGATCTCCTGGGAGGAGAAGTGGGCGTCCGATTCAGGCTCAAAGACCCCACCGGCCAGATCGAAGATGTCGATGAAGTTGACCTCAGCACCCTGGAGACTCGTGACGAAAGCGCCACTGATCCAACCCAACTCCTCGCCGCTGAACTTGGCGCCGAAGAAGTCGAGGGGTAGCACTTCGAGGGGGCGTAGTGCAGACCTGCCTCGACACACACCCTTTTTTGGTCCGGCCCTCCAACTAGCCTTGGTCCGATGAATAGACAGCCCGATATGCGCCAGCTGATGCAGCAGGCCCAAAAGATGCAGGAGCAGATGGCCGCGGCGCAGGCAGAGTTGGCCGCCCGGACCTTCGAAGGAACCGCAGGTGGTGGGATGGTCAAGGCTACCGTCACCGGCACCCAAGAGCTCGTAGAGGTCAAGATTTCGCCCGATGTGGTAGATCCCGATGATGTGGAGATGCTCGAAGACCTGGTTGTGGCGGCGGTCCGGAGCGCCTCTGAGGCATCGATCGCCGCCGCGGGAGAATCTCTCGGAGGAGTCACCGGTGGACTCGACTTGGGCGGTCTCCTCGGCTGATGTTCGAAGGACCCGTACAAAGAGTGATCGACGAGCTCGCCCGTCTCCCCGGGATCGGCGGAAAGACGGCGCAGCGCCTGGCATTTCATCTATTGACTGTCGATGAGGCAGATGCTCGACGCCTATCGGCAGCCATCAGCGATATGCGTGACCAAATCGGCCAGTGCTCCCGGTGCTTCAACGTTTCGGCCAATGAGGAATGTGCCATATGTCGCGACGGGAAGCGGGATAACACCGTGGTTTGCGTGGTAGAACGTCCTCAGGACATCGTCGTAGTGGAGCGGACCCAGGAATTCCGGGGGAGATACCACGTTCTCGGAGGTGCCCTATCTCCGATCAATGGTGTCGGTGCCGATCAACTCCGGCTCAGCGAGCTGAAAGGCCGGGTTGCCGACGAAGGGATCGCCGAACTGATCGTCGCGACCAACCCGACGATCGAGGGCGACGCCACCGCAATGTTTATCGCTCGCGATTTCAAACCGATGGGCGTCAAGGTATCTCGACTCGCGTCAGGCCTGCCGGTGGGTGGAGACCTCGACTACGCAGATGAGATCACCCTGGGCCGGGCCCTCAGCGGACGCTTGGAGCTGTAAAACTCGTAACGAATTCGTAACGGTGCCGATGAATGATCACCCGTCATGGTGATCGCCGATAACGTCATAATCCGATGATGGAGCGCTTTGTTCCCCGGTTGGCGTGGATATCGGCCATTTCGGTGGCCGCTGGTGTGGTCTACCTGGTTGCCGTCAGTTTGCCGGACCTGGATGCGACCAGCCTGTTGGACTGGTTCGCGGCCGCACTATTTGTCGCCATCCCGATCTCGTTCGCCGCGACCTCAGCTGCGATTCTTTCCAGACAGCCCCGAAACTTGGTCGGCTGGGTATTGATAGTCCCCGCTGTGAGCTTTGTGATCTCATCGCTTATCGCGAGCTATTACGTTGATCTGGACCCGGTGCCGACCACGCTTTCCGGATTGGGTGTTTTGGCGCTCGGTTTCGAGCAATTTTCTTGGGTGCTCCTGATTTTCCCCCTCTTTCATTTGATGCTGGTTTTTCCCAATGGCGAATTGCTTTCGTCTCGATGGAGAATTCTGGTTGGCTTGGAAGCGGCGATGATTCTGGTGATGGTGCTCCTCGCTTGGTTCTCGGTAGAGCTCGGTCCATCAGAAGGTGATTGGGCAGTTGTGAATCCAATCGGTGTCATCTCCACTGACTTCTTTGCCGGGTCACTAGTCGTGGTGTGGAGTGCCGGCCTGGTCGTTCTCGCCTTATCAGGAGTTGCAGCCCTCACCCTCAGGTTCCAACGCGCACAAAGGGTTGAACGCCAACAAATCAAATGGATGCTGGTCGCTGTCCTCATCTTTGGAATCATCTATACGATCTCGGCTGTCACCTCGGGTTTCGCCGTCGGCGGGTTGGCAGACACACTTCTCGGATTGTCGATCAACCTGCTCGCCGTTTCCATCGCATTCGGAGTGCTCAAGTACCGGCTCTTCGACATCGATCGATTCGTCTCCCGCACTGTTGGATACGCCTTGGTGATCGGCGTTCTCGCCGTGGTGTACATCGGTGTTGCCATCTGGCTGCCAAGCAGGTTCGCTGGAGACTCACCGCTGTTCGTCGCCGGGGCGACTTTGACCGTGGCGGCCCTCTTCAATCCGGTTCGTCGGGCGGTGTTGCGATGGGTCGATCGCCGGTTCTACAGATCTAGATATGACATGGAGCGGCTGGTCGAGGACTTCGCCAACCGGCTCCAAAATCAGACAGATGTCGGCGGCTTGACCGACGACTGGGTTGGAATTGTCAATGAGACTCTGCAACCTTCGGCGGTCGGGGTGTGGATCAAGTAGTAATCCCGTAACCTGCTGCCATGGCGTATGTCCACATCGTTTGGGATTGGAACGGCACGCTTCTCGCCGATTTGCCCGCTGTTCTCCGGGCAGTGAGTACGTCTGTTGGCAGATATGGCCTTCCGCCGGTCGGCGGCGATGACTATCGGAATCACTTCACCAGACCGGTGCGGCGGTTCTACGACAACCTGTTCGATCGGCCGGTCACTGACATGGAGTGGGCCGATTTGAACAAAACCTTCCATGATTACTACTACGAGGTGGTCGACGACATCAGCCTCGCCGCCGGCGCGGAGGAATCGCTCCAGCTCGCCGCAGATTGGGCTTGGGGACAATCTCTCCTGTCGATGAGCACCCAGGACCATTTGATCTCAACGGTGCGCGCTCATGGGATCGATGGCTATTTTCGTCGGATCGACGGATTGGACACTGCCAACGGAGGGCTGAAAGAGTCGTATCTGAAGACTCATCTCGCCGCCATGCAGCTCGATCCGGGCTCAGTTTGGCTGATTGGTGATACTCCTGACGACCACGCCGCAGCGATTGCGGTTGGAGCAAGGGTGGTGATTTACGACGGGGGATCTCATCACCGTTGGACGTTGGATGCGCTGGGCGCACCCGTCGTCAGCTCGTTGCGTGAAGGTGTGGAATTCATCAAAGGCCACATCCGATGACACCGGCCCGACGTTACGTGTCGATGGCACTCGGTGCAGTCACGGTTCTACTCCTCGGTTTCGTGGTTGCCGTAGCCGCTCGTTCCCGACCGGGAACTTCGACCGACGACCCCCTCTTTGAGGTGAATTCCCGTCTCGACCTCGATATCAGTCGGATCTTTGCCTGGATAGTCGTCGCGATGGCCGTTGTCGGAGTGGTGCTTTTCGCTCTGGGCTTGCAACAAGCCAAGCCCCGCCAGGATCGAAGAAAACGGAGCTATCTCGGATTGGTTCTTGGTGTCATCGCCTTCTTCCTCATATTCCGTTACGTGCGCCCTCTGGCCGACACTTTTTTCAATCCCGAAACCGTGACCGGAAACGAGGAAGCCGTTGACCAGGTTGCTCCCGGCTCCAGCGGAAGCAGCGCATGGCTGTTTTCCCTGCTTTTGGCAGCTATTGTCGCCGCGGCGCTAACCCGTGTCGGCGTTTCGGTTCGCGATGGCGATCCGACCCTTGAGCCCGACCTGCCCCGAGAAGCGGTGCTCCCGGCGCCGATAACCTCGAGCCAGGACCACCTGCTGGCGACGGGCACCGACCCCAGGTCAAGGGTCCTTCAGGCGTACTTGGAGTTTGAAGAGACAGCCGCTGCCCGGGGAGTGCCTCGCCGCGTCACCGAGACTGCGAACCGGCATTCCATCAGGGTGACTCGAGAATTGGGTGTTGACCCGACCAGCGTTTCACGGCTCGGCAGCCTCTACGGGCGTGCTCGTTTCGGCTTCACTCCTCAATCCGAGTCGACCGCCATCGAGGCCGAGGGCCTCGCCGAATTGGTGGTAGCGAGCATGACATCATGATCCGCCTGCTCGGCGGCGCGGTTCTCGCAGCCGGAATGGCGGCGCTGATTCTCTATCAGTTGCAGGGAACGACCGAGCTCGCTTTGTGGGAGGTCCTCCTGCTTCTGCTTCTGATCTTCATGTATCGGAAGATCCCCCAGAGCAATGACCCCCTGTCAGAACCGCTTTTCCGCCTGCCGAAATACGATCCGCCCCGCCTCCCTCGTACGCTGGCTGCCATGGAACTATCCGTCATCGATGCAACGACTGGATACGTGGCACCTGATCGGCGGCTCAGGCCGACATTGCAACGAATTGCTGCTCATCGATTGGGCGCCCACGGACTGACATTGGAATCACCCAAGGCGAAGACCTTGATGGGAAGCGAGGAATGGAAAATGCTCATGGACTCCGACGACGAAAACCTGACCACCGAAGGCCTCGAGGTTCTCGTGCGAAAACTGGAAGCGTTATGACCCTCGCGTCCATCGGAACCGATCGAGCTGCAGAGCTCGCCGATTTGATCCTTGATGAGGTTGAGCGGGCTGTTATCGGAAAACGGGACTCGCTCCGTCTGATATTGATGGCGTTTCTCGCCGATGGGCATGTGTTGATCGAGGATTTGCCCGGGTTGGCCAAGACTTTGCTTGCCAGGTCGTTTGCCGCGGTCGCCGACATGGAGTTCTCCCGGGTGCAATTCACTCCCGACCTTATGCCGATGGATATCACCGGGTCGATGGTGCTCGATCCGCTGACATCGCGGCCCGAGTTCCGGCCCGGGCCGGTATTTACGAACTTGCTACTTGCCGATGAGATCAATCGAGCACCGGCCAAGACGCAGGCCTCGTTGTTGGAGGCTATGCAGGAACGACAGGTCACAGTGGACGGCGATACTCATCTACTAGGCCCGCCTTTTCTGGTTATCGCCACCCAGAATCCCATCGAGTACGAAGGCACTTATCCGCTTCCCGAAGCCCAGATCGATCGTTTCATTGCCCGGGTTCGTCTCGGCTATCCCGATCGCGAATCGGAGTGGGCGATCCTCTCAGATCGTGCCGATCGGAAGTCCGATGACATCATTTTGGAACAGATCGTCGACAGGACGACCATTCTCAAGATGCAAGCCGCAGTGGAGGATGTCCATGTGGCTGAGTCAGTGGGGAAGTACATCGTCGACATCGCAGCTGCCACCCGAGCATCAGGTCGGGTGAGGGTCGGGTCAAGTCCACGAGGTTCGCTAGCACTGATGAAGTTGGCCCGGGCCCGGGCGTTGCTCTCCGGAAGGAGCTACGTCATCCCTGATGATGTGCAGGACGTGGCGGTTCCAGCTCTGGCGCACCGTCTAATCATGAGGCCCGAATACTGGGCGCAGGATTTCACGGAAGAAAAGGTCATCGAGGAGATCCTCGAGGAGATTGCCACCCCTCCAGCGTTGCCCAGCGATCTAATGCCTTGAAAGTCACACCGAGTATTCGGCTCCGTGCCTACATAACGGGCGGCCTTGTTGGCCTGGCGATCGGGCTTGCCGCCGGTAGCCCTGCTCCGGTCATGGTCGGTACGGCGCTTCTGGTGATCGCCGTGGTAGGTATTGCCGGCGGGAGAAGCCAGGTTGTGACAGCGGAGGTCATCGAGTGGCCGCAATCGATGATCGAAGGCGAGAAACGAACCGTTCGCATTCGATTGACCACAGAGGGACGGGCCGGCCGGACCTATCTCGACCTAAGCGCGAGTGAGGGGTTGGTAGTCGATTCGGCTCAGGGATGTCGGGTGCTCTCTGACAATCGACTGACCGTGCCGTCAGTCGATGGAACCCGAGATCTGCTTTTGGCGGTGGATACCAGCGGCTGGGGTCGACATCATGTCGGGCCCATCGTGACTTACACCGAGTCCCCGTTGGGAATGTTCGATTCCAGAAACCGCTCGGGGGAGCGTCGAAGCTGGGTGGTGATTCCCGAAGAGACTGCGTTACGGAGGCTGCTGGCACCCATCGAGACCAACCTTCATGCTGGCGACCTCGTCTCGAAAAGCAGAGGTCCGGGTTCAGAGTTTGCCGATCTGAGGGGATTTCGCCAAGGTGACGATCCACGGAACATCAACTGGCGGGTCTCGTCACGGGCAGAAGGACTCTGGGTCAATGAACGCCATCCGGAGCGCAACGGAGACGTCTTATTGCTGGTGGATGCACAGCTCGAGTCGGGTACGGAGCTTCGGGCCCTCGTGGACCGGTCGGTCCGGTTGGCCGCCGCTTTGCTGCAGAGCCATGCCCGTCACCGTCACCGTCTCGGCTTGGTGACTCTCGATGGCCTCTGCCGGTGGGTGGGGCCGGGGACGGGCGAATTGCACAGGCGAAGACTTCTGGAGCAGCTGCTTGGAGTGGTGCCAGGAGAGGTTGTCTGGGATGCGGTGGAACGCACCGTCGTGCGCGCCGCAAAGCGCCCTTCGATGGTGATTGCTTTGACTCCTCTTCTTGACCCAAACATGGGCGGCCTGCTCAACGCCGTCCGACGCTCGGGCGTAGATGTCTCTGTTATCGAGATTGATGCGAGCGGAGAATTGCCCGAGGCGCAACGAGAAGACAGGGCTTTGGGACGGCGGATCTGGCGATTGGACCGAGACCGACTTCGTGATCGGCTTTCCGCGGTAGGGATCCCCAACGCCCTGTGGGACCCCGCCGACAGTCCGGAAGTCCCTCTCCATCAACTTGAACTCTGGAGGATGTCGTGGCGACGCCAACTCGGCTGACAGCTCTTCTCTCGGTGTTGCTGGCGATGGGCCTCAACTTCTGGTCGTCCCCACAAGCTGCATCCGGGTTGGTGGTCCTGGTTGGATGGGTGACGATTGGATTGCTGGCTCTGGGCCTCGCCATCGGCCACCAAGGGGCGGTAGCTGCTGTGGCAGTGGGGTTTATTCTCCGCCTCGGGTTGATTGGTGCAGTGGGCGCTCCCATTGTCCCGGATCTCTGGGTTCAGACTGCGCTGCTGATTCTGGTGATTGAGACAGCGTCGATTTCATTTACGCTGCGGGTTCGTCCCATCGACCCGCTTGTGGTGATGCTCAGGGCAGTCACATCAGCTCTCCTTGCTGGGGTAGCTGTCGAGATGATGCAGCTTTTGGTGTCAGGCACAGACACCAGCGGTCTTCTGGTCAGGGTTGCCGGTGTTGCTGCTCTCGTCGTCGCTGGTGGATGGGTGATTCGGACCTGGCGCCGCTCCGGCCTGGTTGGCTGAGCACACGCCCAGCGGATTGATCGTGCATACGGTCCCGTTTTTCGGGACTCCATGCACGATGAACGATGACGCTGAAGGCACCCGGGGGTCCGGGATTCAGTCCAGGGTGGTGGCAGAGATGTGGTTGAGACGGTCGAGATTGTGATAGGCCGTCATGTAGCGTATCGAACCCGTTTTGGAGCGCATGATCACTGAGTGGGTGACCACGGTGTGTCCCCGGTATTCGACCGCCTTGAGGTACTCGCCGCCGGTGACTCCCGTGGCAGCGAAAAAGACATTATCCGAGTTGACGAGGTCACTGGTAGTCATCACCTGATCCAAATCCAGGCCCTCGTCCCGAGCGTAATTTCTCTCCGATTCGTCGCGGGGCCAGAGCCGGCACTGCATTTCCCCGTCCATGCAAAGGAGCGCGGCAGCAGCGAGAACCGCTTCCGGAGAGCCCCCAATGCCCAACAGGATGTCCGCCGCTGTTTCGTCCTGCGCAGTGGCTATGGCGCCGGCGACATCGCCATCGCGAATGAGTGATATTCGCGCGCCGGCAGCGCGGACGGCGTCGATATAGCCCTGGTTGCGGTCCCGGTCGAGGATCAGGACCCGAAGGTCGTTGACATCTTTGTCCTTGGCCTTCGCCACAGCCGTCAAGTTGTCGGCTACCGGAGCATCGAGATCGATCACGCCAGCAGCCTCGGGGCCGACGGCGATCTTGTCCATGTAAACCAACGATCCGGGGGCGTACATGCTGCCTCGCCCCTCGGAAAGTGCCATCACCGCAATGGCTCCAGGATTGCCGGCTGCGGTCAGGGAAGTCCCGTCGACCGGATCGACAGCGACATCGACGACAACACCCTGGCCGGTGCCAACCCGTTCCCCGTTGAACAACATCGGGGCTTCGTCCTTCTCGCCCTCTCCGATCACAACAAGTCCGTCGATATCGATGGTGGAGAGATGGAGGCGCATTCCATCGACGGCTGCCTGATCAGCGGCTTCCTTGTTGCCTCTCCCCAGCCAGCGACCGGCCCCCATCGCGGCAGTCTCAGTGACCCTGACCAGGTCAAGGCCGAGGTTTCTTTCAACTGGTTCGGCCATCAGGCTCCGACTCTAACGACGATCGCGTCACCCTGGCCGCCACCGCCACAAAGCGCCGCGGCGCCAACTCCGCCTCCTCGTGTGCGGAGCGCGTTGATCAACGTGACGATCAGTCTGGCGCCCGAAGCGCCGAGAGGGTGGCCCAGAGCCACTGCTCCTCCGTTGACATTGACCTTCGATTCCGGGATGTCCAACATCCTCGCCGACCACAGCGGCACGGCTGCGAAGGCTTCGTTTATCTCAACCACGTCGAGATCGGTGGGGGCGATCCCAGCTTTCTTGAGGGCTACGGCGAGAGCTTCGGCCGGCCTTTCGTGAAGCGTGGCGTCGATTCCGCCAATCTGACCGTACCCGAGAATTTCGGCCAAAATCGGCGAGCCGGCAGCATCGGCTGCCCCTGCCTCGGCCACGACCAGGGCGGCCGCACCGTCGGACACCTGGGATGCGTTCCCTGCTGTGATGGTCCCACCCTCGACAAACGCCGCTCGTAACCCGCCCAGACTCTCAGCCGTCGAATCGCTCCGAATCCCCTCGTCGACAGCCATCGAAATCGGGTCACCTTTCCTTTGTGGAATTGTGACCGGTGCGATCTCCCCGGCAAAAGTTCCGTCAGAGGTGGCGGCAGCGGCGCGCTCATGGCTTCGAGCTGCCCACTCATCTTGTTCGGAGCGGGAGATTCCCAATTGGGCGTTCTTGTGATCCGACGATTCGCCCATGGTGCAATGGTCAAAAGCGCAAAATAGGCCGTCGTGTTGCATGACGTCGATCATGTTGATGTCACCGATGCGGGCTCCCCATCTTGCTTCTCGCACGACGTAAGGGCTATTGGTCATCGACTCCATCCCACCGGCAAGCACAAACTTGGCATCACCCACTTTGATGGCCCGATCGGCGAGGCCCACTGCCGACATTCCGGAGAGGCACACCTTGTTGATGGTTGTAGAGGGGATGGTCATTGGGAGGCCCCCTGCAACCGCAGCCTGTCGGGCGGTTATCTGTCCTTCACCCGCCTGAAGCACATGTCCGAACAGCACCTCATCAAAGGCTTCCGGTGCCACTCCGGACCGATCCACGGCAGCCTTTATCGCTACCCCGCCGAGGTCTACGGCGCGCAGCGCTTTCAACGAACCGCCGTACTTCCCGATCGGTGTTCGGGCGATACCAGTGATGACAGATTTGTTCATGAAACCTCCTGTACATCAGATGTTAATCGTGACCGCTGTCTCTATTTCATCCGTTCAGTGCGGGTTTATACACCTGTGAGGTATGCAGACACTCACAGAACGGTTTGTTTATCGTGTCCGAAGATGAAACTCCTCAATCTGGACCATGTCGCCATCGCAGTTCAGGATCTGGATAGCGCGGTAGCTGGCTATCGAGAGCGATATCGGGTCGAGCCCCTCTATCGGGAGGTCGTCGAGGAGCAGGGCGTCGAGGAAGCGATGATTCCGGTCGGAGGTTCGTTCATCCAACTCCTGCAGCCATTGTCGCCCAACTCGCCTGTAGGAAAGTTCTTGGAGAAGAACGGCGAGGGACTTCACCATGTTGCCTATGCGGTAACCAACATCGACCACGCCTTGTCACATCTACATGAGCAAGGTGCCCGTTTGATTGACGAGACTCCCCGGATCGGCGGTCGCGGCGCGAAGATCGCTTTCGTCCACCCTGCTGATATGGGCGGGACGCTGATTGAATTGGTGGAATTGCGATGAGCGATGGAGTTGAAATCAAGGGCGGCGCCGGGATCTTCGAGGCGGCTGTAATCGCCGTTGTCCTCGATCACATCGACGCCGAGGAAAAGGCAAAGCAGATGTCGCGCGATCCTTCTGGGAATCGGCTCTCGAGGTGGGTGAGGGCCTTGACCAACACTGGTGAGATTGCGTTGCCCCCGGCTACGCCTCGCTGACCGGCTTCGGACGCTTCAGAAGGGCCAATTCAGGGGTCCGGAGGAGATAGGCGATTCCAAGGAATACAGCCAGAGCAGTAATCGCCCCAAGAAGGGCGACCCCTAGGTTGGCCAAGACTCCCATGTTTTCCAGGTCAAACCGGTCCACCAGCGGAATGGCAACTACTGCAGCTATGGCTGCAGAAAGCACCCCTCTCCCGAACGCGGGGCCAATCCGCCGAACCGCCTCCCACCCGGCGTCGGTGCCCCAGGCGAGGAGAAGACCGAGGGCGTAAACGACCATCACCAGAGTCGAAGCGAGAGCAAAGCCTTCCACCCCGAACTCATTGTGAAGAAGTATCCAGGTTGGAATAGCTACGACGGTTGCAGCCGTTCCGATTCCCACCGGCGTCCACATCTTCCGTTTGGCGTAGAAATGCCGTGACAGCAGCTGATGAAGCCCCCAAGCCGGTATCGAGAATGCGTAGATCACCAGAAGGCTTGACACCAGGGAGGCATCCTCGGCACTGAATTGACCATATCGATAGATCAAATTCACGAGCGGTGTGGCGAGCACCACCAACAGCGCTGTCGCGGCCGAGGCGACAAACATGGTGTTGCGGGCAGCCCGTTCGGTTGTTTCGTTGAGCTCGGCAACTTTGTTTCCTGCGGCGAGTCTGGCCAGGAATGGATAGGCGGCCACTCCGGCAGCCTGGGCGATAACTCCGATCGGGACCATGTTGAGTTGGCGAGCGAAAGAGAGGGCTGAGACATCGCCGGTGTCTCCGAGCTGGCCAAACCAGCGGACGAACTGCTCGTCAAGCACCGCAACCGATTGTCCCAGCATGAGCGGCAGCGCCAGAATCAGATATTCGCCCACCGCAGAGTTGCCTCTTTGGACCGGGACGAGATGTGTGCTGGTTCGTTTGGCACCAATCCATTGCAGGCCGAAGTTGCCAACGGCCGAACCGGCCACGGCACCCCAGAGGAATGACTCGGGGCTGGGGTCTCCCATAGCCCAACCCACCAGTCCACCCCCAATGATTCCCAAGTTGTAGATAACGGGAGCGAGGGCAGGAATAACAAAGCGCTTATGGGTGTACTGCGCAGCCATCAGTACCGACCCGAGGACCAGGAATATTTGGGCTGGAAGGGCGATCCGGGTCAACGAGATCAACGCCGCCTGGTCGGGTACGGCCGGGAAGACCAGTTCAACAATCTGCGGAGTGAGAATCCACATCAAGATTGTCAGGCCGACAATGGCCAGCCCCACAAAACGGAATACCGAGGTGAATGCCTGGTTGGCCTTTTCTGGCTCCTGATTCTCCAAGTGCCGGCTCAAAATCGGAATCAGGGTGATGGTGAGGTAGGCCCCGGCGAGCAGATATGAGAGGAAATCGGGGATAGCGAACGCCTGTCGATAAAGGTCGGTTTCGGCGCTGACTCCGATCAGGCCGGCGATGAGACCTTCCCTCACTAACCCGAGAATCCGGGAGAGGAGGACACCTCCTCCAACAACAGCGGCAGCTGTCCCCATCCGGATCGGGGTGGTCACTCCCTCGCCCTCGACAATTCGTCCCGAACCGATTCGGGAACGACCAGGTCGCCGTAACCGATGCCGAGTTCCAATCCGACCTTGAAGGTGCCGTGATAGTCGCTTCCTCCGGACGGAACCAGGCCGAATCGACGCGCCAGGTCGGCATATCCATACCGTTCGTGCTGGCGGTAGATCGGGTAGTTCGCTTCTAATCCCACCAACCCGTACCCCTTGAGCTCGTCTAAGAGATCGGCCATTTCGTGGGCCCGGTTGATCCCGAGGGTGTGAGGATGGGCGAGCACGGGAACTGCACCCGATTCCACGGCGAGGCCGATCCCCTCCTCCGGGCTCAGCGTCTTTCTGCGGGCATAGGCGGGGCCGTGGTTGCCAATCCAAAGGTCAAAAGCGGTTTTGATGTCGGGGACGTAGCCACGTCGGACCATCACCTCTGCAATATGAGGGCGTCCCACCGAGCCACTTCCCGCGACTTCTTCCACTTCTGCCAGGGAGATCGGCATACCGAGGCGGGTCAGTTCGTCGACGATTGTCTGGTTGCGGCCGCCGCGGGCGCTTTGCAGCTCGAACAGACGGTCTTGCAACGGTCCCTTCGTATGGTCGAGCCAGAGAACAACCAGATGCATACCCCCACGCTCGGTTTGCAGCGAGAGCTCAGTTCCCGCGATCAGTTCGATTCCATGAACGCTGGCAGCTGCGCTTGCCTCGGGGATGCCTTCCTGAGTGTCGTGGTCGGTAAGGGCAATTGCGGAAAGCCCGATCCTGGCGGCGTACTCGACAAGTTCTGTGGGCGAGGCCGAACCGTCGGAATAGGTGCTGTGGGTGTGGAGGTCTATTGCCATGATCTGTTTACAACACAGATCTTCGCCGATCGGAGCGTCAAGAACCGGTTACGTCGATCTGGATGTCTTCGATATACACGGTTTCCAGCGGGAGACTCTTCTCCACCGAACCAGGTTGCTGAGCGACCGGAACGGCAGCGATCTGGTCGAGAACATCCCGGCCGGAGACGACCGTCCCCAGGATATTGAAGGTCGGGGTCCGACTCGTGTTGTCGCCGATCGTGATGAAGAACTGGCTCCCCGTCGTGGACTTGCCCAGGTTCGCCATGGCGACCATCCCTTCTTCAAATACGAAATCGGAAGCCGGGTACTCATCGGGAATTCGGTATCCGGGGCCGCCCCCGCTACCAGCCGACGGGTCGCCACTCTCGATCACGTAGTCGGCGAAAATGCGGTGAAATACCTGTCCGTTGTAGAACCCCTGGCGGGAGAGGAATACGAAGGAGTTTGCGGTCGCCGTATTCTCGAGCTCGAGGTCGATCACGATCGGTCCGCAGGAGGTGGCGATCGTCGCAGTGGCAGCCGTCGCCGTCTCCAAGTCCGTTTGCACCTCGGGCTGTTCAAATTCCATGACTGTCTCGGCTGGCGGTTGTTCGGCATCGCAGGCAGTCGGCTGTGCACGAAATGCCTCGTACCCTTTGGGCAGTTCACCGTCGTTGGAGAAAATCGAACCGACCGCAAAGAAACCCACCACCACCGCTCCGAATCCGAATGCCGTGAGGAGACGCTTTCTCAACTCTTTTCGGCCCGCCGCCTTCTTCTCGGCTTCCTTCTTGGCGGTGCGTTGTTCTTTCTGTCGTTGACGTTTGTCGGTCATGGAGAGGGTGACTCTAGAGGCGGTCCGGGTTCAACCGACAGGTCAATGTTCGTATTGGAGGCCAAAACCTTCCAAACTGTGCAGATATGCCAGTGATTGTCCAGAAGTACGGAGGAACGTCAGTCGCCGATCCGGAGCGGATCTCCGAGGTGGCCGACCGCGTCGGCAAGACCAGGGGGGCCGGCAACGACGTTGTGGTGGTGGTATCGGCCATGGGTCAGACCACCGACCAACTTATGCGTCTGGCTCGAGAAATCACCGATTCGCCCCCACCGCGCGAACTCGACATGCTCCTCACGGCAGGGGAGCGAATCACCATGGCGCTGCTGGCGATGGCCCTGGACAAGAGAGGAATCCCCGCGGTTAGCTATACCGGGTCGCAAGCCGGCATTCTGACCGACTCGTCACACGGTGAGGCACGGATTCGAGAGATCACAGGAGAGCGGGTGAAGGAGTCTCTTGCCGAGGGCAAGGTCGTGATCGTTGCCGGGTTCCAGGGGGTCGACCCCGACCGTCGCGAGGTCACCACGTTGGGAAGGGGGGGATCGGATACGACCGCGGTCGCCCTCGCCGTCGCCCTCGATGCCGAACTTTGTGAAATCTTCACCGATGTCGAAGGGGTGTTCACAGCCGACCCCCGGATCGTGCCTGGTGCAGTCCAAGTCGGGAACATTTCCCATGCTGACATGCTGGCACTGGCTCAGAATGGCGCGGGCGTCCTGGTCGATCACGCCGTCGAGCTGGCAATGGTGAATCGAATCCCGATAAGCGTTCGTTCGTCGTTCAGCTTCGAGCCCGGAACCCTGGTTGGTGAATCGGCGGTGGCGGTTGGGGTGGTCGGAATCGCCGGCAAGGTCAGCGATGACCTGGGTTGGGTGACGGTGGTCGGGTCATCGGATGACCTGGCCACTGCCGCCTCAGGTGCCCTGACGGCTGGTGGCTTCGAATTCGAGATCGTCGTGGAGGGCGACAACCTGGTTACCTTCTCGGTAAAACATGCCGACAAGGACAATGTGATGAGGCTTTTGCACGACTCTCTAGGACTCGGTGCCACTGGAGAGAATGATGACGGCTAGGTCGGTTGCGCTGGTCGGTGCCACGGGGGCCGTGGGCCGAACCATGTTGGCAATCCTCACTGAGCGCGATTTCGGGATCTCCCAACTGCGGATGTTCGCTTCGGAACGCTCAGCGGGATCGGAAGTGGCGACCAGGTGGGGTGACGTGGTCGTCGAGGATCTGGCATCGGCCGACTTTGCCGGCATCGACATCGCTCTCTTCAGCGCGGGCGGAGAGCGTTCTCGCCAGTTCGCCCAACGCTTCGTGGACCAAGGTGCCGTCGTCATCGACAACTCGTCTGCCTTCCGTATGGAACAGAAGGTTCCGCTGGTGGTCGTCGATGTCAACAGCGATGCCGTCGGTGAGCATTCCGGCATCGTTGCCAATCCCAATTGCACCACGATGACCCTGATGATGGCTGCCGGACCACTCCACGATGCCTTTGGGCTGAGGTCGGTGGTGGCCAGTTCATACCAGGCGGTATCCGGGTCAGGTCAGAGCGGCTCCGATGAGCTCATCGAGCAAATCGATTCATTTCGCCAACAGATTGAAGGGTTGACGACAGGAACTTGGGAAGAACCCGTGTCCCGGGTTTACAGCCGGCCGATCGGGTTCAATGCACTTCCTTTCGCCGGGAATGAGGTCGAGGGTGGATACACCGACGAGGAGATGAAGCTGGTCAACGAGTCGAGGAAGATTCTCGACCTGCCCGGCCTGGCCGTTGAACCGACCTGTGTTCGGGTCCCGGTGTTGGTCGGCCATGGTGTTTCAGCGACGCTTCATTTCGACGAGGAGGTCTCGGTCGACGCCGCGACGGAAGTGCTCCGGAACGCCCCGGGCGTTGATGTCTGGAGTGACAAGGTGCCCACTGCTCTCGATTCAGCGGGTATCGATGATGTTCTGGTGGGTCGGATCCGGCCCACCCTTGGAGAACCCGGCGGAATCAATCTGTGGGTGGTAGGCGACAACCTACGTAAGGGCGCCGCCTTGAACGCAGTTCAAATCGCCGAACTCCTCTGACGTTCTTCAGTTCATCGTGCATATGGTCCCGTCTAGCGGGACCCTAAGCACCCGGAACTCGTAAGCTGAATAGACGGGACGTAGCGCAGCTTGACAGTGCGCCGTGGTGCGATGACGCTTCAGCGTCCCGGGGATTAGCGGAACAATCAAATAGACGGGACGTAGCGCAGCTTGGTAGCGCGCAGCGTTCGGGACGCTGAGGTCGCGGGTTCAAGTCCCGCCGTCCCGACTCAGAACAAGAGGGTCGCCAAACATTTGGCGGCCCTCCGGTTTCTCAAATCTTCGCTGCCTCGTCCCATCCATCGGGGCGGCGGCTTTTGGGTAGTTTCTCTACGACGCGGTAATAGGACTCATCGATGGCTTCGAGAATCTCGTCGTCCGGTATCGCACCGTTCATCCTGAGCGTGTTCCATCCAGACCGACCGATATATGCCATCACCGTTGCATCTTCGGGATAACGGAGGAGCCACTCGTCGGCCTCATCGCGTTCGCTTCCACTCTTGACTCCGACGGTTTCTCCACCGAGGAATGCAAAGATCTTCTTGTCCACTTTGGCGACGATGTCGCCATCCCATGGTTCGTCCTGCCAGGCGCCGGGCATGGCAAGGCAATATTCCAAGATATCGTCGAATGTCACCCGTGTGGTTAGGCGTCGTCCCGGAGCAGCGCCGACATTCTCCGTCGGAGTTGGGGGTGTGCGGTCCTAAGTCCCAAGTCGAGAGCGAAGCGGGCGTCATCAGTCACGTCGATGACGAGAACTTCACCCTCCACCCGGATATGGAAGCCATCGGGCAGGGCGTTGACCCTCACCTCACTGCGTGACCAGTCACCAACTTCTACGTCACCAGCGTTGACCTTGATTCGATCTTCGGTCAGGTCGATCTCAACCCCCATAGGGGCTGCCGAATCCCCGTCGATACGCAGACTTCCTGTGTACTCCGACATGTTTATCCCTTTCAGCCTCTACCTTCCCGCCCCCACAGTTTATTCCTGTTCGGCCGAAGGTCTACAACAAATTGTGCGAAATCATTCGAGGGTTGCGTACTCGTCGAAGTCGACGGAGCCAATACTGAGGTGGATCTCGCCTTCGGTGATAGAGATGACCAGGTTTGCCGGGATCGCACGCTTCACACGATCGGCAACGCCACTGGCGACTATGAGTTGGAATGCGCGGTCGTCAGAGGTATCGGCCACCACCTCTTTAACACGGCCGACTTTTTCGCCGTCGGAGGCGATGACGTCTGAGTCGGCGTGAAGGACGATGGAATCCTCCGGGATGTTTCGGTCCCGGTGCCTTTTCAGCTCGGCATTGGGTGCACCGATCGGTCCGTACGCTCCGATTGCGATGCTCGGGTTGGCTACATAGAAGTCGGTCTGAGCGTCGAGGACGTAATCCGACTGTTCGAACTGCGGAAACGTTGTGGGATCTGCGTCGGCGCCAACGCGAACCCCGTCGCCGAAGGGTTCCAATGCATCAACCGGGATCACCCGGTCCGTGGTGAGCAGGAGCCCCTTTTTCACGATGATATGCGTGATTTTCTGGGCTTTTGCGTCGAAAACAATGCGGTCAATGGTGCCTACTTCCACGCCTTCGGAAGTCTTGACGTGGGCGCCTCTCGTGTAATGAGTCGCGTTGTCTCTCATGAGGTTCTCCTCGTTAGTTGCGATCGAGATACCCGATAGAGTCGGCGGTCAAACCCGCCCATGATTGGAGGAAGGAGAAACGGGGTATTGATCAACCACTGTTCGCCAGAAAAAGTATGGGAGTTATGCCATGAATATGATTGACGCTGGAACCGAGCTGACTTGTACCAATCGTGACTGTGACTGCAGTTTGATTGTGCAGAGTCCTTGCCCTCATGGTGACGAATACAAATGTGGTTGTGGTCATCCGCTGCTTCCCGCCGGCGCGGTCCCGGAGAAGGGCGAGTCGGCCGAGATCGGCTAGGGCCTATTCCTCTTCACTACGTCCTCGGGCTGATAAACATAAGGTGAGGCGATCCGCAACGGGATCAGGGCTCCATGGTTTCCTTGCCGGGAGTTGTCTTTTCGCGTTTGCCCAACACTCGTTTGATGTCCGCTTCGGGTAACCCCGAGCTGCGTACGCTGTCGATTGTCAAGTCCCACTCCTGGTTGAGTGCGCCCATCCTCCCGTCCAGATCCATGTGCTCGAGCGGGCCTCGTAGGTCCTCGATTGCTTCGAGCAGAGCGCTCAGGACCGAAGGCTGAGTAGCGCTATTGATCCGAATCTCGGCGAACGCAGCATGGACAAAATCCGATCTCGATAGGGCTTCGCTGAGATATACCCGTTGACCGTCTGAACCGTTGAATATCCGATCAGGAGGATCGGAGATCAGAATTTCCCGGAGCGGCAACTTGAGATGATGGACCACGTCTCGGGCGGTCGTGGGGTCGTTTATTCCGGGGGAAAGGGCTTTGAGGGCGATGTCGACAAGCTGGCGGATCCCGAAGGCAGGGTCATCGTCGAGGGAACGGTCTTTGCCGATTGCTATTCGCTTCCTCAACACTTCCGTCACAGATGGGGCCCCGCTCGCAGGCCAGACCGTTGCCAGCTCATCGCCCTGTATGACGTGTTCTCCAAGGCGAAACTTGATTTGAACGGAACTGTTTCGGGGGAGCGACTCTGCGATTCGGGCAGCCTCGATTCCCTGGATCCATCCCCAGCGATCTGCCTCGATCGCGGCCGACTCTCCGTCTGGAGGGGCGGCGTTGTGGTCGGGGCTGCGTGGAATTCTGTTCTGTTTCCTAACGGCTATCAGCGTGGCTTCCGATATCCGGCGTACTACCGAATCCACCTGAAATCGACGCAATGAATGGTCGATGTACGCCACTATGCCGATGGCGGATAGCACTCCGAGAACAACATTCGTGGTCACGGCGATGCTCGGTGTTGGCTGGCTTGCACCCGCCGATGTCGTGCTCAGTCCGCCAAGGATCAGGAGTGAGTACGTGAAGGTTCCCACGATGAAGGCGATGACGACCTGTTGGAAGCTGTCCTCGAAAAAGCCCCGCACCGCCCTGGGAGAATACTGATTGGCCGCGATCTGGCTCGACAAGGCCGTGATCGAGAACGCTATCGCGGCGACGGTAATGGTTGCTCCTGCAACGGTCGTAGCAATCGACCTTCCCCCGGCCACGGTGGCGGACAGCAACAGTGTGTTTTTGCCCTCACCACCGGTCAAACGTCGATCCAGATACAAAACCAGAATGGCCAGGCCTGAGAACACCAGGATTCCAATGACTGGTATGAAAAAAAGGCTGTCTCGCGCCCGTTGGGCGACCGATCTGATTCGTTCCACCACCGAACCTTAGGAACAGAAAGGACTGACGACAGTCATGGCGGCAGGGTCAGTCGTTACTCGCTGCTGACTCAGAGCGCCCGAGTTCTACTCCTCTTCGTCGCCAGCGTGTCTCGTTGCGAGCATCGGGGGGTCGATAGCATCGCGCAGTTCGCTGTCACCGAATGGTTTGACTACGGAGCTGTCGGCGAGGGCCCGCTTTGCGAGGAAGCGGTCTGCTGAGCGATCGAGCAGGAGGACAATGCGAGGCAGGTTTCGGTCTTGCATGGCGGCCCTTATCGATCGAATCACGGCCATCCCACCCATGCTTCCAACCTGCATGTCCACCAGAATCACATCTGGTGTGGTCTCGACCACCGAGTCGGCTACGGCACGCGGGTTTGGTTCCACGCTGATTTCCCAGGGATCTACGGCAAGTGCGGTTCGCACATCGTTTTCCACCCAGGACGAGTCGGTAACCAATAGGGCGGATCGCATAGGAATGCGATGATAGGGCAGGTTGTCGAAATGGAGTAGGCGGGACTGGCTTCCTAACCTGCGTTTCGTGCGTCGGACCCTGACATCTTTGGCAATTTTGGTTCTCGCCGTGTCGGCATGCTCATCGTCTGAGGGTGGCGGTATAGACGTGATCGACGTCAGCGGTCCGCTCGATTCTTCCGCGCTCTCCTTTATGGTCGAGTCCATCGAATTGGCAGCGGCCACCGGCCAGGAAATGGCGGTGCTTCAAATCAACTCACGGGCAGTGCTCGATGAGGATCTCTACGATCGGCTGAACGATCTGGTAATCAATCCTCCGCTACCGGTGGCAGTGTGGCTGGGACCCCAACCAGCCTCAGCTTTTGGTGGGATGTCTTCCCTGGTGAGGGTTTCACCGGTGACCGCCGGTGCCCCCGGTACTTTCATCGGAAAGGAAAGCCCGACAATCGCCGGTGATCCTCCGTCAGCTTCGGCGGACGGCGAAGCTGTTCTGTTCGAGACGACCGACCTTCCGCTTCAACCGTCGATCCGGCAATACCTCCAGGACCTCGACGGCACTTCCATGCCAACCCAGAACGGCACTGTGGTGGTGGAGACACTCCGGCCGTTCGAGAATGAGGGCGTGGAGGGAGTCACGCTGAAGACGGTGACCTTCCGAAAGCCACCTCTTACGACGAGATTCTTCAGGTTGGCTGCGACGCCGGAAGCCGCTTTCTTCTTCTTGGTAGTGGGCCTCTCTCTGGTGACCTTCGAGTTCTACGCACTCGGTCCCGGGGTGGCAGCGGGGGTGGCCGCCATTTCTCTCTGGTTGGCTAGTTGGGGAATCGTCAATCTCCCGGTCCGGCCCTGGGCGCTTGCCCTCGCGATTTCTGGGTGGATTCTCCTTACAACAGCTCATCAGCGAGGCGGAGTACTCGCACTAACCATTCTCGGAGCCATTGGCCTTCAGATAGCCGGTCTGTTCTACATAGAAGGATCCGGCCAGATCGATCCACGCTGGTGGCTCGTGCTGCTCTCGGTGCTGGCCGCGCTGTTCTTCTTCCTTCTGGCGATGCCAACGGTGCAGCGAAGCCGACTCTCCACCCAAACGATCGGCCGTGATTCGCTTATCGGACGAAGCGGCGTTGCCATTGGCGATTTCAACCCCGACGGGACGGTTGAGGTGGGCGGGGCACGTTGGAGGGCCACAGCTCATCGCGAATCGGGGATCGGAGACGGCTCGCCCGTAGTAGTTACCGGAGTGGACGGACTTTTCCTGTCGATCGAGGCCGGTGCGGACGCAGCTCGCGAAAACTGATTTTCTGATCTTCCAGATTTTCCCTTGTGCCGCGGGCCTCATCCGATTAGTTTCGACGATGTCGCTTCACTGACCTAGGGAGGAAGAGTGTCTCAGAAGGACGAGTGGACATTGCGGGCACTGTGCCGTGGGAATCATGCGTATTTGTTTTTCCCACCGTCAACATTCGAGCGTAAAGACGATCGGGAGAGGCGCGAGATCAAGGCCAAAGCAATCTGCGGGGTATGTCCGGTTCAGGAACCGTGTTCCAGTCACGCTTTGAGTATCCGGGAGCCATTCGGCATCTGGGGCGGTATGACCGAGGGCGAGCGAAAGTCATTGGTCGTTTCGAGGTAGTCGGCCACCGAAAACCCTCTGATCACCTCGCCGGATCGTGTAGCTGTTGTTGTCCAGCCACTCCAGAAGTGGCATTGCATACTTTCGGGACAGTCCGAGCTTTTCTTTGAAATCGCCCACCGAAAATGGGGGGTTTAGTTCTGCAACGGCCGTCACGATCTCGTCGAGCTGACCGGGTAGAAATACCAGGTCATCGCTAATCCTGACCAGGTCCCGGTTGCGGAGGAGGAGATGAATGGTCTCGACGTCGAGACCGAGTTCGTTCGTCGTGGGGACAGCCAGGCCACGTTGCAGTTTCGATCTGACAGCTGCCCACTCTTCTTCCAGTTGTGGGGACAGGGTCGGGTTGTGACTGACCAGCGCAACGTCGGGCCCGCGCAACTCCAAAGACCCTGTCCGCTTCACCACCGCTTCGCCAATCTCTGCAGGCACTTTGAGCCGTGTGCTGAGAGTCGCCAAGGGCAAACCCGGATTCAGCGGCTTCGTCGAGTGTTCCTCTTCCACGAGATGGACTGCGATTTGCTGGAATTCCTCCATCTGAATATCGGTGATCACCGTTCCGGCGATTTCTATCCCGGCCGAGGGCCGTCCACCGCCGGAGTCCCGTTCCAGGTCGACCACGGTGGCTGAACCCCGCAAACCAAGCAGTTGAGTTGCTTTCTCGTCTGCAGTCCCTTCAGCCCTCAAGTCTCGAGATTCGGCTAATGCCCTTTTCCTTCGTCCCGGATGCGGGTCAAGGACGCGCCCGCCCGCGGCCACCATCCGCCTACCACTGTCGCGGATAATGAACCGATCTCCCATTGCCACCGGCACCGGTTCGGTCAGGCGAAGGATTGCGCGATCATCCTCCCGAGCCTCGATCGTCACGTTTCGGGCGAGGGTGCCGATGTGAATCTGATAGGCGCCGCGGTCAGGTAATTCGTCGATATACCGGGCCAGGCGGACACTCGCGCTGAACCGGTCGCTTAAGTTCCATTCGCCCGGGTAGCCAATCATGGTTCCCCGCTCGATAGCCCCGGTGTCGATACCAGCGAGTCCGAGGGCTGTTCTACGGCCTGGTTCGCCGGTGGTGACGTCTTCCTCGTGGCTCTGAATAGTTCGGACGCGCGCTTTGCCGCCCGGGTACAGCTCGAGGTCATCCCCGACCGAAATCTTCCCACCGAGGAGCGACCCTGTTACGACGGTCCCGGCGCCGGAGACGCTGAAAACGCGATCTATCCAGAGGCGTGGACGCCCGGTTTCTATCGGCGTGCGGGAGGCAAGTCGTGCCAGCTCAGCGCGTAGAGCTTCAAGACCTTGACCTGTCACCGCCGAAACCGCGATGACGGCCGACCCCTCGAGACTGGTGCCGACCAGTTTGTCCTCTGCCTCGAGTGCTTCCAACTCGGCCAAGTCATGATCGACGATGTCGGTTTTAGTAAGGGCGACAACACCGTTCCTCACTTCGAGAAGGTCGAGGACCGCAAGATGCTCCTCGGTCTGCGGCTTCCAACCTTCGTTGGCTGCAACCACCAACAAAGCTATCTCTACAGATTCCACACCAGCCAGCATGTTCTTGAGGTAACGCTCATGTCCGGGGACATCTACGAACGACACCACCACTCCGTGGCCCAGGTCGGCCCAGGCAAATCCGAGATCGATTGTCAGGCCACGCCGCTTCTCCTCCGCCCATCGATCAGGGTCGCGCCCTGTCAATGCTTGAACAAGCGTGGACTTGCCGTGGTCGACATGTCCGGCAGTGCCGACTAGAGGCATTTCAAGATTGCCTGTGCTGTCGTTTCGTCGCGAGAAGGGTCGACCGCCCTCAAGTCGATGAGCAGGTCGCCCCGGTCCCGTCGGGCGACAACGGGAATAGGGCCACTGAGGAGCTGAGCAAACAAATGTTGGCCGCCGGGGAGTCTTATCACAGGGCTAGCGATCTGGGCTCCCGGTGCGCTCCCGGCGCCAACCATCGAAAAGCCTTCTTCGACGGATGCATTAATGCGGGACGCGACCTGATCGGAGCGCCCCTTGAGCTCTTCGTACGACAGGGAAACCATTTTCCAGAACGGGATCTCGCTGCCGGCGTCCCTTCGAGCGTACGAGTCGAGGGTTGATGCCAGAGCTGCGTCCGTTGCACTGTCCACCCGGAGGGCTCTTCTCAGAGGATGGTCACGCATCATTGAGATGAGACGGGCATCGCCAACGACGATGCCGGCCTGTGGGCCGCCGAGAAGCTTGTCGCCGCTGAACATTGCTAGATCTGCCCCCGCGTCTAGCGCCTGTCGGATGCCCGGCTCATCTCTCAGCCACGCCGGCCGATGCGGTAGCCAAGGCGTCCCCGAATCGAGGAGACCGGAGCCGACGTCGTAGACGAGCGGGACATGGCGAGCCCGACACAATCGTGCCAGTTCCTCGGCACCCACCGATGCGGTAAATCCCTGAATCTTGAAATTGGCCTGATGAACCTTGAGCACCATCGCGCAGTCGTGAATCTGGAGTGCGGTCTCGTAGTCGCTTAGCCTCGTCTTGTTGGTGGTACCCACCTCGATCAGCCTGGCACCGCTGGAACCGATCACGTCGGGGAGGCGGTATGAGCCACCTATCTCGACCAACTCACTTCGTGAAACCGGAACGCCCCGAGTTCCCGCGATGGCAGTCAGGGCAAGCAGTACTGCCGCAGCGTTGTTGTTGACGACGAGGGCGTCTTCAGCCCCGGTGAGGAGCTTCAGGAGTTCGGTGGTGTTGGCACCGCGGTGGCCACGCTCGCCGGTCAACAAGTCGAATTCGGTGTTGGTGTAGGCGCTTGCGGCCAATGAGGCTGCTTCGACAACGTGTTGGGCAAGCGGGGCACGGCCCAGATTGGTGTGGAGGAGTACGCCGGTTGCGTTGATCACCTCGTGTTGCCGCCGGGAACGTGACGCCGCGAGCAACTCCTCGGCTAGGTCCCTGGGGTCGACGTTGTCATTGTCCTTGAGCCGGGCGCGGGCGAGGTCAATCGCGGTCCTCGCAATCTCCACGATCTGGCCGTGACCCATCTCGGGAGCATCGATCGTCGCAGCGAGCGCATCAACAGATGGAAGGCTCCGGAAACCGGAATCAGATTCGCTCATCCTCCGAGTTTCGCAGGTTTTGGGATATCCGACTTCGGGGATGAAGGGTGGTCTTCATAGGATGCTTGCGATGTCGGAGAAAACTGTCCTCGCGCGCCCGGCGTCGAGTGTGCTCATAATTCGCCAGGGCGATCTCCTCGAAGTTCTGATGGTGCAGCGACCAGCTCGTGGATTCTTCGGCGGTTTGATGGTCTTCCCAGGTGGGGCTGTCGAGGCTTGTGACGCTGAGTCTGGGCGCCCTGATATTGACGGACATTTCCGGATTGCTGGACTTCGCGAGACTGCCGAAGAGGTGGGTTTGGCGATTACCACCTCCGGCTCCCGGCCATCGCCCCGACTGCGTGGCGCCGAACTCCTGGAAGCCGTTGACGCCATCGATGATTGGGGGTTGGATCGGATGACCCTCGTCTCTCGCTGGCTGACACCGAAGATTGCTCCGAAACGATTTGATACCCGCTTTTATCTGGTCCCGATCGAGGGCGATCCAGAGATCGTCCTCGACTCCAATGAGTTGGTGGACTACTGCTGGATCGTTCCGGAGAAGGCACTCGAGAAGTATCAGCGTGATGAGTGGTCGATGATCCTTCCAACGATTTCCCATCTGCGGTGGTTGGCGAGACGCAGCAGTGTTTCCGAGGCCGAAGCTGCGGCGCGTGGTACCGATGGCATGACCATCATCGAACCGATCGAGAAGGACCGCGAACTGCTGGTGAGATACCGGGGCGATTATGCAGATTGACCGGATTCTGGCCAACAACCCCGGGCCCTTTACCGGGCCGGGAACCAACACGTGGCTCCTCGACGATGGAAGTGGCTCGGTGGTCGTGATCGATCCGGGACCAGTCGATGCTGCGCATGAATCAGAAATTGCCAGACAGGTTTCGGGCCGGACGGTTGTCGGGGTCCTGGTAACCCATACCCACGAAGACCACGCTCCTTTGGCCAACCCTCTAGCGAAGAACTTGGGTGTTGCCTCGTTCGGATTCGGGCCGGGCCCAGAGTTCCAACCGGATATGACTCTCGAGGACGGTTCCCGGATCAAGGTTGGAGACGCTGAGATGAAAGTCGTCCACACCCCCGGCCACTCCGATGATCACCTCTGCTTTCGGATTGGAGACGTGTTATTTACAGGCGATCACATCATGGGAGGGTCTTCCGTAATGGTGGAAGCGATGGGCCCTTACCTGGAATCTCTCGAGAAACTTCGATCGACCGGCCTGGAAAGGCTCTTGCCCGGCCACGGAGACGAAATGGACGATCCCGATGCCGTCATCGATTGGTATCTAGCTCATCGGATGCAGCGTCACGAGCAGATTTTCCAATCGATCCAAGGAGGATCGACGACCGCTTGGGAAGTCGTTGAGGCCGTCTATTCCGATGTCGATGTATCCCTATACCCATTGGCGGCGAGATCAGTGCAGGCACATCTGGTCTTGCTAGTTGAGGAGGGTCGTATAGCCTTAGAGAAGGACGACATCGTCTTAAAGCCCCCCCAAACCCCATGACCCGCCTTTACAGAATCCTCGCTGGCCTCGTTGTTCTCTCTTTAGCCATGCCCGCAGCAGCTGACGTAACGGACGACCAGGTGGCCCGCGCCCGGGAGGAAGTGAACAAGTTGGTGTCCGAGAGCGCCAGCGTCGGCGCTCAAGTTGATGCGGCTTATACCCTCCAGTTTGCCCTGGAGGACGAGATCGCCAAGCTACAGGAGTCGATCGAGTTCGCCCGGGTCAAGCTAGAGGAGGTGGAGGCCCGGCTCGAAGATGTCGCCATTGAGATGTACATGGGCTCATCGGCTACGGCCTCGTTGACCGTCCTTCTTCGGACCACCGACGAAGACTTTGAAGCCGCTTCTCAATATCTCGAGGATGTCAACGGTGTCGAAACCGGCGTGATCAACGAGCTGAAAACCTTCCGCAGCGAATTAGACAACCAAACGGCTCGCCTTGCCGAAGCCTCCGCCGAGCAGCAAGTGAATGCCGAACAGCTCGAGGAACTGGCCTCATTGCTCTACGCCGACCTCGCAGATGCCCAGGTTCGTTACGACGACTTGACATCCCAACAGGCCATTGAGGCCGAAGCACGGCGTCAAGAAGAGCTCAGACGTCAAGAGGAAGAGCAGTTCAAGCGAGAGGCCGAGGCTGCCACCTCTACAACAGTGGCTTCGACGAGTGCGACAACGGCCGCTCCCGGAGCAACAACGTCAACCACAGGTGGCGGATCGACCAACACGACATCGCCACCTGCGACGACCCCAGCGACCAGCCCACCGCCGCCACCCCCTTCGTCGGGTAATGGCTCGTGTCCGGTGGCAGGGGCTGTCTATTTCTCCGACACCTGGGGCGATTCCCGGAGTGGGGGCCGGAGCCACCAGGGTGTCGACATGATGGCGACTCGAGGAACGCCGGTCGCCGCCATCTTCTCCGGCACGGTTACGAACATGAAGAACAACAATCTTGGCGGCAAGACGATTTGGCTCAGTGCAAGTGGCGACCAGTTCTACTACGCACACCTCGATACGCACGCGGCGGGGCTTGCCGTCGGTCAATCGGTGTCATCGGGCCAGATAATTGGAACGGTCGGGAGTACCGGAAACGCCTCAGATCTCTACCCACATCTCCACTTCGAGTATCACCCGGGCGGTGGTTCGGCAGTCAATCCCTATTCGCTTGTGAAAGGAATCTGCGGGTAGCGAGGCGGAGGCCTCTTAAGCCGGACGCGAAACGAGGACCCTTTCGGATCCTCGTTCTACATTGAGCCTCCCATGCCCAAAACTGCCCCCGGTCCCTGGCACGTTCTCGCCCCATGATCGACGACAGGCGGGCGCGTGGGAAGGACGATTGTGATTCGACACGTTGTGACTAGTACCCATTCGCGCATGCAGGTTCGGTCGACGGATGGTTTAATGCCATCGGCAGTCACCAAGAGAGGACCCAATGACCACCCCCGAATTCCCCGAATCCCAACCGGTGGGCACCCCGGCAAATCTCGCGCAATGGGCGACCCGGGCTATTGGCCTTCTGATCGATATTTTGCCCATTCTCATTCTCCAGGTCCTGGTCTTCTGGAGCCGGCCATTGCAAACGCTGGTGGGTGTCGTCGGCTTCCTCTATTTCTACATTTATCTCGGACACCTCGACGGCACCACCGGGCAAACGCCGGGTAAGGCCGTTATGGGAACGCGGCTGGTCAACACAAGCGGAGAGCTGATCGGGAGCGGTTCGGGTATCGCAAGGAAGTTTGCGCACATCGTCGACAGCATCGTTTGTCTCTTGGGTTGGTTCCTTCCGATTGTGGACACCAACCGGCAAACTATTGCCGACAAGATCATGACCACTTACGTTATCGAGGGCACCGACAAGAAGCCCTTCGCTGTCGATTTGTACCTGCCCGCCAAAACCGGCTGAGGCTCTCCCTTGTTTGTTTAGGACGGTTCCTTTTCTCTTCCTCCATTTATGGAGGGAGTACCGCCGAGGGTCGAGGCGGGGGGCGTGGCTCCGAAGACATTCGCGCCGATCAGAACAAAGTGACGCCGATCGAAACCGGGTGTTCTAAACCGGTTGGGCGTCCAACTCGGCGAGCATCTTGGCGATCCGGCCGGTGCAGGTTTCCATGTCTGCTGGCGGGACCAGCGCAACCAAAGTCTCGGCCGTCTTGGTGAATGCGACGGCGCCGGCCGATCCGGGGTCACCGAGGACAACAGGCATCCCCTCGTCCCCGCCGGGGACTACATGGACGTCGAGGGGAATACTCGCAACCAGAGGCACCCCCAGGTCCGAAGCCAACTCTTCGCCGCCACCCTGACCGAATAGGTGGTGGATTTCGCCACAGGAGCAGTCGAAGCTGGACATATTTTCGATAACGCCGACTACGGGCATGTGAGAGCGTCGAGCCATATCGGCCACCCGCACCGCCACCTTCTGTGCCGCCCGCTGCGGTGTGGTCACCACGGCCATCTCAGCTTGAGGCAGCATCCTGCTCAGCGCCATTTGCACATCTCCGGTCCCCGGCGGCAAATCGATGATCAGATAGTCGAGTTCTCCCCAATTGACCTGTTGCAGAAATTGCTCCAAGGCCTTGGAGAGCATCAACCCGCGCCACATCAGTGCGGTTTCCTCGGTCTCGACTATCAGTCCTGTGGAGACAACCTTGACGCCGTGGGCCTGTATCGGCTCGATCAACTTGGTCTGATCGCTTGCTTCGAGCCGCCCACTGATCCCCATCATGCGAGGAACTGAGAAACCCCAGATGTCGGCATCGAGCAGCCCCACCCGGAAACCCATTGCGGCCATGGCAACGGCGACATTTACCGAAACCGAGGATTTGCCAACGCCACCCTTGCCGGACCCAACGGCGATGACGCGAGTTGTCGGGGAAACCTGCGTGGGGTCGGCCTTGGCTCGGGCCTGACTCCGCGCTACCGACATGAGATTTGCCCGCTGTTTCTTGGTCATTGCTGTGGTGTGAACCACTACGTCGTCGACTCCAGGAAGATTGGCAACCCGGCGACTGGTGTCATTCTCGATCTGGTTGCGCAACGGACACTCGGCGACGGTCAGCGCGAGGCCGATCTCCACATCGCCTCCCCTGATTGTGACATCACTGATCATCCCGAGTTCAACGACGTTGCCGCCCAATTCGGGATCACGCACTCCCTCGAGTGCCTTGAGGACGGTCTCTCTTGTGACCACACTCTCAGGGTAGATGGAAGATTCGTCCTACCGGGGTGGTTGAATAGGGTGGACGCCGGTTACAATGAGGTCAAGATCATGACACAAGTTTTAAGCATCAAATCAAATCAGCCCCAGAAGGTCGTCACTGTCACCGACAACGCCGCCCTCAAGATCGGCGAACTCATCGCAGCTGAGGGAGACACCAGTCTGGCATTGCGGATGGCGGTTCGCCCCGGTGGATGCTCTGGCTTTTCCTACGAGATGTACTTCGACAGCGAGATCGACGAGGTCGATATCGTCGAGGCAGCAGGCGATATCAGGGTTGTTGTCGACCCAGAGAGTGCCGAGATGGTGAAGGGATCAGTTCTCGATTACAAGGACGGACTGATGGGTGCTGGATTCGCCATCGAGAATCCAAATGTCACTCGCTCCTGCGGCTGCGGCAACTCCTTCTCCTAGACCCCGTCCCGACCCGATAGACTTCGCCAACCGCATTTGCGCGCCCCCAACAAGGAGTTTTCGTGCCCAAGACCGTCCCAAACACTCCGTCGGCACCGAAGCCGATGGGTCCTTACTCCGTCGCCACCGAGGCGAATGGATTCGTTTTCGTATCGGGCCAGGTTGCGATCAACCCTTCAACCGGCGAACGAGAACCCGATGATGTGACGGCGCAAGCGCACCGGGTGATGCAAAACCTCGGAAGCATCCTGGGCGACCTCGGGCTGTCCTACTCCGACATTGTCAAAACCAACATTTTCCTTGCCGATATCGGTTCTTTCGCCGAGGTCAACGAGGCATATGGAGCCTATTTCGACGATGAACCGCCAGCTCGGTCCACTTTCCAGGCTGGCGCCTTGCCGGGAGGGTTCCTGGTAGAGATGGAAGTGGTGGCTGCGCGATGACGATGACTAAAGATCAAATCTTTGGAGAGTTGGGAATCGAGGAAGTCAACTCAGGCGTCTTTGCCGGCGAGTGGCTACCGGCGACTGGCGAATCAATCGATGTCGTCAACCCGACCACCGGGGAGGTCCTCGCCTCCGTGGCGATGGGTTCGGTTGGAGACTATGAGAAGGTGGTCGCCAATTCCACCGAGACCTTCCTGAAGTGGCGCAGGCTTCCAGCTCCCAAGCGAGGCGAATACATCCGAAAGCTCGGCGATGCCCTCCGGGCCAACGAGGAGACCCTTGGTGCTCTGGTCACCTTGGAGATGGGCAAGATCCTCCCCGAAGGTATCGGGGAAGTCCAGGAGATGGTGGACATCTGTGATTTCGCCGTAGGTCTCAGCCGTCAGCTTTACGGCAACACCATGGCTTCGGAGCGCCCCGATCACAGAATGTATGAGCATTGGCATCCATTAGGCCCGGTCGGCGTGATTTCGGCTTTCAATTTCCCGGTGGCCGTCTGGTCTTGGAATGCGGCTATCGCAGCCGTCTGTGGTGACACCGTGGTCTGGAAACCGTCGGAACGGACTCCGCTCACAGCCATCGCTGTTACCAAGATCGCAGCCCAGGTCATGGAAGGTTCAGGGTTCGAGGGCCTGTTCAATCTCGTGGTTGGCGATGGGAAGACAGTCGGCAACGCGATGAATCACGACACCCGCCTCCCACTCATCTCTGCAACCGGGTCATGCAACATGGGGCGGATCGTCGGGCCCGCAGTTGCGCAACGAATGGGACGGAGCATTCTCGAACTCGGAGGAAACAACGCGGTCATTGTGATGGATGATGCTGACCTCGACCTCGCAGTACGGGCTGCCCTGTTCTCAGCGGTCGGTACCGCCGGCCAACGGTGCACATCACTTCGCAGGCTTCTGGTTCATCGGGCCATCGCTGACAAGATGATTGACCGACTCGCAGAGGCCTACAAGACCATCCCGATTGGCGATCCCCTAGAAGCTGGCACACTGATGGGTCCGGTGGCCGGAGAGCAAGCCATCGAACAGATGATGACCGCACTGGAGATCGGGCGGGAACAGGGTGCCAGGGTTGTGACTGGTGGAAATCGCATCGATCGTCCCGGTTTCTTCGTCGAGCCGACCATTGCGGTGGTGCCCAAGGGCGCCTCGATCACCCAACAGGAGACTTTTGCTCCGATTCTCTGGGTCACGGAGTTCGAAACTCTCGACGAGGCGATCGAAATCCAGAACGGTGTCACTCAGGGCCTTTCCTCAGCGATATTCACCGAGTCGATGCGCAACGCCGAGAAGTTCCTCAGCGCGGTTGGATCTGACTGCGGAATCGCCAACGTCAACATCGGAACTTCAGGCGCGGAAATTGGGGGCGCCTTCGGCGGTGAAAAGGAAACCGGCGGGGGGCGCGAAGCCGGTTCCGACGCCTGGAAGGCGTACATGCGCCGGCAGACCACGACCATCAACTACGGAGACGATCTTCCTCTCGCCCAGGGCCTCGAGTTCGGCTAACACCGGGCGTCTGACCAAACCGGGTTCTGTGGGCTGTGAGCGTCGGGTGGCGACGCTCCGAACCCAGGGTTGTCAGCGTCGCCGGGTGAGGGTTCTCCTCCCTGCCGCCTCGCCTGAGGCGTTGTACTCTCCGATGCAACGCTCAGGAAGGAGGTGATGATGAAACGCAACTACGCACGCCTCGATCGTCCGCTGATTCGTCAAGATGGCGTCCTGCGTCCAACTTCGATGGATCGGGCGGTTGCCGTTGCTGCTGAGGGTCTAGCTCCCCATCGCGGGGATGCATTCGGGTTACTCAGCTGCTCCAAGGCGACCAATGAGACCAACTATTTGGCTCAGAAGTTCGCCCGTGTGGTGATGGGGAGCAACAACATAGATAGCTGCAACCGCACCTGACACGCTCCTTCGGTCGCCGGTCTGGCGGCTGTGTTTGGAGCGGGTGGTGGAACCAGTTCGTATCAGGAAATCGAACAGACTGATCTCATCGTCATGTGGGGGTCGAACGCCCGCGACGCTCATCCCATCTTCTTTCAGCATGCTCTCAAGGGGATTCACAACGGCGCCCGAATGTTCGCCGTCGATCCCCGGCGTACCGGTACGGCAGAGTGGGCTGATGTTTGGTTGGGGATAGACGTCGGGTCCGACATAGCTCTCGCCAACGCGGTAGGTCGTGAAATCATCGAACAACGGATGGTCGATAGGGAGTTCATCGAAGCAGCCACTACCGGGTTTGAAGACTACGCCGCGTGCGTTGACAAATACACCTTGAGTCGGGCCGAAGAAATTACGCGGGTCCCCGCCGACGCGATTCGCCAACTCGCTCATGAGTATGGATCAGCCGAAACTGCCCAACTGTGTTGGACGCTTGGTATCACCGAACACCACAACGCCACTGACAATGTCCTCGCCTTGATCAATCTGGCACTTCTAACCGGCCACGTTGGCCGCTATGGCTCTGGCCTCGTCCCGATCCGGGGCCAGAACAATGTCCAGGGCGGGGGAGATATGGGCGCCCTTCCCAACAAGCTGCCCGGTTTTCAAGATGTCGAGGACACTCGGGTCCGCGCTCAGTTTGAAGCAGTTTGGGGGAGTGAGATTCCGTCCCGCGCAGGGAAGCACATCAGCGAGATGCATGAGGCGATGGATGAGGGGGACCTGACAGCACTTTTTATTCTCGGTGAGAATCCGCTGCAGTCGGAAGCCGACAGCAAAAACATGAGACGGAGGCTGGAGAATCTCGACTTCATGGTGGTCCAGGACATCTTCTTGACGGCCACCGCCGAGTTGGCCGACGTAGTCCTTCCTGCGGCCGGGTGGGGCGAGTGCGAGGGCACCTTCACTTCGAGCGAGCGTCGCGTGCAACGGGTTCGGAAGGCAATTGATCCGCCGGGTGATGCTGAGGGTGACATCGAGTTGTTATCCCTGCTCGCCAGGGCAATGGGCCATAGCTGGCAGACACCGTCTGCCGAGGAGGCGTGGGATGAACTCCGGCAGGTATCTCCCATGCATGGAGGAATGTCATACGAACGCTTGGCAGAATCTGGTGGTCTGCAATGGCCCTGCCCTGATGAGTCCCATCCCGGTTCCCTCTATCTCCATGCCAGATTGTGGGAGCGTCCGATCGGGGGCGAGCCAGCGCCGTTTCACGCCGTGGAGTGGGCGGCTCCCGTAGACACTCTCACCGAGGAATTCCCCATGCGGCTCACCACCGGGCGTCGTCTCGATTCCTACAACACCGGAGTACAAAGCGGGCGGTATTCGGCGCCGCGACGCATTCATGGCGTGCTCGATATTTCCCCGGAAGACGGAGTGTCGCTTGGTGTGGCCGAGGGGCAGCGGGTGAGGGTGACATCGCGACGCGGAAGTATCGAAGCTCCGGTTCGGATCGAGCGGTCACTACGCCCCGGGCTGGCCTTTATGTCGGTCCATTTTCCCGACGACACCGATGTCAACGTGTTGACGATCGACGCGTGGGATCCAAAGTCTGGGACCGCGGAGTTCAAAGCAACAGCTGTGCGCGTCGAGGCGGTCTCCTGATGGACATCCGCTCACTCCTCGTCCAACCGAACGAGGTGGAGCGATCGGCGGTTGACCTTGTCCTCGGTCCCCCCGAGTCGGGCTGGACCGGTGGGGAATTCTCTCGTTTGGACGGCCATGTCGCCTACGGGGGTCAAGCCGCTCGCGCCCGGCGTCACCTGCTGCTTCCGGCGCTACATGCCGTGCAGGACGCCACCGGCAGTATCACCCAGGGGGCTCTTGGCTACATCTCGGAACGGCTCACGGTGCCGCCCGCCGAGGTATACGGCGTTGCCACTTTCTACTCCTTGTTTCGCGCCGGTCGGAGCGCAAAACCGGTGGTACACGTTTGTGACGACATCGTCTGCGCTCGTGCGGCAGACGAAGTTTTGGCCCAAGCCGAGCAGCACTCATTCGAATTCGAACTGAGCCCCTGTCTCGGTCAGTGTGATCGGGCTCCGGCTGTGATGTATCAGGCTGCCGGGCAAGGGTGTACGCCCGATGCCCCGGTGGGGCCACGAGGGCTCGGGGAGGTCCCGATTGGTGACCTGCCCGGTGCGGTGATTCATCAGGACCGATCCGAGTTGCGACTGCTGCGTCGGATCGGAGAGGTCAACCCGGCCAGTCTCGTTGCCTATCAAGATGCGGGAGGCTACCTGGGTTTGAGCAGGGCCCTGGAGTTGGGTTTCGAAGCGACGATCACAGAACTCGAGGCTTCCGGATTGAGGGGAAGGGGTGGGGCCGCCTTCCCGATCGGCACCAAGTGGCGAGGCCTGAGAGATGCTTCGGGCACCGAGAAATATGTGGTTGCCAACGGCGATGAATCCGAGCCGGGGACTTTCAAGGACCGGGTCTTGATGGAGGGTGATCCGTTTGCGGTGGTCGAGGCGATGACCGTTTATGGGTACGTAGCCGGTGCCGACCACGGATACATCTATGTGCGGGGTGAATATCCAACGGCCGAAAGGCGACTTGTTGGCGCCATCGAACAGGCATATGAGGCAGGCCTGTTGGGCAATGACGTGGCAGGAGCCGGTTTCGCCTTCGACCTCGAGGTGCGAAGGGGTGCCGGCGCCTACATCTGTGGCGAGGAGACGGCGTTGTTCGCTTCGATCGAGGGTTATCGGGGTGAGCCCCGTCAGAAGCCGCCATTTCCAACCCAGAGTGGGCTGTTCGGGAAACCCACCGGGATCAACAACATCGAAACCCTGGTCGCCGTCCTCGAAGTTCTGAGTATCGGGGCCGAGGCCTTTGCTTCCATCGGAACAGAGCAGTCGAAGGGGACGAAGTTGTTCTGTGTTTCTGGTGATGTCGCCCGACCCGGGGTGTTTGAGGTCCCCTTCGGCACCACCCTGGGGGAACTCCTCGAACTATCTGGAGCCGGCGGTACACGTGCAGTTCTCATGGGAGGAGCGGCGGGGAGTTTCGTTACGGAAGGCATGGGAGCCATTCCGCTCAGCTTCGAGGGAGTGCGCGAGGCGAACACCACATTGGGGTCGGGTGCCATTGTCGTTTTTGACGAGACCACCGATTTCGTTCGGGTATTGCAGCGCATTGCTCGGTTTTTCCGTGACGAGTCGTGTGGACAATGCGTTCCCTGTCGCATCGGGACGGTGCGCCAGGAGGAGGCCTTACACCGGATTAGCGAAGGGCGGACGCTGGGGACTCTTCAGGATGAACGCGCTCGTCTCGATGATCTGGCGAAGGTGATGACCGACGCTTCGATTTGTGGGCTAGGACAGACAGCGGCCTCGGCGATCCAGTCAGCGATCCGTCTGGGACTCGCCGGGGTGTCGCAATGACTACCGAATTTGCCTCACGAAGTGTGAGTGCGACCGTCGATGGGCTTGCGATAGCCATCCCCGATGGCAGCACCGTCCTCGATGCGTGCCGAAACGCAGGTGTAGAAATCCCCACACTTTGCTTTGGCCCGACCATGACCGCCGCCAGCGCTTGCCGCGTCTGTGTGGTCGAGGTCGAAGGCTCCCGCACTCTGATCCCTTCTTGTTCGCGAGTGCTCGAGGAAGGGATGGTGATCAACACCAATTCGACGAGGGCCGAACACAGCCGGCGTTTGGTGATGGAACTACTGGGATCTGCCAGTGAGCTCGATAGGTCGGGGGCCGATGTGGCCGGGTGGATCGATGTTGTTGGTGCAGATCCGGATCGTTTCGGGCCCAAGTCGCCTCCATCTTCGCGCCTTCCCCCCGAACCGGGCCATCACTCGCTGGGTGCCCTTGGATTGGCGGAGTGTGTTGCCGAGCCTGCGAAAATCGAAGATGATCTCTACGTGCGTGATTACGCACGTTGCATCCTGTGCTATCGATGTGTCGATGCTTGCGGTGTAGAGCATCAGAACACCTTCGCCATAGCGGTTGCTGGCCGCGGCTTCGATGCCCACATTTCTACCGAATTCGACGTCGCCTTGCCTGATTCTGCATGTGTCTATTGCGGGAACTGTATTGCTGTCTGCCCGACAGGGGCATTGATGGGCAAAGTCGAATACGACATGCGCGAGACTGGAGCGTGGGCCGAGGAACGGCAAGAAGTCACCCGCACCGTGTGCTCATATTGTGGTGTTGGTTGCAATCTCGATATCCACACCCAGGACGGGGAGATCGTCAACGTGACCTCACCTCACGACCACGATGTGACCTTGGGCAACCTGTGTATCAAGGGCCGGTTCGGGTGGGCGTATGTGAACGGCGGCAACGATGGATGAGGCGACCACCCAACGTCGAGTTTTTCGCGTCCGCGACGGAATGAAAGCTGCCGACGACCACCTGGTCGTCGAGGAGCCACTCGAGATTCGGCTGGCGGGAACACCTTTAGCGGTGCTGATGAGGACGCCCGGCGATGACGCCGACCTGATCCTGGGTTTTGCGATTACCGAGGGGATCATCGATGGCCCGGAGGAGGTGGCTGCTATCGAAGATCTCAGTGAGGGAAGGTGGGATGTCCGTCTCGTCGATGGGGTCGAAGTCGATCCCGGTCTCTTTCAGCGAAACTTCTATTCGACTTCCTCTTGTGGGGTTTGTGGCAAAGCGTCGATCGACGCCATCCGGGTTGCAGGTGCATACCCACCGAGAGGGCCCGTGGTCGATGCCGGAACGATTCTGTCACTTCCACCATTGTTGTTGGAGATGCAGTCGGCCTTCCGCACCACTGGAGGCCTCCATGCCGCCGCCGCTTTCGATCGAGATGGCCGAAGAGTCGATGCGCGCGAGGTCGTGGGCCGCCACAACGCGACCGACAAGTTGGTGGGGGCTCTTTCCAGGAGAACATGGCCGCTGCCACCCTTGGGGCTCCTCGTATCGGGAAGGGTATCTTTCGAAATAGTCCAAAAGGCAGCGGTCGCCGGGATTTCACTGGTGTGCGGCGTTTCGGCAGCATCAAGTCTTGCCGTCGACCTGGCCGAGGAGTTCGGCATGACTCTCATCGGATTTCTGAGAGATGGCAGCTTCACCCTCTATACGGGACCAGAGAGGATCAGCGTTTAGCGACGCGTCGTTACGGTCCGGGGCCGGTGGACTCGAATGGCACCAGCTGCAGAGTCAGACACGCCGTGTCGTCGGCGACCCCGCAAATTCGATATGAGTCTGGCCTTGAACCAATCGGCAATCTCACAAGAATCAGGCTGTCCTCGACATCATCGCATCCGAGCTCATCAGAGGGAACCTGCCATTTGCCAGTTGTCGCCTGAGTCATCGAGGTGGTCTGACCGATGGTGGTCCACCCGAGCAGCCCCCATTGCTCCAGAGTGAGACAGGGACCACCCATCCGGCGGACGCTTCCGGAGAATTCTGTTTCCGGGTTGGGCCCCGTTGAGTAGAGCAAAACAACAAGGGCGAGGAGACCAACTCCCGTGCTGATCACCACCTTTGGTTTGAGGCTCGGGCCTTTCACTTCCGGTCCCTTCTGGACTCAAAATGCTGCGAGGCCAGGTGGTCGATACCCCCGGTTTCGCGATCTATAAAGTCTGGAGCGCTTTTTCGAGGGCGGCGATGAGGTCTTCTGCGTCTTCGAGGCCGACCGAGAGTCTGACCAGCCCGTCTGTGATTCCAGCGCCGACGCGTGCTTCATAGGGGATGGCCGCGTGGGTCATCGTGGCCGGGTGGGTAATCAGCGACTCGACGGCGCCCAGATTCTCGGCGAGTGTCCAGAGCTCGACTGCATCCATCAGAGCCTTGCCGGAGGAAACCCCACCCTTGACCTCGAAACACACCATTGCGCCATAACCGGAAGCTTGCGTCGAGGCCAGTTCGTGCTGGGGGTGTTCCTCGAGACCCGGGTAGTTGACGTACTCGACTTTGTTGTGGCCCTGGAGCCAGCGGGCGAGTTCCATGGCGTTAGACGATTGGCGGTCCATCCGTTCACTCAGTGTTTTTGTACCTTGGAGGGTCAGCCAGGCGACCATCGGAGACATCACCAACCCAGCGGAGATGCGAGCGAATGCAATCTTCTCCTGCAACGAGGCGTCGTTCACGACCACGGCTCCACCCAAGGTCGCATTGTGCCCATCGAGGAACTTGGTAGTGGAGTGGATGATCACGTCGGCGCCGAGTTCAAAGGGACGCTGGTAATAAGGGGTCAGGAACGTGTTGTCGGTGACGTGAAAAATCCCGGCCTCATTGCAAATCGAAGAAACCGCCGCGAGATTGGTCAGCTTTAGGGTTGGATTGGCCGGAGTTTCCGTGAAGATCAGTTTGGTGGCAGGTGTGATCGCCCGTTTCACAGAATCAAGATCGGATGCATCGACAAAAGAGACCTCAACTCCGAACTTGCGGAGGAACTGATCGGCGAATCGGTAAGTGCCGCCGTAGACCACGTCCCCGATGACGATGTGGTCACCGGCTTGAAGGAGTGCGAGAAATACACCTACGGTTGCTGCCATCCCTGATCCATAGGCGGTGGCGTCGAGACCGCCTTCCAGAGCGGTCAGCTTTTCCTCAAATGCGCGGACCGTTGGGTTCCCCGCGCGGGAGTAGGAATACCCCTTCGACATGTACTCGTCCACTGAGTCCTGGACGAAAGTGGTTGATTGGTGGATCGGCGTGAGAATCGCACCGGTGGTGGGGT
>JBGTGL010000075.1:0-2247 GCA_041746755.1 Acidimicrobiia bacterium | reverse complement strand
GGGGAGGTGTTCGCGTATCGCTGCCTGCAGCGTGTCAGAAAGCTCCGGAAGATCGAGACCGTTGGCTTCAAGTGCGTCGGCAGCCAGGATTCCGGGACCTCCGGCGTTGGTCACTATTCCAACCCTGGAACCGCCCGGTATGGGCTGATTAGCGAGAAGGCTGGCAGAGTCGAAAAGCTCCTCGAGAGTTTCGACGCGAATCACGCCGGCCTGACGGAACAAAGCATCAACCGCAACGTCGGAAGATGCCAACGCTCCGGTATGCGACGATGCGGCCCGGCTCCCTGAGGCCGAGCGGCCCGATTTGACCGCAATGATCGGTTTGCGTCGGCCGATGCGCCGAGCAAGTCGGGAAAAGCGAGTTGGGTTGCCAAAAGACTCCAAATAGAGCGTGATTACATCGGTTTCGGGGTCGTCTTCCCAGGCAAGGAGAAGGTCATTGGCACTGACATCGGCCTTGTTTCCGACCGATACAAACTGCGATATCCCGATGTTGTTTCGCGATGCATAGTCGAGAATGGCGATCCCCAACGCACCCGACTGACTGGACATTGCGACGTTGCCGGCGGGTGGGCAAACCGGTGCAAACGTACCGTTGAGGCTGACCGCGGCCGCGGTATTGAGTAGGCCCATGCAGTTGGGCCCCACCATCCTCATTCCGGCATTTCGTACGATTTCGAGAAGCTGAGCCTCGTCCTGACTTCCGGATTCGCCCACCTCGGAAAACCCCGCCGAGATGACCACGATGCCGCGCACATTCACTTCAGCGCATTGTTTCACCACGTCCAGAACGAATCGCTGTGGAACAACGATGTAGGCCAGGTCGATGGCATCGTCGACGTCCTTGATCGTCGGGTAGGCCCGCACCGAGTGGACCACCTTCGAAGTCGGGTTGACCGGATATAACGGTCCGGTGAAGCCTCCCGAAATGATGTTGTGGAATAGTTTGCCGCCGATCGAGTCACGGTTGTTAGACGCCCCGATCACAGCGACGGACTTGGGGAAGAACATGGGTAAGAGAGAAGCTGCAACTGCCCGTTTCTCGTACTCGGCGGCGACACTCAAGGAGTCGTCACTCTCAGAAACCGGGAAGTCCACCGTGAATATGCCCTCATCAATGGTCCGGGTGACGTCGTAGCCGCTGTTGCGGAATACCCGCATCATCTGCCGGTTCTCGGGAAGAACATAGGCTCGAAAGCCCTCGATGCCATTTGATCGGGCGTGGTGGGTCAGTAATTGGAGGAGTTTGGTGCCCAAGCCACGGCCTTGGTGGGAATCCGCGACCGCAAAGGCCACTTCGGCATGGGTCTGGTCCTCCCCTTCGCGGTCGTATCGGGCAACAGAAATCATCTCGCCGTCATGAAGGGCGATGAGTGCGAAACGATCGATGTAGTCGACGTTCGTGAAATACTCGATCTCTTTGGCATCGAGCGACTCTTTGATACTGAAGAAGCGGAAATAGCGAGATTCCCGACCGAGGGTCTCAAAGAACTGGACGATCAAACCCGAATCGCTCGGCTTGATTGGCCTGATCCTTACGCCCCCACCATCGCGGAGCACTGCGTCGAGTTCATATTCAGATGGATAGCTACCCAATTTGTTCCTCTGTCGTGGTGGCGGCACCCAGATTACGCAAGTGAATCGACTTTTTATCAGTGCTCTTAGTTAGAATTAGTCCCAAGGGTTAGGTCCAGGGTGGAATGAAGTTGGATCTACTCCCGAACATCGTGGGGCCCGGGTTCGGTTCCTCTCCCCTCCCCCACCCACCGGCCCGGGTCCTGCGACCTCTCCTTATGCGACGCCTTTGGCCACCCAGGCGACTGCCGAGATCGAAATCGGCCCCGGCCCGACTATTGCCCGGCATCGATCTCTGAGTTCCGCCTGTCCGTCGTTGGAGAGGCCGGCCAGATACACACCGGCAGGGCCCACACCCAATGTGTAGGGGTCCCACCACTCCTCAAATGTCTCATGGACTACCTCCACCGGCAAGGACGAGTCGACGACATGAGCGAGGCCAGCAGCTGCGAATAGCTGCGTCAGATGCCCTTCCCTGGTCCCGGCCTTCTCAGCTCCGTCGTTGATACCGACGTCCAAAGCACGAGCAACTTTCCAGAAATTCTCAAGCGGGCCCCTACCTCCGGCATGGTCCCAAACACAGGCTGCGACCACTCCCCCTGGCTTGGTGACCCGCTTCATCTCAGAAAGCCCTGCCACCGGATCAGTCATGAAGTGGACAACCAGTTGAGC
>JBGTGL010000074.1:0-28539 GCA_041746755.1 Acidimicrobiia bacterium | reverse complement strand
TAGTCAAGGGTTTGACCGAACCAAATTCCTCGCTACCCATCGGCGACAATCAGGAGACGGGTCGGGTCGAGAACCCGAATGTGCCGGTATCCGGTTTCGACCAGACGCTGATCCCGCAGACGCCCCAGTGCCTCGTTCACGGATTGCCGGCTCACCCCGAGCAGGGTTGCGATAGTCGACTGTGAGAGATGGACCTCCCCGGTTTTGTCCGCCTCCTCCAAGAGCAGGTCCGCCACCTGTCCGAGCACCGTCTTGTGCATAAGCTGGATGACGCGACGTTGGGTGTCTTCGAGTTGGGCGAGACCGGCGACCATCCACCGCATCCAAATAGCGGGGTGGCGTCCCAGCTCGGGAAGAATCCGGGCACGGTCGAAGCGGTAGGCGCGGACTCTTACGACCGCTTGGGCAGACGACTGGTACGGCCGATTGCGGAACATCGCGATATCACCCAACATAGATCCAGCCCCGACCCGGGAGAGCACCCGGCGGTCAGAGTCCGACCCCTGATAGATTTCGACCTCGCCCGACTCAACCAGATAGGCCGACGTCGCCAACTCGTTTTCTTTGAATAAATGGGTACCCGGATATTTCGACACCAAGTCTGTGGAACTACCGAGCACCGAAAAATCGTCAGAAGAGAGCGGCACATAGTCGGGACGTCCAAAAGAGCGCGCCAACCAAGCCATGTGTTGTTGATCCGCTTGTTGTTGAACTCTCTCCATAAGGAACCGTCATTGTGTTGCCAAAGCGTGCACCAGCAAATGGCTCGAAATCCAATACCATGTCACCAGATTTGGCCTCCCCCCACTCCTCCCGCATACCGTTGCTTGTCATCGGCATCGTGGTTCTCGCTGCGATAGCCGCCTCCGGGTACGCGTGGTACGACCACCTTGCTTCGGCCAATTCCTCCGTAGCGGGAAATATCACGTTCGCTGGAGAACATCTCGATGGCGCCGACGCCGACTCGGTCAAGACCGCGGTGCAGCGTCGTGAATCTGACCTGCTCTCCAACGTCGTCACCATCGATACCCCGACCGGGGAAGTGTCATTCCAACTGGAGCAGTTGGGCTTTGGCTTCAGGTCCGATATCGCCGAGAACAACATCTTTGAGGCCCGCCATGAGGGCGGTGCTTTTCAACAGTTTGCCTCATGGGTGGGGACGCCCTTCTCGCCGATCGAGATAGATGACCCGATTACATTCGACGCCGGGAAAGCGACACGAGTCCTGGCCAGTTCGCCGGCGTTGAAGTTTTCCAGCCCGGTGGAACCGGACCTCGAGATGACCGGGGATGGCGTCCTCGTCGCGACCGTCGGCACTGACGGTCTGACAGCCGATGTTGACGATCTGGTGACCAAGATTTCTGAGATCGAACCAGACCGCGATGAGACCCGAATCACCTCGGAATCGATCGCGATACCGCCGAAGGTATCCGATGAGCAGGCATCGCTGACGGCTGATCGGATGAACGAGGCGACCCGCGATGGCGCGGCAATCGTTGTCAACGGCATCACCGGAGAGTTGACATCTGCCCAGCTTCGCCGACTGATCGTCGCCGAAGTCTCGGACGAAGAGCTGGTGGCCGAATTCGACGTCGACGGACTCCAGAGCGCCATCGAGACCCTCTTCCCGGGACCGGTCGGCAGTGCCCAGACCCCCACTTTCCGTGTCAATGGCGGAGCAGTCGAAGTCGCCGTCCCCGGGCACCCCGGCGAAATTTGCTGCGCCCCCGACACCGGGGCGACCCTTGCCGAAGCGCTCCTCGGAGGGGGGAAAGGCCCCTTCACCGTCCGAGCCCGGCCCGAGACGGACCCGGTCCTCACTGCGTGGTACGACGGAAGTTTGATCACATCCCGCGTGTCGTCATTTACGACCCCGCATTCTTGTTGTGAAAACCGGGTCAAGAACATCCAGCGAATGGCCGACATCGTCCGCGGCTACTACCTGGTCCCCGGGAAAACCTTGTCCCTCAACGCGCACGTCGGGCCCCGCACCCTGGAACGGGGGTTCCTTCCGGCGGGGGCGATTCGCAAAGGCAGATTGACCCCTGAGATCGGGGGTGGGGTGTCTCAATTCGCCACAACCATCTTTAACGCCGCGTACTTCGCCGGCCTCGACATGCCCGAATACCAGGCCCATTCTCTCTACTTCTCCCGATACCCCTTTGGCCGGGAGGCGACGATTTCGACCCCGGCGCCCGACCTCAAGATCAAGAACACGACTGACTACCCGGTATTGATATGGACTTCCTACAACGACACTTCCATAACTGTCAGCATGTACTCCACCAAAAACATCGAAGTGGCCCAGGTGGCCTCCCGCTCGTCGAACCGAAACCAGTGCATCTATGTGGAAACGGACCGCGAAAGGGTCTACTCCGACGGCCAGTCCAAGATCGACACCTTCTTTGCGCTGTACCGGCCCGAAGACGGAATCGACTGCAACGGCAACGAGATCCCCGAGTAAATTCAGCTGCGGATCAACTCAGGGCGTCGTCCCAGGCGGCGCATGGCCACCACACCGAAGACCGGGCCCAGCGCGAGAATCGGGAAGGCCCATCGCCACGTGAGCGACTCGGCGATGAGGGGAACGGCTCTGATCGTCACCAAAGTGAGCAGGAATCCAACGGCTGTCTGCAGGGTCAGCGCCGTACCCCGGATCTCGTCTTCAGCCGTCTCGGTGACCAGTGCGGAGAACTGGGCACTGTCGGCGACAACTGTGAGACCCCACACGATCAAGACAGGGAGGACCAGCCACGGCGAACCGCCAAAAACGACCGGGGTGAGGAGGGCGCAAGTCCCTGAAATGGCCAAGGCGGCGCCGGCGACGCTGGTTCGCCCCAACCGGTCGGCGACAGAGCCTGCCCACGCTGCCGAAAGCCCACCCGAGGCAATGACGGCGAAGGTCAAAATTGGAACAGGGCCATAACTCCGACCGGCTGCCTCCGATGACGCGACCAGGAAAGCGGCCATCCAGGTCCACATCCCGTAGAGCTCCCACATGTGCCCGAGATATCCGTAAGTACTGAGCCGTACTCCTCGATTGCGAACCACCACGGCGGTCTGCGCCCATCGGAATCGTTGCACGGGCACCTCGTAAGGGCCATCGGACATTCGACCCATCATCAAACCGGCAATGACCGCGAGAACCGAGGATGTCCATATCACCACTCGCCAATCGAAGCCGAGGCCGGCGATCAGGTGCGGCGATGCCGAACCGACGGTCACTGCCGCCACCAGGAGGCCGAGGGCAAAGCCGCGGCCCTTCTTGAACCATCCGGACATCACCTTGAGCCCTGACGGATAAACCCCGGCGAGAGCCGCTCCGGTGCCGAATCGAAGAGCGAACGCAAGCCACGCGGACCCGGCCGTCACCATGAGAAGCCCCAGGTTGAGCAGGGCACCGACAATCGCGCTTATCAGAAAAAGCCTCCTGCTCGGGATTACGTCTGCAACGTTGAGCACAGCCAACGCGAGGGCTCCGAAAACGAAACCGATCTGAACCGCGAGCGTCAGGCCCGCCCGGCCCGATGCACTTAGATTCCAGTCGTCGACCAACTGATCGGACACGGCAGTGGCGCTGAACCAAAGCGACAGAGCGAGTAGTTGGCTTCCCGCAATCACAATCAACGCGCGACGCTGCGCGGGACGATCGACCTCGATCACTACTAACCGCCGACTAGTGAGCCAATGGCCCCTATCGCTGGATCGTCACCAAAGCCAAGAGTTCGGGCCACGAATATCACCATCGCAAAGATCACAATGGCGATAAGGAGGCCCCACAGCCAGGCGGGGAGTTGTCGCTTCACGTGACGGGGTTGACTCATGTGCCCTTCAACCTACCGCACCGCGGACCTTTTCTAATGATGGGTTCAAAATGATAGAAGGAGCCAGGGCATCTAAAGTGCCGCCGAATGGCGAAGCGAACTCCAACAGAAATTGGGTGGCGGGAGTGGGTTGCCCTACCCGAATTGGGCGGAGTATCGATTCAAGCGAAAGTGGACACCGGCGCCGACAGCTCCTCACTGCACGCATTCAACCAGGAGAGGTTTGAACGAGATGGAATCGAGTACATCCGTTTCGAGCTCCACCCCCGGAAGCGCATCAAGCGCGGTGCCCTGCAATGTGAGGCCGAGTTGGTCATGGACCGCAAGGTGCGGAATCCCGGTGGCCGGAGTGAGCTGCGGCCGGTGATCTCAACACCTGTGGTGTTGAACGGTGTCATCATACGGGCGCTGATCAATCTCACGGAACGAGATGAAATGAGCTTCCGTATGCTGATTGGAAGAAGAACGATGCGTGGACGATTCCTGGTCAACCCCGGGCGGAGTTACATCGGAGGCAAACCGGAGATGAAGAACAGTAAATGAAGATCGCAATCCTTTCCCGGAACAGCCAGCTCTACTCGACCCGTCGACTGAAAGAGGCCGCGATTGAACGCGGCCATGAAGTTGCCGTAGTCGACTACCTGCGTTGCTATATGGACATAACGGCGCGTCGCCCCAAAGTGCTCTTTCGCGGCGAGGAGGTACGACCCGATGCCGTAATCCCTCGGATTGGCGCAACCTATACCTTCTACGGCACCGCAGTAGTCCGACAATTCGAAATGGCGGAGGTCTTCACTGCAGTAAGTTCTCAAGGGATCAGCCGGTCACGCGACAAACTCTGGTCGATGCAACTGCTTTCCAGGGCCGGGGTCGGATTGCCCACAACCTCGTTTGCCCATTCCACCCAGGATGTCCAAGGGGTCCTCGATGTGGTTGGTGGCGCTCCTGTCGTGGTCAAACTGCTCGAAGGAACCCAGGGCCTGGGAGTTGTGCTCGCCGAAACCAAGAAAGCCGCCGAGTCGGTGATCGGAGCCTTCCGCCAGCTCGATGCGAACATTCTGATACAGCAGTACATCAAGGAAGCCGGTGGTGCTGACATCAGGGCGTTTGTGGTCGACGGCAAGGTGGTTGCCGCCATGAAGCGACAAGGGGCGCCCGGAGAATTTCGATCCAACCTCCATCAGGGAGGGTCTGCCGAAGTCGTGAAATTGACGTCCAAAGAACGCGCCACCGCGATTCGAGCGGCCAAGACGATGAATCTCGATATCGCCGGTGTCGACATGATCCAATCGGAAGAAGGGCCAATGGTCCTCGAGGTCAACTCATCACCCGGATTGGAAGGGATCGAGGGGGCGAGTCAGCGGGACGTCGCGGGAGAGATCATCGAGTACATCGAGGGGAATGCCGAGTTGAGGGGATCCCGACGCTCGGATGCTTGAGGCCAGGAATGAACCGATCCGGGTTGGGGAAACCGTGGTTCCGCCCGGCCGAAAGATCAGGATTGAACTCCCTTTCGCGACCCTTTCCACGGGTTCTACGGCATCGCTGCCTGTCGCGGTCATAAACGGGAGGAGCCCAGGGCCCAACGTTTGGATTTCAGGTGGGATCCACGGCGACGAGGTAAACGGTGTTGAGATCGTGCGGCGTGTGATGAAACAACTCGACGCCAAAAGCCTCCGCGGGGCGGTGATCGCCGTGCCGATCGTCAACCCACTGGGTTTCATCCACGAGTCGAGGTACATGCCGAACCGACGTGACCTCAACCGCTCCTTCCCGGGCTCGGTGCGAGGATCTTCTGGTGCCCGCTTAGCCCATCTGTTTATGACCCAGATCGTCGACAAATGCGCAGCCGGCATCGACTGTCATACCGCGACCGGCCACCGCACCAATGTTCCCCAAATCAGGACGGACACCGACGACGCCGAGACTCTCGCCCTGGCCCGAGCATTCGGCGCCCCGTTCACGATCCATGCCCGCCTCCGTGACGGATCGCTGCGTGAAGCAGCAACCAGTCGAGGGATCAAGGTTCTCCTACTCGAAGCCGGGCAGGCCCATCGATTCGATGACGATGCGCTACACGTCGGGGTCAATGGGATCCTCAGGTCTCTCCGGGCGCTGGGGATGATCGATGCCCGTCTGCCTCGAGGCAAGGTGACACGTGTCATCCGGAAAACACGCTGGGTCCGTGCCCGCCGCGGTGGGATCGTCGAAGTATTTCCCAAGCTGTCGCAACGGGTGGAAGAGGGCGACATCATCGCCGAGATATCAGACGCATTCGGATATCGACCAACTTCGGTGCGGGCGACGGCAAACGGATGGGTTATCGGGAGGTCGCTCAATCCCCAGGTCAATCAGGGGGACGCGCTGATCAACATCGGGATCGATCCCGAGGTCGAATAGCCCTTAGGAGGCTTTACGGATCTCCTCCAGCCAACGTTTCCGAACGGCCCTTCTTTCCTTAGGGGTGTGGCCGCCCCAGATACCCTCGTTCTGGTTGGTCTCAATCGCCCATGTAAGACATTCGGCCGCTACCGGGCAGGTGGCGCAAACCGCCTTGGCGCGGGAGATCCCGACCAGATCGGTGGGGTCCGGAAAGAAAGAAACCTCGTCGGTCACAGCAATACAGGCGGCAGACTCCCGCCAGGGTTCGGGTACCAATTGAATCATTTCAACACCAATCATGAGGTGATACACATAAACGCAACATCAATTCGTTTCGTTCCCGATTATTGGATGACCCAAACAAGTTGCCGTTAGCCGCGCCGTCCCCGCCTCGGCAGTGCTCCCCGTGATGGAGGGGGAGAAATTGCAATTATCGCAGCTCGGCGCGAGCTACCGAACGGCGGTGGACCTCGTCAGGGCCGTCGGCGATCTGGAGCCAGCGCCCCATTGAGTACAGCTGAGCCAGTGGAAAGTCTTCCGTGAACCCGGCAGCCCCAAAGAGCTGCATCGCCCGGTCGGCGACGTAGACGAGAAGTTCCGGCGCGGCGACCTTGATGGCGGCAATCTCGGTGCGTGCAGCCTTGGCGCCCATCATGTCGATCATCCAGGCAGTCTTGAGCACGAGAAGACGGGTTTGTTCGATCCGAATCCGGGCGTTGGCGATCCACTCCTGAATGACACCCTGGTCCGCCAGAGGCTTGCCAAACGTGATCCTCTCTTTCGACCGACTCACCATCAGATCGAGACATCGCTCCGCGGCACCGATCGCCCTCATACAGTGGTGGATCCTCCCAGGCCCCAACCGCGCTTGGGCAATGGCAAAGCCCCCTCCATCCTCACCGAGGAGGTTGGACACAGGAACACGGGCATCGGTGAAATCGACCTCGGGATGGCCTCCTCGATCCTGATAACCGAACACCGTTGGTTCCCGAACGATGGAGACGCCGGGATTATCCATTGGGACCAGGACCATCGACTGGCGCCGGTAGGGCTCGCCTTCGGGGTTGGTGACGCCCATGACTATCGATACTTTGCACCGAGCTGACGCCGCCCCGGATGAGAACCATTTCCGACCGTTGATGACGTACTCATCTCCTTCGCGGCGCATCTCGGTCTGGATGTTGGTGGCATCTGAGCTGGCCACTGCTGGCTCGGTCATCGAAAAGCACGACCGGATCTCCCCATCGAGGAGAGGGGCGAGCCATTGCTCTTTCTGTTCAGGGGTACCGAACATTTGAAGGATTTCCATGTTGCCGGTGTCCGGGGCGGCGCAATTGATCGCTTCGGGCGCTATCGAAGGACTCCATCCGGTGATTTCTGCGAGCGGGGCATACTCCAAAACGGAGAGGCCAGCTCCCCACTCCTCATCGGGAAGGAAGAGATTCCACAAACCGCGGGAGCGTGCCACCTTCTTTAGTACTTCGATAACCGGAGGGTGGAAATGGGGGTCACCCGACTCCTCCATCTGCCGCCGGTAAACGATCTCGGCAGGAAAAACCTCCGCGTCCATGAAATCGCGAAGCTGGCCCTGCAACTCGACAACCCGGTCGGTGTATGAAAAATCCATCAGAGAGACGCTAGTTGTCGGATTCGGGCGTCGGGTCCTCGATTAGGTCAGGGGCTGGTGGCTCGGTCGGTCCCAAGTCGCCATCCGATCGGGGCGCGTTGAAGTCAAGCCGGGGCAGGGCTGTCGCCGGACCCCGCTCGCGGCCCCGGGTCAGCTCGCCCCAAAGCAGCCAACCCGAGATCAGCGCGACGAATATCAGTTGGAAGCGAATCGCAGCCGCCAGAGCAAGCGCAGCTGTGATCAGGAAGGTGACATTGGCAATTTTCTCGCCATTCTTCGGTGCGATCTTCTCCAGTAGAGAAGTGAATAGGTGGCCTCCATCGAGGGGGCGAATGGGGAGCCAGTTGAGCAGCCCCCAAAACACATTGACCAGGATCAGGTTTCGCAACCCGAAAGCGACAAGGGGGGTAAATGGAGTGAATTGGGAGGAGACCAGCCACACCACGAGACCAAACGCCAGGCCCACGGCGGAGCCGGCCGCGGCAATCAGTGCACGCCGTCCTGGCCCGATTTCAACCTCCGGCATGGTCCAAGAGGTCAAGCCTCCGATCCCGTTGAGCTCAATTGCTACTTCCGACCCAAATTGGCGGGCGGTGAGCGCGTGCCCTAATTCGTGGATCAGAATGGAGACGAAGATCACACCAACCCAAATGAGTACGAGGTCGATGCGATTGGCCTGCAAACCGAGAAGGGCGGCGATCAAAAGGAATGACGCTCTCACCTGGACCGGAATCTGGAACAGCATGAATTTCACAAGCCTCATCATGGCGCATCTCGAGAGATTTCCGAGCCGGCGCACCCGTTAGGCTGATCCAATGGCCTACGAAAACCTCAAACAAGCAGTATCTGCCGACATGCCCCGCCTCCGATCCATGCTGGAAGAACTGGTCCGAATTCCCTCGATAAGCGCCCCCGGTTTCGACCGGTCAGACGTCAAACGGGCGGGACAGCACATCGTCGACCTTCTCAATGAGGCCGAGTACTCCAACGCCCAGCTTTTAGAAGTTGAGGGTGGCAATCCTGCGGTATTCGCCGAGAAACCCGCTCCGGAAGGGGCACCGACGATCCTTCTCTATGCCCACTACGACGTGCAACCTCCAGGCCCCGCCCACGAATGGGAAACCGGGCCATTTGAACCGTTCGAGAAGGACGGCCGCCTCTACGGACGAGGCGTATCCGATGACAAGGCCGGTGTCGTCATGCATCTCGGTGCGGTCGCGGCCCACGGCGACGATCTGCCTGTTGGTGTCCAGATCTTCTTCGAGGGTGAAGAGGAAGCGGGTTCGGAATCGTTGGAAGAAATACTCAACACCTATTCCGATCTGCTCCATCCTGATGTGATCGTGATCGGCGACGGGGGAAACTGGGCGGTCGGGGTACCGGCGTTCCTCACCTCGTTGCGCGGCCTCGCCGCAGTCTCCATCGAGCTTCGTACCCTCAACTCTGCAGTCCATTCCGGCCAGATGGGCGGCGTCTATCCGGATGCCCTGACAGCAATGGTCAAGCTTTTGTCGACGCTGCACGACGAGCAGGGCAACGTGGCGATTCCAGGCATGGTCAGCGAGGAAGTCGAGGGACTCGATGTGCCCGCCGAACTGGCCCGGCACCTGGCGGGGGTCGTTGAAGGAGTAGAAGAGATAGGGAACGGGTCAATTCCCTCGCGCCTTTGGACACGGCCTGCCATCGCAATACTCGCCCTCGACGCGCCACCGGTCAGCGAAGCGATCAACCAACTGGTCCCCGTGGCCCGTGCCAAGGTAAGCATGCGAATCGCCCCCGGTGAGAATTCGGTGACCGCACTGCAGAAGCTCAAAGAACATCTGACGGAAAACGCACCCTGGGGTACCAAGGTCGACTTCCTTCAAGAAGAATCTGGCGAAGCTTCAACCCTGGATACCGACAACCCAACAGTCGCCGCGTGGAGCGAAGCATTCAAAGAGGCCTACGGGACCGACCCGGTCCATATGGGAGCCGGTGGTTCTATTCCATTCATCGCCACCTTCTCCGAGATGTTCCCCCAAGCCCCCATCCTGGTTATCGGCTGCGGCGACCCATTGTCGGCGATCCACGCACCCAATGAGAGCCAGGACATCGCCGATGTCGAAAAAGCGACCCTCGCCGAAGCAATCGCCTTCTCGATGCTGGCGGACCTCGGTTAACTGCCACTCCGAAGGGGTCGCCCCCCCTTGAAATTAGCCTGTCGCCAGGCCTCGTAAACCGCGATTGCGATTGAGTTGGAGAGGTTGATCGATCTGACATCGGGCACCATCGGGATTCGGACCCGTTCGGTGACCCACGGTTGAGCCGAGACTTCTTCGGGCAGACCGACGGACTCGGGCCCAAATAGGAGACTGTCACCGGCTTGAAATTTCACGTCGGTATAGAGGGAGTCACCACTGACCGTAAAGGCAAAGACCCGTTGCGGGTGGGCAGCCTGTCGCCAGGATTCGACGTCGGAGTGGACCGACACTGTTGCTTTGTCCCGATAGTCCATTCCGGCCCGTTTCAGCTTGGCGTCGTCCATATCGAAACCAAGAGGCTCGATCAGATGTAGCCGACAACCGGTAACCGCGGCCAGACGCATCGCGTTCCCGGTATTTGGCGGGATCTCGGGGTGATAGATGACGATCGAAAACATCAGCGCAAGTCGAACAGTCGCATCTCGGTGTCCTCGATATCACGAAGGCCGTCGTAATCGACCTCCACCGCATGGATTCCGCGGGCTTCAGCCAGAACCCGGGCCTGAGGTGCGATCTGCTGCGCTGCAAATATTCCACGTACAGGCATGAGGCGGGAATCGAGATTGAGACGCTCGAGGTACCTGGCGAGTTGTTCGACGCCGTCGATGTCACCCCGGCGCTTTATCTCCACCGCGACGGTTTCTCCTTCCGCAGACGCACACAACAGGTCGACCGGACCGATGTCGGTGGGGTACTCGCGGCGGATCAGGCTCAGACCATTCTCCAACACCCATGGTTTGCCGGCCAGGAGAAATTGAAGATGCTCCTCGACACCATCCTTGACCAGGCCGGGGTCCTCACCTAACTCGTGGGTGACGTCCTCGAACACCTCGGAGATCGAGATCACGAGCTCTTCACCCTTCTTGTTGGCGACCACCCACCGGTCGTCGTCGGTCGTGAGTGTGTTGGGAGCCACCATCCAGTTCAGCGGTTTGGAGGCGTTGCCATCGGAATGGATGGCAAGGGTCCCATCGGCCTTGACCATGATGAGCCGGATTGCCTCAGGAAGATGTGCCGTCAATCGTCCGGAGTAGTCGACTGTGCACCGGGCGATAACGAGACGCATCCGGAAAGACTAACTCGGGCGCCGCTCGGCCTCCGGGGGGAGAAATGCAGGCTTGGTGGGGCGGGAGAATACGAACCAGATCGCATAGATCCAGACCAGGGCCAGAACCGTTCGGAGAATCCGACCCTCGATGAAAAAGAACACCGAAGCACCAAGTGACAAGGTGATAGCTACTGCCGCCGACCATTTCATTTTCATTGTCAGCCCGCCGGAGTAAGCGGTGACCATCTTGCCGAAGTGTTTGTGGTTCACCAGCCAGTTGTGGAGAGTGTCTGAGGAGCGGGCAAAAAAGAAGGCTGCAAGTATTACGAAGTCGAATGTCGGCACACCGGGGAGAAAACTGATCGCGGCAAAGGCGAGACAGATCAAACCCAACACGAGGTAGACCCCGCGCAGGGCGAGACTCCTCGGCTTTCGGGTCATTGCCGGCTCCAACGACGTTGCCATCAATCAAAAAGTATCGGGGAGTGCGTCCGACAGCCAGTCGGAAAAGGTATCACCGGGGTTGACATTCGGTTCCTCGCCGCAAGGCCTTATCATTTCGCTGTGCCAATCGCGTCGCCTGACCAATACCAACAAATGCTTGACGGCGCCCGCTTCGGGAATTACGCCCTCCCCGCGATCAACGTCACTTCCTCGAGCACGATGCTCGCCGCAATGGAAGGCTTCGCCGAGGCCGGATCTGATGGAATCATCCAAATTTCCTACGGCGGCGCTGAATTCGCCTCGGGCCAATCCAATAAGTCGATGGTGGTCGGAGCCGCCGCCCTTGCCGAGTTCGGTTATGGGGTCGCCCCCCAATATCCAGTTAATTTCGCCCTCCACACCGACCATTGTCCCCCGGATCGGGTCGACGCCTTTATTCGACCGCTAATCGAGATGAGCCGCGCCGGATTCGAAACCCGGGGGGGCCCAATATTCCAGAGCCATATGCTCGACGCTTCCGAGCTCCCCATGGAGGACAACCTGGCTCTCGCCTCCGAACTTCTCGAGAAGTGCGCTGAGTTGAAGATCATCCTCGAGATGGAGATCGGCATCGTCGGCGGTGTCGAGGATGCTTCCGACAACACCACCGTCGACCGGTCGAAGCTCTACACCTCTCCGGCAGACATGGTCCGCGTCTCCGAAGTGCTCGGCACCTTTGACCGTGGCCAATATCTTCTCGCAGCAGTATTCGGGAACGTCCACGGCGTCTACAAGCCGGGGTCGGTGAGCCTCGATCCCAAGATTCTCCGTGATGGGCAAGTCGCGGTGGCGGAACGGTTTGGTGAGGCCGCCCGCCACTACCTGGTCTTTCATGGAGGAAGCGGATCGACACTTGAGGAGATCCACGAGACACTGGACTATGGCGTGGTCAAGATGAACATCGATACCGACTGCCAGTACGCCTATACCCGCCCAATTGCCGATCACATGTACTCGAACTACGCCGGGGTGCTCAAAGTCGACGGAGACGTCGGCGACAAGAAAACCTACGACCCGCGGGTTTATCTCAAGAAGGCAGAGACGGGGATGGCGGCCCGCGTCGTTGAGGCATGCGTCAACCTGAAATCGGACGGAAAGGCCATCGGCTGAGCTGATGGAGCCAAGCTACGAAACCTGGGCGACGTCCGATCGCTTCATACCCAAGACTTTTGCCCGACCCTTCATCAGGTTCACCCGGGTCGAGGCTTCATCGGGAATTGTTCTCCTCATTGCAGCCATCGCGGCCATCGTGTGGGCCAACTCACCCTACTCCGAGACCTACTTCGCAATATTGGAAACACATCTAACCATTGAGATGGGGAGCTTCCACTTCGACGAGTCGGTGCTCCACCTCATCAACGACGGACTGATGGCCATCTTCTTTTTCGTGGTCGGGTTGGAGATCAAGAGAGAACTGGTCCTCGGAGATTTGAGGGACAGGAAGGCCGCAGCCCTTCCGGTGATGGCCGCGCTTGGGGGCATGATCGTGCCCGCCCTCATCTACTTTGCTTTCAACGCGGGTACCGATGCCGCTCACGGTTGGGGAATTCCTATGGCGACGGATATCGCATTCGCCGTCGGCGTCGTCGCCCTACTGGGGAGCCGGGTCCCCCCTGGAGCCAAGCTCTTTTTGCTGGCCCTGGCCATTGCCGATGACATCGGAGCCATCTCCGTCATCGCGATCTTCTATACAAATGAGCTCCACATCGGCTACTTCGCACTCGCCGTGGCCGGCCTGGCAGGAGTGTGGCTGGCGCAACGTGCCCGGATTCGAGCACTCATCTTCTACATCCCCCTGGCCTTGCTGATCTGGTTCTTCACCCTGGAATCAGGGGTCCACGCCACATTGGCGGGGGTGGCTCTAGGATTCCTCACCCCGGCCCATCCCTATTTCAAACCTCGCGAATTTGATACCCGGGCCCGGGCCATCCTCGACCAGTTTCCTGTTGAGCCCGATTCTCCTTCTGCCCAGGAACGGGCTGAACATGAGGTGGTATCAATGATCGCCACCGCCCAAGAGTCGATCTCGCCGCTAAGCCGGCTGGAGGAAAACCTTGTGGGCTGGAGTTCATACTTCATCGTTCCCCTGTTCGCTTTGGCCAATGCCGGGGTCGATTTCCGCAATACCTCGTTCGGCGAGACCGCCACGTCGGCAATCGCCCTCGGGGTCGCGATGGGCCTCATTGTTGGGAAGATCGTCGGGATCTCCCTCTTCACATTCATTGCGGTTCGGTCCGGGATGGGCACCCTTCCCAAGGGAACGGGTTGGAATCACATCATCGGCCTCTCGGCGGTTGCCGGCATCGGGTTCACGGTTTCGTTGTTTGTGGCCGGCCTCGCGTTTGCAGACCCGCACCAGATAGAACTGGCCAAGGTCGGAATTTTTGTCGGATCGTTCGTCTCGGGTGTACTGGGAGCGATGATCCTTTCCCGGGCCCGCAAATCTGAACCAACGGCTCCTTCTGCAGCGACGTGAGAAATCCACCGACGGAGTACACGTGCATCGAGTGTGGTGGCGTCGCACATTTGATCAGCTTTCTCGCGGTTGATGGTGAGGTCGAGGACGGCACACCGCTCGCCTACCGGTGCTCCGACTGCCACGACCGCTTCGATGTAATCTGGGAACCGGAAGATGGCGACGACTAACCGGCATCCCTCCAACGCTCTACCCGTATCGATGTCGGGTCCACGCCGAGTGGGGCGAGGAATGTCTCGAACTTCTCTCTTGGAACTCCCTGCCACTCCAGGTCGCTGAGCTTTTCGGCGATCGGTACGTCCAGTCGGAGTGTGGTTAGTTCCCGGTAGAGCAGAGCGTCATCGAAGCGGTCTCGCAACGTCTCGGCCAGTTTGTCGGCGCTTCTCACCTCGAGCCCCCAGTCGGCGGGCCGCGGCGGGATCAGCTCGAGCCGCGGGTATTTTGCCAGAACCGTGGAACTCGACTTGGCCCCCCAGCCGGGCAGGCCGGGTACAGCATCGGCGGTGTCGCCCACCAGCGCCAGATAGTCGGGTATCGACTCGGGGTGGATTCCGAATTTCTCAACTACAGCGGCCTCGTTGAGCATCTTCTGCTCTCTCCGGTTATATGTAACGATCTTGTCGCCGATCACGGCCTGACAGAGATCCTTGTCAGGCGAACAAATCACCACCTGGTCAACGTCGTCCACCCACTTCACGGCGGCGGCCGCGAGGGCGTCGTCCGCCTCGAACTCGATGTTCCGCCATACCACGACACCGATTGCCTCGAGAGCGTCCTCGGCGAGCGGGAACTGCGAGAGCAAAACCTCGTCCATTCCCGCTGAAGATTTGTAACCGGGAAACATCTCGTTGCGGAACGATTCGATGACCGTGTCGAAACTGGCGGCGAGGTGGGTGACGCCGGGCTCCCGGAGCAGACCCAAGGTCGAGTCGATGATTCCGATTGTCGCCCGGATGTCGCGGCCGTCGGAAGACAGGAGAGTGTCCTTACGACCGAAGTGGGCACGGAACAATTCATAGGTAGCATCAAGCAGGTGGATATTCACGACACAGATCCTACGACAGATCCGCCGGACGACCCCTGGGATTCGGTATCAGCCAACTTTGGGGCGCTCGGCGACCGCCTCAAATCGACATACCGAAAAGTTGCAGACGACGGTGGCCCCGGGGAGGAAGAGATCCGGTCGGCGTTCGCCACCCTTATCGGTGCCTGGGACCAGGTGGCGGGGTCTGTCTCTGACGCATTACGCGACCCGGAGACACGCCAGCAGTTGAAAAACGCCGCAAGTTCTTTTGCAATTGCCGTCGGTTCCACCCTTTCCGATCTCGGCTCCGAGTTTTCCCACAAACCCGGGCGCTCCGAGGAGGAATAATCCCAGACGTTTAGAAGCCCAAGTCGATCAACCCGTTGAGCAGAGCGGCACCGGTTGACGAGTCATCGACAGTCATGGCGAACCGCCGGCCATTCTTGAACGTAACCTCGAGTGCCTCACCGCGGCGAAGCACAATGGCCGAAGTCCCGGAAGCAACCCTCCACCCCCACCCGCCCCACTCTGTGGGTTCGAGATCAATCGAGCGGGCAGATGACATTTCATCGACCCCGATCCTGCGGACCGGTATTCCTCCGAGCCGCACCCGTAACCCATCGTTGGTCACATTGGCCTCGACCTGGCTCATTACGAGACCGAGCCCGACGATGGCAAGAAAAGCCCACAAGGGGAGGGCCGGGAAAATGAATAGGAGGAGAAAGCCAATGCCGAGGGATACGAGGGCCATCCACCGCACTCGCGCTCGCCCGACCCAGCTCACTCTTTCACCGTGTGCCAGTTCGGTCGCCACCCGGTCCCCCTCCGCAGGCGCTGGAAGGTCTTTGACCGGATACAACTCACGTCCAATCACAATTCCCGCCAACAGACCGAGCAGGGGGATGGCGAAAAGCCCGACGATCGCCCAGATTGACAGCGACGCGGCCTCCGTCCAATCGGCTACGTCCCAGTTGGCGATCACGGTGAGCAGGGTTACGGTCAGCCCGAGGGCGCCCAGCATCCCCACAATAGCGAAGGCCTCCATCGATGGCTCGGACCCAATGCGAAACTGCATGCTGAGCAAGAGCCCGACTGCCAGGACGAAAGCGGCGACCACCAAAATGGCCCACTTCGGGGCCGAGCCATCGGCGACCCCCGAGCCATTCCAATGAATCGCTACATCCTGTGGCAGGTGGGCTCGCCCAATCAGAAAGACCACGGCACACAGGGCAAACCAGAGGCCGCACCAAAGGAGGAGACGGGTTGTGCCCACCGAGACTGCACGGCGGTCGCCTTCTGAACTGGTCATAATGTTCTCAAGACTCTAAATGACCGACAAAAGTTGAAAAAACAGACATGCCGAATCTTCTCGTAGAGCCCGAACTCCTCGCCACGAACCTGGGGCAGCCGAAGATTTTCGACGTGAGATGGAAGCTAGGCGACCCCGACTATGGACGGCGGGTTTATCTCGAGGGCCATGTCCCCGGAGCGGTCTTTGTCGACCTGGATACAGATCTCAGCCGGCCGCCAGGGCGCGATGGGCGCCACCCGCTGCCCGATCCGGCGACATTTCTGGCGACGCTGGGGCGTCTGGGGATCGAAAGCGATGACGAGGTGGTGGTCTATGACGACGCCACCGGGATCGTGGCCGCCCGGATGTGGTGGATGCTTCGCTCAATTGGCCACGCACGGGTCGGGCTTCTCGATGGCGGCATCCAGGGATGGATCGAGGCGAGCCTCCCCATCGAATCGGGAACGGTCGAGCCAGAGCCGGCGAGTTATCCGGGACCAATTGCTTTTTCCGGTGTGGTGGCGATTGACGATTTGGAGGGCCGTCAGCTAGTCGATGTGAGGGCTGCGGAACGTTATCGCGGCGAGTTCGAACCCGTCGATCCCAGGCCCGGCCATATCCCCGGGGCGTTGAATCTGCCCACAACAGAAGCGATGGCTGAGGGTCGATTCGCCGGACGTCGCCACCTTGCCAGCGTCTATGGAAGGCTGGATGACCCGGTCTTCTCCTGTGGCTCGGGGGTGAATGCCTGTCATTCGGCACTAGCAATGATTGCTGCCGGCCTCCCGATGCCAGACATCTATATCGGGTCATATTCGGAGTGGTCCCGCTCTGATCGCCGGGTAGCGACAGGTCCGGAACCGGTGTGATCAACCAACGAACCGTCGATGCCATCGAAGCATCCGACACCGATGAACTGCTCCGAATCGTCGATGGTTACTGCGCTAGCCAGGATTGGAATCATTTGGTGGCCATCCGTCAGCGGTGCCAGGAGGCACTCACCCGGGGAAAACAACTCTGGGGAGTCGACGAGCACATCCGTTATCGGCTAGCACTTGAAGCCCCTGCCGAATGGGCCGCCCCGGTACTCGAGGAAGGGCGAGGGAGATTCACCCTCGGCCCGTTGCCCGAAGTCGCGGCAAGTCGTAAAACATGGGCAGAGATGGCGCCTCTCCTCGCGCACAGCCCCGAACGGATGACGTTCGCTGCAGAGCGGATTATCCGCCACGACTCGGTCGACGACGTTGTGGACCTTCCTGAATTGCAAGACTGGGAACCTGAATACTCAGTGCCCCAATACAAGTCTGATCGGGTCGAGACACCTTCACCCAAATTACCCGACGCGGAACCTGTGACTCTGCCCGATGTTTTCACCGTCGCCGACGACCCGATATCAGAACATGCGCTCAACGATTTGGTCGAACCATGGGTCACCCAATCGAACGGGAGAAGTCAAACAGTAACTGTGGAGGAGAGCCCGCTCCACGCCATCTCCGCGTTGGGATTGCGGGAAGCCACCATCGCCAGGCTCGATCCCGACCGCGCCCTTGCGATTATGGGATGGACTGGCTCCTCGGGTGGCGCCTATGGCGATCGGCGGGGGGCGGCGGCGGGCCGATACCTCGCATGGTGGGTGGTTGCGTCGTTGTCGGACCTGGATTGGCCAGCGCCCGCCGAAGATATCGGAAAGGCGGCCACGGACATGGAGTGGCTTTGGTTCGACGATCTCAGTCCCGACTCCGGCTGGGCTTTGCGACTCGCCGTCGGGCACCCGGACATCGGACTTTCCTGGGCGATATCGGCGAGCGACCTTGCTGATTAGCCCGGTTCAGATTGCCTACACGGCCGAAACATTGACTCCGATGGTGTGATAGCCGGTAGCTCCATTAGGTGCCGGCGGGGCCAACTCATCGGTCTGGGTGTCGCCATTCCCGTCGGTGGCCCGGACAGTGAGTATCTGACGGCCCGGCTCGGGCGTCCATGGGACCTGCCACTGGACCCAGCTGTCGTCGGATAAGGGTTCGGACAGTTCGGCTTCGGTCCATTCGGCGTCCTGGCCCAATTGGACCTCCACCAAGGATATCCCGCGGTGCGGAGCCCAAGCCACCCCCGCGACCATCCGGTCTTCAGACGTGATGTCGACACCACGCACCGGTGTATCGATCCGACTTTGCGTCTTGATCGGGGCCTCTTTGGACCATCCCCGAGGTACCCAGTAGGCGTCGAACTCATCCCACCCGGTCAATTCGATCTCGGCGAGCCACTTCGTCGCCGAGACATAGCCATACAACCCGGGCACCACGAGGCGAGCCGGGAAACCATGCTCGAACGGGAGCGCTTCACCGTTCATACCCACAGCAACCAGGGCATCGCGACCATCCATTGCCACCTCAACGGGAAAGCCCACCGTAAATCCGTCGGATTCAACGGAACGACCCACCAATTGTTCGGCATCCGCCCGGACTCCGGCGCGGTTCAGAATGTCAATAAGAGGCACCCCGAGCCACCTGGCATTCCCGATCAAATCGCCCCCGACCCGGTTGGACACACAGGAGAGGGTGACGTATCGCTCCACCATGTCCATCTCCAACAACTCGTCGAAATCGATCTGGTAGGGCCTGTCGACCCGTCCACTCACTTTGAGTCGCCACTCCGGGAGGTTGATCCGGGGAAGCGTGAAGGCCGTATCGATCCGATAGAAGTCCTGGTTGGAAACCACCACCGGAGTGAGTCCGGGAACCCCCAATTCGGCGGCCGCGGGAACCGGAGGTGCAAGGCTCACGGCTGTCGGGAGCGCCACCTCGGCCCGACCTGCGGCGACCACTCTGCTGCGCTCGAGCAAACTCCTGCCGAAGGCAGCTGAGATTGCTGCAGCCCCGAGAACAGCACCGGCACCGAGGAGGAATGCCCTCCTCGAACCGGACGCCTCACCAGGCGAGGTTGGATCGGACAGCGAGTACAGCCATTGCAGCGAAGCCAATCCAGCGAGAGCCGCTATCCCTGACGGGATCAGCGCCAGACCAAGCGATGTTCCCGGGTTGCGGGCGCCGGCGAGGGCACCGACAACGGCGAAGCCGAGAAATACCACTATGGCGACCCAGAACCGCTTGCGGGCCAGGACACCGACAACGAAACCGAGGAGCAGCGTCACAGCGACGATGCTGACCGCGAGGACTAGCTTGTCATTGGTACCGAAGGTCTCAATGGCGAAGTCCTTGAGCGGCTTAGGGACCACGTCGATGACCCAACTACCAAGGCTCTCCACGATTGAGGGCAGTGATGACACCGCACCGGCCACAAACTCGGAGACGCCGAGTGCCAGTGCCGCAGCGAGAAGCCCGGAGAACCCATCCCTGACCCACGTGGTCGGAACATCGGCCACGGCCACATCGGATGCAGTTTCGGTTGTCACGGACGCAACGCTAGATGCCCGGGTGCTAAATCCAGCTAAATGCCATACGGCTCAGCCTCCATCTTCGGCCTCGCTGCCCTACGGCTCGGCCTCCATCTTCGGCCTCGCTGCCCTACGGCTCGGCCTCCGTCTTCGGCCTCGCTGCCCTACGGCTCGGCCTCCATCTTCGGCCTCGCTTCGGATCAAGCGCGGGAAGGCACGACGAAACCCCGTCGAGCCTCGTCGGCAAGCGGGAACACAAAACAGTCGACGACGTGGTCGTTGACCAGTCCCATTGCTTGCATGAAGGCATAGGCGGTAGTCGGGCCGACAAACCTGAATCCGCGCCTCTTGAGGTCTTTCGACATCTCCATCGACTCAGCTGACACCGAGCGCGACGGGTCGGACGTATCTGGCTCGTAGGACCACACATAGGCGGCAAAAGACCCGAATTCAGTGATCACGTCGAGCAACTTGCTGGCATTGTTGATAGTGGCTTCGATCTTCCCCCGGTGACGGATGATCGTGGAATCGCCGAGCAACCTGTCCACGTCGGGTTCTGCCATCGTCGCCACCTTTTCGAAGTCGAAGTCATGAAAAACTCGCCTGAAGTCGTCGCGTTTGCGAAGGATGGTCAGCCACGACAATCCACTCTGAAACCCTTCGAGACAAACTTTCTCGAATAGCAGCCGATCATCATCTACCGGGAACCCCCATTCAGTGTCGTGGTAGGCCTGATAATCGGGAGTGGATATGCCCCAGATGCATCTTGGCAATCCATCGGAACCTATCGATGGCATCGCCGGAGACTAGCGATCCGATGCCGGAGCCGAGCTCCATCCGTCCGCTAAAGACCCTAATGTCTGACTGTGATCGAGAGACCAGCTTTCACAGTCGGTATTGAAGAGGAATATCTCGTGGTGAATCGCGAAACTCGCGATCTGCTCAAGAGCCCACCTGACGAGATGTGGGACGAGCTACACGAGATCCTCGGAAAACAGGTGACTCACGAGTTTCTCAAAGCACAGATCGAAGTGGGCACCACCGTTTGCAAGTCGATCAAGGATGCCGGTCGTGAATTGGCCGAGATGCGCAGGGCGATCTCGGGTGTGGTGGAGAATTACGGCGGAGCGATCATCGCTTCGTCCACACACCCCTTCGCCAACTGGTCCGAACAGGAGACCACCGAGGATCCCCGCTACGACACCCTTGCCAAGGACTACCAGCAGGTGGCCCGCCAACTCGTCATCTGTGGAATGCACGTCCACGTGGGGATAGAAGATCCTCATCTCCGTATCGACCTGATGAATCAGGTGCGATACATGCTCCCCCACCTCCTCACCCTGAGCACTTCTTCACCGTTCTGGGCTGGCCAGCCCACCGGCCTGTTGGCCTATCGGCTCGTGATTTTTCAGAATCTTCCCCGTACCGGGATTCCCCAGGAGTTCGACTCCTGGGAGGAGTTCCAACGAACTGTCGGCGTGTTGGTAGATGCAGGCCTTATCGAGGACGGGACCAAGATATGGTGGGATATCCGCCCATCGAGTCGTTATCCCACATTGGAAATGAGAGTGAGCGACGTTTGCACCCGGTTGGAGGATGCCATCACAGTCGCGGCTCTGTATCAATGTCTGTTGGGCTTTCTCTACCGGCTCCGGCGCAACAACCAGCGGTGGCGAACCTACTCGGGCATGATGATCGAGGAGAATATGTGGCGGGCCCAGAGATATGGGACCGACGGGTCTCTGGTTGACTTCGGCAAAGGGGCGCTGGTCCCCTACGGAGAATTGGTGGAAGAGTTCATCGAAGTCCTCGCACAGGATGCCGTAGAATTCGATGTCCGGGAGGAAATCAGACACGCCCGCGAGATCGTCAAACGGGGAACGAGCGCTCACCGGCAGCTTGAAACATATGAATCCGCGATAGCTTCGGGTGCCGATCAGAAGGAAGCCTTGAACGCTGTCGTCGATGAGTTGATAGTTGACACCATGTACGGGATAGGGGTATCGGGGCCTTAGGGTTGTATCTAAGACAACCCCCGAGGACTCATGCAACATACAATCAAGATCGCCGTCCAGCTGCAGCCCCAGCATGCTGACTACAACACCATCCGCCAGGCTGTGGTCCGTGCCGAGGATATGGGCGTCGACGCCATCTACAACTGGGACCACTTCTATCCGCTATCCGGAGACCCGGACGGAAAGCATTTCGAATGCTGGACAATGCTCGGCTCGTGGGCCGAGATCACCGAGCGCGTCGAGATAGGTGCGCTGGTGACCTGCAATTCATATCGGAATCCAGAACTCCTCGCCGACATGGCTCGCACCGTCGACCACGCCTCCAACGGTCGGCTCATTCTCGGGATCGGGGCCGGTTGGTTCGAGAAGGACTACGACGAATTCGGCTACGAATTCGGAACGGCTGGACATCGACTTGCCGATCTAAAACAGGCGCTTCCCCGGATCAAGAGTCGCTGGGAGAAACTGAACCCTTCGCCAACGCGGAAGATTCCCATCATGATCGGGGGTGGAGGCGAAAAGAAGACCCTCCGGTACACAGCCGAGTACGCCGATATCTGGCACGGCTTTGGAAATGCAGAGACCATCAACCACAAAAACGGCGTCCTCGATGAATGGTGCCAACAGCTGGGGAGGGACCCGGGCGAGATCGTGCGATCGTGTGGGGCCAACCCGAAACGGGTCGAGACCGCCGACGATCTCAATGAGGCCGGGGCAACCTACTTCACCCTCGGATTCGACGGCACCACCAACTACGACATGGCCATGGTCGCCGATTGGATCGCCTGGCGCGACCAAAAAAACGCCTAGTTCAAGGTCTTGTTCCTTACCCGCTTCGGGGCAGGTGGCTCCGCCGAGGAACGAGGCGGAGACGGATTGGGCTGGTACCCACGAACTCAACCCTCACCCGCGGGAGCATCAACTCCCGCCAAAACACGGTCATTCTCGGGTGTGACGAGGTCCTTGGTGCGGCCCATCCACCAGACCATGCCTAAACCGACAACACCGGCGGTAAAACCGCTCACTTGATTCCAGGTGAAGGCGTTGATCACGGCGTCGCCGTTGTCGATCCGGAGTGCGTCGAGCAAGAACCGTTGAAATCCGTACCAGGAGACCCAGATGAAGAACATCTGGCCGTAGTGGAGAGGGAGCCGGGTGTAGATGACGTAAAGGACGCCGAAGAGGACGATCGCGCCGAGCATGTCGTACGCGGCGACGTGGTGGTAGATCCCGCAGAAGCCATCGGGGCCTGCTTGCGCGGCGACACATTCGAGGTTGTCGTGTTGCGGAGCGACGTCGTACCCGGCCTTGATCCCGTAGCCCCATGCCACTGTCGTTGCGGTGCCGAGGTGTTCAACAATCGCCAGATCGCCAATCCGGCCGACGATCGTCCCCACCGCCAGACCGAATGTGGCCACGTCGAGCGTGGGCCATACCGCCAGGCCCACCATTCGCATTCGTATTGCGCCGGCGATGATTCCACCTGCGAAGCCACCCATAATCGAAAAATTCCCGGAGATCGGGTTCAACGCCACGGCGAGACTCGATCCCCCCATGAGCTGCGCCGGCGATGTGAAATAGCGGGCTCCGAGTAGGGCACCGATCAGCCCCCAGGTGAGGGCGGATTGATACTTTTCAGTATCAAAACCGCGTTGGCCGAGCATCTTGGTGGTCAGCCAGGCGCCGGCAATGAAGCCAAGTGCTGCGAAGACGCCGTGCAGTGATAGTTGCAACGGGCCCAATTCGAAAATAGGAATCGGCGGATAGGTTATGACGGCAAGCACCAGATGACCCTAACGACGAGCAGCGGTCTTGAAGATAGCTAAAGTCGACTCCCGTGAGTGATCTATTGACCACAGTCGCTGAGGCTTTGGGGACCCCGGCCGACCTGATCAGTCGTTCCGCAGCTGCTCGCGCAGCCGCCAACGGAACTTCCCCGGAAGACGTTCTCAGCGCGTGGTCGGGCGGGGCACCCGTCGCCGCCGCCCCCGCTCCTTCCGCTGACGAACCCGCACCTTCCCCGGAGGCCGCACCGCCAGAAGTCGCACCAGAGGCTCCTGGGCCGACTCCGATCCAGCCCGAGTTCGCCCAACCTGTCGCGGCGGCGGTAGCCGTAATCGAAGCCACGAAACCCCTCGATCCCGTTGATCTTTCTCATCGGCTCAAGACCGCAGGCCGGGTTGGAGTTTGGACTGGAGCCGTCCTTGGGCTCTTCGCCTTCGTAGCCGCAACTGCTTGGTGGTCGCCGAATGTCACGGTGACCGGCGAAGAGTCGTTGCGCCCGGTTCTGGTGGCGAATGGAACTTCAGTGATGATCGGGATAGCCCTGGCCAGCCTGATTTTCGGGGCGATGGTTGCCTCGTTGGCCCGAGCCGCTGCGAGTTGGACAGATCCGGCCATGGCACTGTCCTCTTCCAAGTCCTCAACAGCCTGGATCGGTGCAGCTGTCGGCTTGCTCTTGGGCTTCGGCGCCGGCGCCCTGTTGGCCAACGGTTTCGGCACCCCGATCGAGGGGTCGGAAGGGTTGGTCCAGTTGCCCGTCCTCGTGACGCTGGGAGTCATGCTCGTGGGCGGAGCCTTTTTGGGGTGGATAACGACGCTCGCAACGCAGTTCTTTGGCGTTCCGGTGGCCGTGGACGACGCCGATAGCGATGAGGTTGATGTCGTCAAGGCAAGGCTCGGCAATGCTATCGGAATCCCCATTGCAGGCTTGATCATTCTCCTGGCTCTGGTTCTCCCCATCGCCTGGGCGTTGATTCGGTCCAATCACCTCACTTCGGGTGGGGCAGCAATCATCGCAGTAATCGCCTCCTCCGGAATCCTTGTCTTTGCCTCACTCGCCGGTTCGAAACCAAACATGAAGATCAGCCGGGGTGAATTTCTGGTGGCACTGGCCGGAATCGCGATTGTCTTGATCCTGGTGTTCGCGGTCCTCAACAACGTGGGCGGGGACCACTCCGAGGAAGACGCCGAAGCCGTCATCCACCAATTCGTGGTCTAGAGATCCGCCCGATTCAAGGCCATCGAAACATCATCATCAACCAGAACCCTGGTTACATACTCTGCGACCTCGACGGCCACATGGTTTTGCGCCTCGTGGGTCGAGGCACCGAGATGCGGGGTCAGTGTTAGGTTCGGTGCATTCAGGAGCGGGCTCGAAGGTGATAGCGGCTCTTCGGCGTAGACATCCAAACCGGCGCCGCCGAGATGCCCGGAGACAAGCGCATCGGCGAGGTCGCCCTCATTGACCACCCCGCCCCGGGAAGCGTTGAACACAAACGTCCCCGGTTTCATTCGTGAAATCGCGCTCGCATCGATCATGCCCCGGGTCTCGTCGTTCAATGGAACATGACAGGAGATGACGTCGGAAGTCTCGACCACCTCATCGAGGTCTGTGAGGCGACTGCCAATCTCGGCTGCCCTCTCGGCGGACAGGTACGGGTCATAGATCACACTTTCCATCCCGAATGCCTGGCACCGAATCGCCACCTCGGCGCCGATTCGGCCCGCCCCGATCAGCCCGAGCCGGCGGCCGCGCAGCTCCGACCCCTTGAAGTGGGCGCGATCCCAACGACCTGCCCGGATCGAGGCATCGGCGGCCGCCACCTGTCGCATAGTCGCCAGGATCAAGGCCATGGTCATCTCGGCAGCAGCGATGGTGTTACCCGCTGGCGCATTGACCACCGCTACACCGCGCGTGGTGGCGGCCGGGATGTCTACGTTGTCGACGCCTACGCCGGCCCGCCCAACAACCCGGAGATTGGGGCCGGCATCGAGCATGCCGGCATCGACGGTGGTGGCGCTGCGGATGATAAGGGCGTGGGCGGTGCCCAATGATTCCTCGAAAGCACCGGAACTCGAATCATGCTCATAGACAACGGAAAAGCGGTCATCTTGGACCAACGCGGTGAGGCCCGATTCCGCCACCTTGTCGGTAACCAGAACGACAAATGTCACCGAAGCGCACCTGCGATCACGTCGAGCAGACCATCGAGTTCTTCGACTGTGTGGTCACCCATATGTCCGATCCGAATCGTGGACTCAGCGAGCTTCCCGTAGCCGCCCCCGATTACCCATCCTGCATCGAACACCCGATCAACGAGGGCTGGTGCGCCGACGCCACCGGGCATCGAAACACAGGTAACGGTTGGCGAACGATGACCATCCTCGGCGAAGACTCCGACCTCGATGCCGTCACTCTTCATGCTGTCGACCCACTCAATTGTGCGGGCCTGCATGTCGAGGTGGCGTTGCCATCGAGCCTCCATCCCTTCGGAAGCCATCCGATGGAGTTGGGCCTGCAAGGAGTAGAGAAGTGACACGGCCGGTGTTGCCGGAGATTGATGTTGTTGTGCTTGGTCGACCAGGTCGACCAGATCGAAGTACCAGCCCTTGTTGGGAACCGACTTGGATCTATCCAGAAGTGCGTCGGATGCGACGCCGAATGCCAGACCCGGAGGGAGCGCCACTGCCTTCTGTGAGCCAGTGAGGATGAAATCTGGCCCCCAGGTGTCGGTGTGGGTCTCCACGCCGCCAATACCGGTCACCGAATCGACCAGCAACATTGTCTCCGGGAACCGGCCAACCACCGAAGCGACTGATTCCAGGTCTTGAAGTGCGCCGGTGGAGGTCTCCGATTGGGAAATTGTCACCGCCTCGTAAGCCCGGGAGTTGAGTCGAGACTCCAATTCTTCGGGGGAATGAGCCGAACCCCAATCGACATCCCAGCGATCTACGTCGTGGCCGCAACCGGCCGCGATCTTGGCAAACCGACCCGAAAAGGCCCCGTTGACAAGGCTCAACACGCTGCCGGAAATGACACCGTTGCGGATTGCTGCTTCCATCAGGCCGCTCGCCGATGAAGTCGAGACCACCACGGGCCGTTCGGTTTGGAACAGCTCACGCAAACCGGGTTCGATGTCCTGCATGAGCTCGACGATGTCAGGACCGCGATGGCCGATCATGGGACGGGTCTGTGCGGCAAGAACGTCAGGGTGTACTTCCGTAGGCCCGGGCAGGAAAAAGCGCCCGAACGGTTGCGAGGTGGTCATTGTTTTCTTTCTTCCTCAACCATCAGTCAAGGAGATCGCGTACTTGAACGTGTCTCGAATTTCCCAGTCAACCACAAGGAGCTCACCTGTTCTCTGGTGTTCCCGGAGGTGGGCCAGGGGGAATTCGTACTCTTTTCCTTCGATAGGGACGAATGATATCTCGGTACCTGAGGAGAGCACGGTGAAGGAAACTATTTCCGTCAGCGAACCCTCGACTCCGGTGACCACCCCGATGGTGGTTCCCTCAGTCTGCGCGCAGCCGACGAGCAGAAGCGCCAATCCGGCAGCCCAGAGTCGGGCCGCCCGAGCACGAGTCATCACACCGACTGAACGACGAAGAGGCCCAGGGCGGCCAAAGCAATCGTGTACAGCCCGAGGGCGAGAATGAAACCCGCCGTGAAGAACCTATTGAGCAGCGGCTTCTCGTAGCGCAGGTGCATATACCACCCAACCACGATGATGAACTTAGCCACCGCCAGGGCGAGGAGAATGGCGGCGTTGGCAAACCCGAGGCCCAACTCCTTGTCGATGTAGTACATGGCAACTTCGATGGCAGTGAGACCGGCGAGCACAACCGCGATCTTCCAGTACATGGCCGGAGTCGGGTGGGCGGCGTGTTCGTCGCTCATGCGGGTGGAGTCGAGAGGAGGTACACGACGGTAAAGATCACGATCCAAATTATGTCGACGAAGTGCCAATAGAGGCCGACCAACTCCAGGTTCATACCGTGTTTATCGCTCAGCCCGCCTTGCCGACGCGACATCCCCCAAAGGGAGAGGAGCATCAGGACTCCGATCGCGACGTGGGCGCCGTGGAATCCGGTAAGGACGTAGAAGGCCGACGCTGCCGGATTGGTGGTGAGCGTCATGTCGTATTCGACAATGAACTCTGTGAACTCGAATACCTGGCCGCCGATAAAGATGGCGCCGAGGGCGGCGGTGGCGAAGAGCCAGGTCCGGGCTCCGTATTGGTCATGGCGGCTCAAGGCATTGTGCGCCAGAACCATGGTCAACGAACTCATGAGAAGGACGAAGGAGCTGACGGAAGTGAAAGGGATGTCGTAGATCTCGGCCGGATAGGTGCCCGGGAACCCGCCCCGGTTCGAATAGAGGAGGTAGTTGGAGATCAGGGCGCCGAAGAAGAGGAACTCTGAGCTGAGGAACACCCACATCCCTAGTTTGCGGTTGTCGATACCCGTCGACTCGTGTTCGTCGTGGTGGCCCAAGTCACCATCCAGGGGTCCGACGTCGTGTGCCAGGTCACTCATTCTTCCACCTCGCCACCCGGTTCCTCGACCATTTCCTGAGGCTCCTCATACGCCTCCTCGTGCGGACCTTCCGTGGCTTCCTCGAGGGGTTCCATTCCCCATCCGATCAGAGCGGACAGTGAAATTATGGCGCCCAAGACGATCGCGAGCTTGCCCACGACCGAGTTGTGGTAGATGACCCCATAGAAGACGATGGGTAGCCCGGCAGCCATCACAATCGGGAAATACGACGGTGCGGGGAGATGGATCGGTACCGGCGGGTTGAGACCGACATCCTCGTAATAGGCGATCAGAGCTTCGGCTTCAGGTCTCCGCACGGCCCGACCTTCCTCGTCGCTCCCATATTTCTGATGCCAGAAGTCGTCCAGGCCGTTCACCACCGGAGCAACGGCGAAGTTGTATTCGGGAGTCGGATTG
>JBGTGL010000073.1:0-20839 GCA_041746755.1 Acidimicrobiia bacterium | reverse complement strand
GGCCGAAGCCCGGGCGAAATCGCTGACGAGTTGGTCGCCCTCTGGCATAACCAAATCTGACACCCCGCCAACAGCGGCCTGGCGATGATTTGATCGGCGACCCATCACGGTCCGGGCGACGGTAGGTCAGAGGTACTCAATGGCGGGCGGGGGAATATCCCACCAGGTGCTGACGAGTTGTGTCTGCGCCTTTGCCATGTCCAATCCGTATTGGACTTTGCAACCTTTGGCAAGGGCGGCCGCCAGCCATGGGGTGACCCGAGGGTCTGTCACTACTTCGCCGACCATCGAGTGTGCGCTCATGGTTTCGACAGGAAATGGAACGTTGTCGTCGCCGGCCATCCCAACAGAAGTTCCGTTGATCACCAGGTCGAACCCGTCGAGAGTGTCGAGGTCGAACGATAGGTTAGGGGCGTTGGGAACCGATTCGACGATGGCTCGAAGGGCCTCGTGCCGCTCACGTCGCCTGACACTCATAACAAGCTCGGCAACCTTTTGCTCGGCGCAGGCATGGGCAATCGCGCTCGCCGCTGAACCGCCACCAATGAGTGCGACCCTCTTGCCGGAGGGCTCGAGGCCCCGACCGCGGGTGGCATCGAGGAAGGCGGGACCGTCGGTCATGTCGCCTATCAGCCTGCCGTTGTCATTTTTCACGACACTCACGGCGTGGAGCGCTTCTGCTCTGGGGGTCAATTCGTCCATGCAATCGGCGGCAGACCGTTTGTGGGGAACGGTCACGAATCCCCCGCGTAGGTTCTTCGTTCCGCGCATCAGACGGAAATACTCCGGGACCAATTTGGGCTCGACATCGAGGGCTATGAATACTGCATCAAAGCCGATATCGGCGAAATGGCTGTTGTAGAGGGAGGGAGATTGGACCTGGGTCACGGGATGGCCGATGATGGCAAACACGTCGGACTTTCCGGAGGGGAGTAATCCCGTCATGTCTGACTCGCCGCCTTCGATGGTTCCTGCCTCATGCCACCCAATATAAGGCGGTGATACGAATCCGCAGGCGGTCGTGCCCTAGGGGTGACGACCTCGGGGCTAACAATTCCTAGCTGAGAACCACATTCTGAGGAATCCAACCGGGTCTCAAGGCCAAAAGTCGGGTTTTTCGAGGCAGGCGCTGGGTTGCCGTGGGTAACCTCGGCACGCCAATACGTGTCGAACCCCACGACACGAACCGTTCGGGAGGAACCATGACAGATACGGCCAAGCGTTCGCCGAGCGGAGGTTCGGGTCTCGACTCGTACTTCCACCTCAGTGAGCGTGGTACATCGGTCGGTACGGAGGTCCGCGCCGGCGCAACAACTTTCCTGGTGATGGCGTACATCATCTTCGTCAACCCCAGCATTCTCGGTGCAGCTGGGCTCGATCCGGCCGCTGTCGCCGCGGGGACAGCCCTGGTCGCCGGGCTGCTCTCCATTTTGATGGGTGTGGTGGCCAACTATCCGATTGCGATGGCCGCCGGACTCGGAATCAATGCTGCAGTTGCGTTCGGACTCGTTCTCGGCGACGGGTTGACTCCCGAAGGAGCGATGGGCGTCATCGTCCTCGAAGGTCTGATCGTGGCCGTTTTGGTCCTCGTGGGCTTGCGCGAAGCGATCATGACAGCGGTACCCCTCAGCCTGAAGCGGGCGATCGGTGTCGGGATCGGACTGTTCATTCTGTTCATCGGCTTTGTCAACGGAGGCCTCATCGGGATCCCCGAAGGTGGAGCGGTACCGGTCGAGTTCATCTTTCCCAATTCTGATGGGGCATGGCTTACCTTGATCGGTTTGGTGATCACTGTCCTGCTTTATGCACGGAAGGTCCCGGGTGCGTTGATTCTCAGCATTGCGCTTACCACGATCGTCGGTCTGATCATGGGAGTGGCCACGTGGCCCGAGACCCTGACGGCGACTCCGAACTTCGACACGCTGGGGGCCTTCGACCTCGGTGACGTATTCACCAAGCTCGGATTCGTTGCTGCTGCGCTGACGATCTTCAGCTTCATGCTCACCGACTTCTTCGACACCATGGGCACTGCCACCGCCATCGTCGAACAGGCCGACCTCGCTGAAGAAGACGGATCGGTCCCGGGAATCGGCAAGTTGCTGTTCGTCGACTCTTTGGGTGCCGCCGCCGGTGGTGCTGCGGGTGTTAGTTCAAACACGAGCTACATCGAGAGCTCCGCTGGTGTGGCTGAAGGAGGTCGAACCGGTCTCACTTCGGTTGTCGTCGGCATTCTCTTCCTTGGCGCGATTTTCCTAGGACCGCTCGCCGGTGTGGTGCCATCCCAGGCCACCGCTCCCGTGCTCATACTGATCGGGTTCTTAATGGCTGGGCTGATCAAGGGAATCGACTTCGACGACTTCGAGGAAGGATTCCCGGCCCTTCTGACGATCGTGTTGATGCCGTTGACCTTCAGCATCACCGTCGGGATCGGTGCCGGTTTCGTGATGTACACGCTGATCAAGGTCGTCAAAGGCAAGGCCGCCGAAGTGCATCTCTTGATGTGGATCGTCACCCTGGCCTTCCTGGTCTACTTCGGTCAGGCCGTTATCGGATCGGCCATTTCCGCCTAAAGCAAACTGACACAAATCGGAAGAAAAGGGTCCGACAAAGGGCCCTTTTCTAATTCAGAAATCGCTTGGAGCCTGAATTGGCCCGGTTAGCCTGTCACGGGGCAGGCCGGGCAGAAAGGTCAGTTGATGCGTCGGTCTTTGGGCTTGTTCCTTGCCCTGGCTTTGGTTACCGGGATGTTGGTAGTAACTGCCGCTCCGGCACAGGCCGCCCCAGGGCTATCAATTACCAGCCCACAATCGGCCCAGGGAGCCCCGGGAACCAAGGTAGAACTGGATGGATCTGGATTCTTCGGGTCGTGCGAGATCCATTTTCCGGGACAGAATGGGCCCGTCGTCGGAAGCTGTCCAACAAATAGCGGGGGTGCCAAATTCAGCACCAGCTTCACGGTCCCCAACCTGGCGCCGGGTGATTACCTGATCTGGGCGTGTGATTTCTGTGGACAACAACAATCGACGACGACAGTGAAATTCGAGGTGACAGCTCCACCCACAACAACAAGCTCCTCAACGACTACGACCATCAAATCCACGACGACCACGAAACCGCCGTCGTCCACATCATCCACTTCCACCTCAACGACCGTACCTGGTGACACAACCACCACTCTCCCGATCCTGACGAGTTTGCCCCCTCTGGTCACCAGTGCTTTTTTGCCACCGATCGCAAGGGACTTCACTCCCATCGGGTTCCGTAACGGCTTCGTAGCAATCCCCGATATCTGGCTGCAGCGTTGTGGGGCACCACCCGGATCCCATCAGATCGATTTCGACGATCAGGTACTCGGTCAGTCGCCGACCTTTGGTACATCCGGAGACCCCGAGGGGATGTTCTTTGGCGACAACGGATTTCCCAGGTCCAGCATCGCTGCGCCAGCAGAAGGAACTGCCACCGCTCCACATGCCGTTTCCCTTAGGGCAAACGCCGCGCCGGACACCGGCTTCTTTGATAGAACTCCCAAGTTCGTCGCCAACGACAGGTTCAAATACTTCGGCCTCCACGTCGGGCTGGGCGAAGACCTCACCGAACCGGTCGTCGTTGAGCTTGCAGCCCGCAAGTTCCCTGCTGTCTGGATGGATATCGACCGGGTAGAACTTGGCCCCGGGAAATCCCCGGCCACAACCTGCCTCATGGTGGCCGCGCCCGAAGGCGAGGTGTTGCGCGAAGTGCACCTCCGGGTTTATCGCGGTGGTGAAGCGGCGCCCGCGACGCTGCTGAACGTCGACTCTCTTTTCTGGAGCACAACCGACCCGTACCCGATCGAGTCGACCGTCGATCCTGTCGAGGTCGAGATACTGTTCCCGACACCAACTACCAGACTGAGCGCAGGCCGAAACACCGGGCTTGTCGGGCGGGTCACCTGGCCAGCGGGCCGCGCCCTGTCGTCGGTCAGCATCGCATCTCCGAACTGGGACGGAACCTCGGTATTGGTTCGAGAGGCTCCGCGGGGCGGTGCTCAAGTTGACGGTCTAATCAATAGCCAGGTCTTCTGGCTCGACAACGTTGAGGTCCCATCGGGCCCGTTTCAGATATCTGCCACGGCTACCGGGTTGAACCTTCGTGGTTCTGGCTCCGTCGACCTCGAGGGCATAGGGCTTCCGTCACCTCCACGGACAGAATATCGCGATTTGGTGGAAGGCCAGGTGGATGTGATTCCATGGGCAATGGAGATCACACAAGCGGTTCGTGGGCCACTGACGGTTCAGGAACCGGGCTCGGTTGTTCAGGATCTGTTCAAGCATGTTGCCGGGAAGCGGACCGTGGTCAGGGGTTACGCCACTCATGAGATCTCGGAGTCTTTGGGTATCCGGCCGGGCCAGATCTTCGGGAGTGCTGTCCTTCACGGAACCCGGAATGGGGTTACCTTGCCGTTCAGCCCGTTGACTGCTTCTAACTCCGATGTTCGCATTTTCGCTACCGCGCCGGGCCCGCCGGCGGAGAGAGCCAGTCGACCGTACGCCCAGAACACCTTCAATTTTGTCCTTCCGTACGAATGGACGGCGGGGGATGGCATTGAGCTCCGCCTCGAGGTAAACCCACCGGGCTCACCCAACTACATAGAGGAGTTGCCTGGTTTAGGCGGCTGGAACAACACGATTACGCAGCGTGTTGGTTTCAGCGATGTCGGCCGGGTCGGAGTATCCGTGGTGAATGTCGAGTTTCACTGGAGGTGCACAGAAGACATGGTCGCAACTGAAGACGCCGGTCATCCGTGCTTTGGCGCTTCTGAAGGAGATGAGGTATTTACCAGCGTCCCCGATGATCAGATTCGCAATGGCGCCCAGGGGTGGTGGAAGTCGATGCCGGCACCGGGCGATTTCCCCGCCTACCTAGCCTTCTCAACCATCAAGATTCCCCATAAGGACGACAATCCGAGGATCAGTGTGAATCGTGAGATCACCGGCCGCGCGACCACGGTGAGCTGGGAAAACTGGCGCAACGCCTACTGGGACCTCTATTGCGGAGACGGAAGCGTTTTCAACCCAACGCAGATTCGTCCACCATCGGTTCGCGACTTCGTCTGGATGACTCAGCCACCGTACGCGCCCCTGCGCGGAGGAGGATGCGCCTGGGTCAACAATCGAACGGCATTTCGGGCAAATACCTGGTGGGCGACCCCGGCCCAGGAGGCCGGTCACACCACGGGCCTCCGCCATACGGGGAACGCCCATGGTGAGCTGAGTGGGGGATCTGCCGTGATCAGATTCGGTTCGGATCACGGGCAGATAGATCTACCGAGCGCGGTGGCATGGGGTTTCGACACCTCGACGATGATGGTCCTGAATCCAGGAAGCGGCGGACATGTCCATGACTACATGTCGTACGGCGGAGATCTTCAGTGGACGTCAGTGGGCACCTGGGACCACCTCTACCGCTCGTTGGTGAACAACCAAACCTACGGCGAAGAACGTGGTCCCGTTGTCTCGAGCTCAGGTGGAGCCGAGGCAACAAGCGGGGCGCCCGGAGACGGTGACTCCTACATCGTTGAAGGCACCGTCAACGAAGATGGCGAGGTGGCCGTTGGTGCCCCTCATCGAGGAGATGCCGGGGTCCTATTTTTTCCGGAAGGCGACGATGTGACGGTGACCATCGACGGCCCCGACGGCCCGCTCTCTCTGCCCGCCGCTCTGGTGGAGGGCAACACCCATCTGGGTTCCGCGTTCCGCACTTTTGCCGTTGCGTTCCCCGCCGACTCGGATCCTGACAGGCTGACGGTTGTGGTGGGCGACGGCGAACCGTTGCTCCTCGAGTCGATTGGTTCCGGAGACGGTATTTCGATTACTGAACTAGATACGGGAAGAATTAGCTGGGAGCCGGGTGATGCCAGCCCTCCATTCCTAGTCGAGGCAACTGATGATGGCGGGGAGACCTGGTGGATGCTGGGGGAGACCGAGGAACCTCTCCTCGAAATAGAACCCGGGGTCAACCCCCTGGCTGGAGAGGGGTGGACAGTACGGGTCCAAGGCACCGAGGGTCCACGGATATTCATCGATGAAGAGCCGATCGATTTTGGAATACCTCCACCGTTGGCCTCGATTGGCTCACCTCTTGACGGAGACCGGGTACCGGTCGGCGTAGTCCACGCATACGCGGCGGTCGGTGTGATCGGCGAGGATGGCTCGACCTACTCATGGTCAGTCGGTGGCGAGCCGTTCAATGACGGCCCCGTCACCGACATCCCAATTCTCCCAGGAGAGAACACGGTCACGCTTACAGTCGAAAACGAGGCGGGATCTGCCGAGCAGACGATCACAGTGCTTGGTGTCGTTGACACCGACGGCGACGGTCTCGACGATGATTGGGAGGAGTCGAACGGCCTCGATCCGATGGTCCCGAATGTTCTCGAGGAAGATCTCGACGAAGATGGCTTGCCACTGGGATTGGAGTATCAGAACCAGACTGATCCGACGGAGAATGACAGCGACGGTGACGGATACAGCGACGGGCTCGAGTTGATCGGTGCCGGTGACCCCCTCGATCCGCTGATAGTTGCCGGTCCAGTTCATGGGTTCGACGATGCAGCCTTCAGCACCGAACCCGATGTGCCAGTCGAGAGCTCAGGTGGTGTTCCACCGTGGCTCTGGGCGGTCCTGGCCGTGGTGCTGGTGGCCCCGCTCGGGTACTGGCTGGGGCGGCGTCCCCGAACACCTGAGTCGGGAGACGGCTCCTAGGTTTCGGGAGTTTTCCTGGCTAGAGGGCTCGCATTCGATTGCCGCGGGCATTGTGTTCGACTTCGGCCAGTCCAAGGGCTTCGAGCACGGGCGGGACGTAATTTCCAACCCGGCCACGCAGGCCTTTCTTGAGTCCGTACCATCCACCGATCGGGTTGTCTTCGGATCGAGCCCATGCCTCGACAGTCCCATCATTGGCGGGCTTCTGTTCGTCGGCATTGCCCAGAGGAACCCAGTCTCCTTGCTCCTGGAGCCAGGTGTGAAGGTCTTCGATGATCCTGAGGTCGTAGTGGAGAACGGTCTTGCCCACGGTGCATACGAGGATCGGAGGGTCGTTGTCCTCGTCCCGGTGCATCAGAATCTCCGAACCCAGGCTGGGGGTCTTCAGCAACCAGGGGTCTTCGGAAGTTCCCGTTCCGCTGAATGGAGCGCTTGTCATTCGAGTCTCCTAACTCCGTAACAGTTTGGTTACACTAGCAGCGACATCGGAAAGGATGTGTTGTGACAACCTATAGCGTCACCAGGAACATTGCGGCCCCTGCTCAGACAATCTGGAGCTTGCTCACCGACGCGAACACGTATCCGGATTGGAATCGGTCCGTGCTGAACATCGAGGGACAGATCGTTGAGGGTGAGAGAATCAAACTGACCTCGATCGTCAACCCGGACCGCCAATTCAAACTCAACGTCTCCGACGTTGATGCCCCGAACTCGATGGTGTGGTGGGATGGGATGCCGCTCGGTCTCTTCAAAGGCGTCCGCACGTTCCAGCTCACACCCAAGGATGGGGGAGTCGAGTTCTCGATGGAAGAGGTCTACTCCGGACTTATGGCGCCCATGATCACCAAGTCGATACCGGACATGACAGAGTCTTTCGAATTATTCGCCGATGGGCTCAAGGCCGAAGCGGAGAAGCGTGCCGGCTGAGCGATTAGACCACGACCCATTCGACGCCCTGGGCGACCCGAATCGTCGGGCGATAATCGAGGTGCTCGCGGGAGGGGAGCGGGCCGTGAGCGATATTGCTCAGGCCCTTCCCATAAGCCGGCCGGCGGTTTCCCGACACCTCCGTCTTCTAAAGGACGCAGGACTTGTCATCGACTCGGCTGAAGGGACCCGTAGGGTGTACAGCCTCGACGTCAAGGGGATCGAAGCGATTCAGGACTACATGAGAACCGTATGGGGTGAGGCGGGCGTCCGGTTCAAACTCGTTGCGGAAAATACGCGAGACTAGGTCTCATGGAGCCGATCGTTGTCGAGTTCGAGGTCGACTGTTCTCCAGAGCATGCCTATCAGATGTGGACGGAGAAAACTGCGATGTGGTGGCCTCGATCCCACACCGTGAGTCAGGACGCGGAGTTGGAAGTGCACTTCGAACCGCGGGTTGGGGGGCGCATCTTCGAGCGAGCAAACGATGGCGCCGAATTCGAGTGGGGCGAGATAGTGGTGTGGGAACCGCCACAGCGCCTCGAATACCTCTGGCATCTCTTTTTTGACCGGTCGGAAGCGACCACCATTGAAGTGACATTCACCCCCAGCAACACCGGCACTCTGGTTCGTCTCCATCAAACAGGTTTCGATCGACTACCGGCTGACGTCGGACTGACCCGGCGCAATCGCACCGAGGGTGCCTGGACCGAGGTCACCCGGTACTACGGCGATGCCGTGGCTGTGGGCCCCGGCTGAACGACAGGCCGGGAACCCTGGAGATGCTTATTTCCAATATGGACAGTCAGGCGTTCCGCTCGTCTTCGGGGGGTCTGGCTTTGCTGTCGCCTTCTACTGATTCGAGGTTTCGGCCGGTGCGTCTGCCGGTTGGGGTAGTGCATCGGGTAATGGAAGTTCGAAGATGTCAGAGTCTTCGAACTCCTCGATTTCGATGATTCTCAGCTCTTTTCCCAATTCCTAAGTCGTTTTCCTCCTTCCATTGAGCTAGGTATTCGTACCGGTCCCGGGCTCGCCAGTTCGGGAATGTGTCCATCGAGGTTGTATCGCTCCCGATACTTGTCCAGTAGCGTCCAGGGATCGGTCGCGACGGTGCTTCTTCTCGTCATGACCTGAGCGTGGGGAATCGAACACATGTTCGCTACTGATCTCATGACCAAATTCAGCGAGGATGGCGGATTAACCGGTCCCCAGACGCGACGAAACCGCCGAATTACGGCGGTTTCGTAACGGATTCTAAATTCTTAGAAGATCCAAATTAGAAGCGCAACGATGAGCAAAATGCCCACGATCGTCCAGATAAGTCCTTGGCGCGGCATGGCCTCTCCTTTCAATAGAAACTTTTGTTTTCTTAACATACCTCTACCCAATGCCAACTGACGTCAAACCCTACGGCGAAGTCCACCTCGGTGAGTAATGCCCTCCGTTATCGTCCTGGCGGTGTCTACTCCGGCGATCCGAAAACTCGAACAGTCTGGATCCGACTTCGGGGTGCACGACTTTTCGGTCGACGAAGCGGTAGGAGATGGATACGGCGAAGCGGTGGCAGAGGCGATTGGCGCTGACCCGAGGACGGTATTCAAGACGTTGGTAGCTGTCGTCGATGGTGAGCACGTGGTCGCGGTGATACCGGTAGACACACGACTTTCCATGAAAAAACTGGCGTCGGCGGCAGGGGGCCGAAAGGCTGACATGGCGGCGACCGGGGATGCGGAACGAATGACTGGCTATGTGTCTGGCGGCATCAGCCCACTCGGTCAGCGCCGCCGACTCCGCACCTTCATCGATGAAACCGCAGATGGCTACGAGCGGATCTTTGTCAGTGCAGGAAAAAGGGGTTTGCAAGTGGAGTTGCCTCTGGTGGTTCTTGTGGACCTCGTCGATGGCGAACTGGTCTCTTTGACCTGAATCATATTTCTTGCGCAGTCGACCGACACTGGTGGGTCTGCGTAGGCTGGAGTGATGACGGATTTTCCAACGCCCGACATGGCATTAACCCACATCCTGGTGGTTGCCGACGTCGACAGATCCAGGCAATGGTATATGGATGTCTTAGGCGCCGATCTGTTCAGGGCGTACGGGGAGTCGGTCGTTCTCCTCTTCAACGGAAGTTGGCTGCTTCTGGTAAAGGGCGGTGGCCCGACTGAAGACAAACCCGATGTGACGATGGCGACGCCGGAACCGAACAAGGTGAGTCACTCGTTCACGATCCGGGTCGAAGACTGCCAGGCGAGCTATCAGATTCTCCTGGATCGCGGTGCTCGCTTTCTCACTCCTCCTTACGATTGGGGCGCGGAGGTTCGATGTTTCTTCCCGGATATCGATGGCCATCTCTGGGAGATCAGTGAGGCGCGCCCCTAGAAAGCGTCCCGGCCGGGGTTGCTCGTGCATACGGTCCCGGAAAACGGAACCGTATGCATTACGAACGGATTGCGGCTCTTAGCTACAACCGGTGGTGTCTCCGCAGGTGAGGCAGACATAACAGCTTCCGTTACGGACTGTCATGTGGCCGCAATTGGAGCAGGCCGGTGCATCACCCATATTCTCGGATAGGACAATGTCGATCGATTCGGCTGATCCGGCGGCAACCACTCCGGCCTTCGCTTTTTCGACTAGCTTCACATCGGCCGAAGAGGCACCGGGGGAGTCGACATATTCCGCTGCTCGCTGCAACAAGTCGACATCGCCCTCGGCGACAGCGTCAGTGAGATCGAGTTGGATCCCGGCTTCTACCGCCAGACCCTGAGGTGGGCTGGCCAATTCACCCTCTCGATTTGGCGGTACCTGGGCGAGCTCATCTCGCTCGAGGTATTCCACACCGAGAGACCTGAAGACATAGTCCACGATCGAGTTGGCCATCTTGATATTGGGATGACCCTCGACCATGCCTCGCGGCTCGAAAGTCTGGAAGGTGAACGTGTCGACGAACTCTTCGAGTGGCACTCCGTACTGGAGCCCTTTGGAGACTGCAATCGCGAAACAGCTCAGAATTCCCTTGAGAGTTGCGCCTTCCTTCGCCAGGTCGATGAAGATCTCGCCAAGCGTTCCGTCGTCGTATTCACCGGTACGGAGGAACACCTTGTGACCGCCGACCCTGGCTTCTTGATTGAATCCATGGCGCCGTGACGGCAGCAAGAAACGCGGTGGCTTCATTCCCTGGGCGTACGCCTGGGTCGGGCTGATCCCGACTGGCACCGCACCCCAGTGGATTGCCTTTTCAGTCTCCAAAGCTGCCAGGACAGCGGCATCTTCGTCCTCGTTGTTATCACCCTCATCGTCTGAGACCGAGTTCAGGGGCTGTGCTGCCTTGGAACCATCCCGATAGAGCGCCATCGCTTTGAGGCCAAGCTCCCAGGAGAGCTGGTAGGCATCCTCGATGTCATCGGTGGTCACTTCCTGCGGCATATTGATCGTCTTCGAGATCGCACCGGAGATAAAGGGCTGGGCTGCAGCCATCATCTTGATGTGGCCGACATGATGGATGAACCGCTCGCCGTACCGGCCGTTCTTGTTGGCAGTGTCGAAGACGCTCAGATGCTCATCCTTGAGAAGCGGCGCACCTTCGATCGTCTGTCGACCACAGATGAAATCGTTGGCTTCGGTGATCTGTCGTGAGGTGAAACCCAACTCCCGAAGCAGGTCGAAGTCGAACGACGCATAGCGGTCGGCATCAAAACCGATTCGCTGCAGGGTCTCCTCGCCGAACGTGAAGACGTTGAAGGCATGCTTCAACTCGAACACCGACGGGAGGGCGGCGGCCAGCTTGACCAGGTCTTCGTCATTGAAGCCCCGTTCCTTCAGCGACTCCTCGTTGATGTGAGGTGCTCCTGAGATTGAACTGGTGCCGACGATGTACTCGACGATTGCCTTTATCTCATCGGGTGCGTAATCGAGACGGGTCAACGCAGGGGCAACCGACTGGTTGACGATCTTGAAATACCCTCCACCGGCAAGTTTCTTGAATTTGATCAACGAAAAGTCGGGCTCAACACCGGTGGTGTCACAGTCCATCAATAGGCCGATCGTACCTGTCGGGGCCAGCACCGTGGCTTGAGCGTTGCGGTACCCGTCCTTCTCGCCCAGTTCGAGAGCTAGATCCCACGATGCGCGGGCGGCCTCGAGCAGGTCGGCTGGCGTGTAATCAGGATCGATAGTCATGACACTGGAGCTGACACCTTCGAAATCAGACAGGTTGTGGGCTGCCCGCCGATGGTTGCGGATGACCCGCAGCATCGAGTCCCGGTTTTCCGCGTAGCGGGGAAACGGTCCGGTAACTCCAGCAATCTCGGCGGAGGTGGCGTAGGAGTATCCGGTAAGAACCGCGGTGAGAGCACCGGCGATGGCCCTTCCCTCCTCGGAGTCGTAGGCGATGCCCTGTCGCATCAGCAGCGAGCCGAGGTTGGCATAACCAAGGCCCAGCGTCCGATAGTCGTAGGAACCCTGGGCGATCTCCCGTGAAGGGAAGTGGGCCATGGCCACTGAGACTTCGAGGACGATGGTCCAGAGTCGGATGGCGTGCTGGTAACCCTCGACATCGAAGATCTGTGATTTGTCGTCATAGAACTTGACCAGGTTCAACGAGGCCAGGTTGCAGGCGGTGTCGTCGAGGAACATGTATTCGCTACAAGGGTTTGAAGCTCGAATTCGTCCCCCAGCGGGGCTGGTGTGCCATTCGTTGATGGTGGTGTCGAACTGGAGGCCGGGATCGGCGCATGCCCAGGCCGCCTCGGCGATCCGGGACCAGAGGTCGCGGGCTTTGATGGTGCGGCGCACGGTTCCGTCGGTCCGGTTGATCAACTCCCAATCAGCGTCGTCTTCGACCGCGCTTACGAATTCGTTGGTAATCCGGACCGAGTTGTTCGAGTTCTGTCCGGACACTGTGGCGTATGCCTCGCCGTTGAAGTCGGCGGGGAATCCACCGGCACCGATGAGCAGCCGAGCTTTGTCTTCTTCGACCTTCTTCCAATCGACGAAGGTCTCTATGTCGGGGTGGTCGACGTCGAGGATGACCATTTTGGCGGCCCGCCTGGTGGTTCCGCCCGACTTGATGGCACCGGCAGCCCGGTCGCCTATCTTGAGGAATGACATCACTCCAGACGACTTGCCGCCGCCGGAGAGGTTTTCTTCTGCTGAGCGGATCGCGGAGAAGTTGGAACCGGCACCGGATCCGAATTTGAAGATCCGCGCCTCACGGACCCAGAGATCCATGATCCCTCCCGGGTTGACCAGGTCGTCACTCACCGAGAGGATGAAACAAGCGTGAGGTGCGGGACGGCTGTACGAGTCGGGTGAGGCTTTCATCTCTCCGTCTTTGCCGTCGACGTACCAGAACCCCTGTGCCGGTCCGGTCAGTCCGTAAGCATGGTTGAGCCCGGTGTTGAACCATTGTGGCGAATTGGGTGCCGCCATCTGCGTGGCAAGCATGTAACGGAGTTCGTCCTCGAAGGCTTCGGCATCTTCGGTAGAGGCGAAGTAGCCCTCCTTCTCACCCCAATGGCGCCAGGTACCGGCGAGACGATTGAAGACTTGTTTTGCCGTCTGCTCGGGGCCGGTAACGGGTTGGCCGGCCTCATCGAAAATCTGTTCCCCGTTTTCATCGAACTGGGGGACACCGGCTTTGCGGAAGTATTTCGACACCATGATGTCGGCGGCGACTTGAGACCAACCGGCCGGAATCTCGGCATCGGTCATCTCGAATACGGTTGACCCGTCAGGGTTGGTGATACGTGAATCGCGGCGGGTCCATTCGACCTTGTCGTATGGGCTTTGTCCGGCCGATGTGAAGCGACGGGTGATCCGCAAGCCTTTACTCATATATAGTGCCTCCTCTGCACTCTTTCCCGGTTTACCGGCCACGGCCAGTCTCCAGGAATTACTCTAAATCCTAGCTCCGAACACAACATATTGTGGTCAGCGGGGAAGCAACCACGATATGTAGTGTGAGCTCCAACACTGTAATTACAAACATGTCATTGGTCAAGTACCACTTATCTACAAGCTGAAAGTGGGCGAAAACCGTCAGCAATCACGGTTTTCGGGGAAGTGAACGTCATGTTTGCGACGCTCCGGGGAGTGACAGCGACTGTAAACGCGCTGAGCCCGGTGGGCTAATCCCGCCCGTTCCAATTTTTCGCGATGCCTTTGGATAGCGTGGTTTCTACGTCGGTCGCTCGTGCATACGGTTGCGGTATACGCCACGCCATGCACCATGAACGGTTCAGACATCGCCCGGAGGGTGGACGTGGGACGGCCTCCTCCGATGCCTCTCAGGTTGGCGCGCCGGGAGCCTCGTTGTGCCTCGCCCTCGTCGAGACGATGACGCGGGCTAAGGGTTTGCCAGCCGGATGGTCAACGCGCCTTGAGGTATTCGGGTTGAGCCGCCTCAAGCGGCCAGATTCGGAACGAGAATTGGACGATGGGGCCGATGAAAATTGCGAAGGCGATGGTACCGATACCGAACGTCCCTCCGAGCAACCAACCAATTGCCAGGACCACGATTTCGATGACGGTTCTGGTCAGTCTCACCGAGGGTCCGTATTTGGCGATTCCCGTCATCAGGCCATCCCGGGGTCCCGGCCCAAGCCTGGCCCCGATGTACATCCCCGACGCAAATCCGATGATCACAATCCCGGTAACCAGCAGAGAGATACGCCAGGGCATCGCCTCGGGTACCGGGACAACCAGGGCAAAAGCGTCGATGGCTAATCCGATGATCAGAGCGTTTAGAAGCGTGCCAATTCCGTAGGGCTCCCGAATCGGAAGCCATAGTGCGAGGACAAACACCGAAACGATGATCGACCAGACGCCCACCGTAAGTCCGAACCGTTCGGAGAGACCCTGGTGGAGTACGTCCCACGGGGGGATGCCGAGCCCTGACTGCAGCATTAGAGCGATCCCGAATCCAAACGCGACCAGGCCAACGACCAATTGGACCAGGCGACGGCCTAGTCCCGATCCCTTGACCGGAATGAAGAGTTGAGAAGATGAGCGCATTCAGGTTTCTACTCGTAAGGGTCTATTGCGGGAACACCACTTTCACAGAAGGGTTCGGCCTAGTCAAACGCGGTCTAGATCAAATCGCCATTCCTGGCTACAACCCGTCCACCCCGAATTACAAACGACCGCACCGCACGGTCCATTACCGCAGCGGTGACGGTATCGCCGGGAACGATCACGAGATCGGCAACATCACCGATATTGAATCCGACATTGTTGACACCCATGATCCGCGCACCTCCCGCAGTGGCCACCTCGACACAATGTTCGATCTCGGCATCTTTTCGGAAGCCGTTGGTAAAAGCGAGTTGCCAGGTCCGATCGAGCATGTCCCCATTGCCATATGGAGACCAGTAATCGCGGGTCCCGTCCTGACCGAGACCGATGCCAACACTCGCTTCCTCAAGGAGGCTTAGCGGCATCGGTGGAGTTGTTCCCGGGGCGACGGTGGTCAACGTGACACCTGAAGTGGCCAGCAATTCGATCAGGCGCTTCGCTGTGTCGCCCTCAGCTGTAACGAGTGCAAAGCAATGGCTTATGTTGACAGGCGCATCAAGTGTTCCGGCCCGACGACATATGTTTTCGATCGTCGCCACCCCGATCTCGCCACGGTCGTGGAGGTGGATGTCGACCCCGGAATCGTGTTTTGCGGCTATTGCAAACACGACATCGAGGTGGGCATCGGCATCTCCGTCGTAGCCTTCCGGGTCGAGACCGCCCACCAAGTCGGCGCCCATCGCCATCGCCTCGTCCAACAGCTCAGGAGTACCTTCTTCCCGGAGGATTCCAGCCTGTGGAAATGCCACGATCTCAACCGTCGCTCGATCTCGGTGGGCCTCTCGTGCCGCCAGCACGCCTTCGATTCGCTCCAGGCCACTTTGTGGGTCGACCTGGGCGTGGCTACGCACCCGTGTCGCCCCGGCCGCGATCGTCCTACCGAGCGTGTAGGTGGCACGCTCGGTCACTGACTTCTCCGCGCTACGCCAGTTCGAGCGGTCGTTCTCGATCAGGCTCTCCAGGCTCCGATCGGCGGTGTGGGGGCGAAAGCTGAGACCGAGACGGGTCGAATCGAGATGGGCGTGGACGTCGGAGAATGCGGGAATCAGAATCTCGTTGTTGCCCTCGACAATTTCGACATCCGGTGCATTGATTCCGGGACCTACCTGAGCAATCAATCTATCGCGACACAAGATATCCACTGCCTCGCCACCAGGCCATCTCGGGGCGAGGCGCACATTCTTGATCAATAGGGTGTCCATGCCGACACACTAGGCGAGGCTTGGTTTCGTCTCTATTGTCCGCGATCTACGTCAATGCGGACCCAACATCCTGAGGAACGCGATATGGGTCACGTAACCTAGGGCTATGCCCGGTGAGACGATCCAACTGATGGCGACGTGTTTGGTGGACAGGATCACACCCGAGGTGGGCAGGGCAACAGTACGAGTGCTGGAAGCCGCCGGCTTCAACGTCGATGTCCCGGAGGGCTTGACCTGTTGCGGACAACCGGCGTACAACGTGGGGCTTTCTTCCGACGCCAGAGAAATGGCGACACACACCCTCTCCATTCTTGATCCGACTGAAGGCCCCATCGTGCTTCCTTCCGGGTCGTGTGCGGCGATGATGACCGTTCACTATCCAGAGCTGTTCGAGGGTGCCCCAGAACTTGGCGCCGCCCTTCGGGTGGCGGATCGGACGAAGGAGGTCTCCCAGTTCCTCATCCACAAGGCTCCAGGCGACCACACAAAAGGGGCTTGTGGCGAATGCACTGTGACGGTCCATCGGTCCTGTCACGGTTTAAGGACCCTTGGCCTTGGCGACAATATTGAACGACTGCTCGCCGACAGCGAAGGGGTCACCTTGGTCGAACTCGATGGGGCCGAGGAGTGCTGTGGCTTTGGTGGCCTGTTCTCGATCGAGATGCCGGAAGTGTCGGCGGCGATCATGGACACCAAGCTCGATCGGGTCGAAGCGTCAGGAGCCGACATTTTGGTTGCGGGCGATGTTTCCTGCCTGATGCATCTCGAAGGTGGATTGCGACGTCGAAATTCACCCATCGCCGTTCGACATTTCATTGAACTCTTAGGAGGAGTAGACAATCGAACTTAGAGGACTTCGTACTGCCCAATTTCGGCCTGCTGACATCGGCGAATCCCGTGATTGGTATACCCGACTCTTTGAGGCGGAGCCGTATTTCGACGAGCCGTTTTATGTCGGATTTGAGATCGCCGGCTACGAGTTCGGGCTTTTCCCGGACGACAGCGGGAGAGATGCACCCCTTTTCCTCTGTGCCACGGAGGATCCGGCGGGCTACATCGAGCGTGCAGTTTCCCTAGGGGCCCAAGTTGGCATGGACCCTGTCGACACCGGTGAAGGGATCGTGGTGGGTTCGTTCATCGATCCCTTCGGCAACGAATTCGGTCTGATTCGCAATCCGCACTTCGCCCCAAAGCTGGTCCAAGCCGACGCTGACGACCTTTCAGATCGAGTTATCTCCATCGATGTCGAGGTGCCCATACCGCCCAGCGAGGCGTATGACCTATGGGCATCTTCCGATGGCCTCGGCCGGTGGTGGACGGAGCACACCGTGGTCGATCTCCGTCCCGGCGGAAAGTATGAGATTCATTTTATGCCCGATGCCGCTCCTGGCGACAAGGGTGGCGACTGGTGTCGTGTCCTTTCCTTTCTTCCCGGGAAGATGTTGTCCTTTACCTGGAATGCCCCACCTCATTTGAAGACCCGGCCGCTCCACACTTGGGTGGTGATGCTCTTCACCGAGGCTGATTCGGGGACAACAGTCGAACTAAACCACTTGGGTTGGCCGGATTCTGGTCTGGTGGACGTCGACTCGGATTGGCCGATTACTTTCGAATACTTCACCGACGCCTGGGGTTCCGTTATGGAACGCTTCGCCAGTCATTTCGGGCAGCAATGACCTCACAGCCGGTCACTTTCCGAGGCCGCGCCAGTGATCTGGTGGGAACGCCGGAGGCCAAAGCCGTCGAGCGCGGGATGAGACTGATGACGACTGCCCGGGCCGAAGCGATGGCCGAGTTCGCGATCGGAGAAGAGGTTCGCGATCGGGTCCGCGCCATTCGCCTCCACACGCTTCGTAACCTCGACAGTTTGCTGGCCACCTTCGCCGACCGGTTCGAGGCCAACGGAGGCGTGGTCCATTTCGCTGCAGACGCAGCCGAGGCCAACGCGATCGTCCTCGAGATCTTGCGGGAGACCAAGTCGGTCAACGTCGTGAAATCGAAGTCGATGGTTTCTGAAGAGATCGAGCTAAATCCATATCTCGAAGCCGAGGGACTCAAAGTGACGGAAACCGATCTCGGTGAGTTCATAGTCCAACTTGCCGGGGACACGCCGAGCCACATCATCGCTCCGGTCCTTCATCTCACCCGCCACGATGTTGGCAATCTCTTCGCCGCCAAGCTCGGAGTCGAGGAGACCTCTGACCCCAAGATTCTCAACCAGATCGCCAGGAACCATCTCAGGGAAGTCTTTTTGAACGCAGACGCAGGTATTAGCGGGGTCAACCTGGCCGTGGCCGAGACGGGGTCGATCGTGACAGTGACCAATGAGGGCAATGGACGTCTCTGCACGACGATACCCAGAGTCCATATCGCTTTGATGGGGATGGAAAGGGTTGTTCCCCGCTGGGAGGACGCCGCAGTCACCCTGGAGGTATTGGCCCGCTCGGCAACCGGCCAGCGACTTTCGGTCTACACCAATGTGGTCACAGGACCCCGCCGGGCGGGTGACGTCGATGGGCCCGAACAGGTCCATGTGGTGATTATCGATAACGGTCGGTCCGACATTCTGGGCAGCGATACGGCCGAGATTCTGGCTTGTATCCGCTGTGGTGCCTGTCTGAACGTCTGCCCCGTATTCAGGGAGGTGGGCGGCCACGCGTACGGAACCGTTTACTCGGGGCCGGTCGGCTCGGTGGTCACGCCTGGGCTCCATGGTATGAATCCCTGGTGGGACCTGCCGTACGCTTCGACCTTGTGCGGTGCCTGTGAAGAGGTGTGTCCCGTGCGAATTCAGATCCCGTCGATGCTGCTCAAACTCCGGGTGCGTGCCGCTTCTGAGGGTCGGCTCCCGGGATGGTTGGAGAAGGGGACGGCGCGCTACACCTCCGCTGCCGTCGAACCAGACAAGTGGGAGCGTTGGGGTTCGATAGCCTCAAAATTGAGTGCACCGTTCTCATCTCGAGGGTGGATCCGGAGGATTCCCGGGCCCGGTGGGGGGTGGACTGATTTTCGCGACCTGCGCAGACCTGCGTCCGAGAGTTTTACCGACTGGTTTCGGAGGCGCGATGAAACGTGATGCCTTTCTAGCCCGGGTGTCGGCGGGGATTATGAGCGCCGAACTTCCCCAGGAGTCTTCAGTTTCCAATGAATTGCCGGTTTTGCCTCCATCCGATTTGATTGCTCTCTTTCGCACTCGGGCGTTGGCGATAAATTCAGTGGTCCACGGACCGGTCAGTCGACACAGTGTGCCGCGAACGGTTACCGCCATCGCCACCGGACACTCGGTATCTTCCTTCCTCGCCTGGGAAGACCTCCCCGCTCCGGGTGTCACCTCTGCGATGGCAGCAGAAGGCTTTGAGCCCCTCGATGATGGGGTTGGCCCGACCGATCCCCGTCGAGCGGCGAAGGCTGATATCGGGATAACCGGGTCGCTATGCGGTCTCGCCGAATCGGGTTCTGTGGTGCTGTCTCATGGCCCGGGACGGGGAAGGTTGGCCAGCCTCCTACCCCCGGTCCACGTCGCCCTGCTGCGGATAGAAACGATCCGATGGACCTTGGCCCACTGGGCGGGCGACCATCCAGAAGCCGTTGAAAACACCGCCAATCTGGTTATCGTCAGCGGACCTAGCCGAACCGGCGATATTGAGCTTCAGCTCAATCTGGGAGTACACGGCCCCAAACATGTACATGTGGTGTTGATCAAATGAGCGGATTGCGTCCTCCTCCCAGCCGAGAGGCACCGAGCCGAATTGTGGGCCGGATCTTATTTCTGATCGTTCTCCTCGCGCTCCTCGCTGCTGTGATTTGGGCGGCCGTGATCCATCAGCGGATCCCACTGGTGGAGACGGTGTCCTTGGACAGCGTCGAAACCCAGGGCCAGGAGATCGTCGACGGTGTCACGATCAATGTCTCCGATCTTGGTGAAGGAGTTACGCCGGTGTTCCTGCTCCACGATGTCGACATCGCCGGCTCGGCGATATTCTCCGACCTGGCGGCTTCTCTGGGCAGCGGGGTCAAGGTCGTGGAAGTCGACCTCCCCGGATTCGGGCTTTCCACACGTCTTCCCGGGGAAAACCCAGGCCACACGGTCGCCGACATGGCCGACAAGGTCTCAGCCGTGATCGAGGCGCGCTCAGACGTACCCATCGTCCTTCTAGGAGTCGGGTTGGGTGGTGAGGTCGGCGCCGAAATTGCTGTGACCAGGCCCGAATTGGTCGCCGGATTGGTGATGGTCGACGTCGACTTCTACTCCCGGAACACCTGGGTTCAGACCCTGGAGCGGATCCCGTGGTTCGGAATGGCAGTTACTTACGCCTTCGAAGTCGGTGGCTCGTTTAGCGACTCGGCGTTCGCTCCCTATTGCGATGATGGAGGTTGGTGCCCCGACGAAGCGATGTTGCGACTCCGAGGCGTCACCGCCTCCATTGTCGACACGACCGCTTCTCTCAACGGCTTCCGGGTAACTAATCCGGCGTCAGATGTTCCCTCGCGGTTGGGTGACATCACAGCGCCGACTGTTTTTGTGTGGTCTCAACGAGGGCCGGTCCCGGAAGACTCGGTTGATAGAGTGGTCTCGGCCGTTCCTGGAATCGTCCTGGAGCGATTCGACGTATTTCAGGCCCATCTGGAATCCCCTGCCGGAGTCGCTGAGGTGATCCAGGGGTTGATTCCCTAACCTGCCTCGAATCCGACAACCTGGACCACGTTGTTTCCATATCCGTTTCGATTCCATATTGATTGGTCGGGTTGGACATTCCCCGCAATGTCGGTTGCCCGAGCGGAAAGGAGATGGCTGCCGGGGCCAACCTCGATGTCGGAACGCCATGGCGTGGCCCCGTATTCGCCGGTCCGAGGTGCGAGGTCGGCGTCGCCGGCCGGCCTGTCGTCTAGCACGATCTC
>JBGTGL010000072.1:0-8774 GCA_041746755.1 Acidimicrobiia bacterium | reverse complement strand
GAGGACATACCCCGAAGCCCCGGCGATGATCGACGCCATCAGTGCTTCTTCGTCGGCATACGACGTCAGCATTAAAACCTTGGTTCCCGGAAACCGAGCGATGATGTCGCGGCAGGCCTCGATTCCGGTCTCTTCCGGCATGCGTACATCCATCAATACGACGTCGGGTGAATCGAGGCCGGTTCGCTTTACCGCCTCGGCCGCCGAGCTCGCCTCGCCGACGACTTCGATGTCGGAATGCGCATCGAGCAAGGACTTGAGCCCCTGGCGCACGATCTCGTGATCGTCGGTGACCAGGACCTTGATTGGCATGGTCCCGATGTTAATGGGTGATTCGATCACTATCGAACGATCAGCATCCCGCCTGGCAGCGCCGCGCCATGGGTGGGTTACTCTTCGCCCGATGTTGGGCCATATCCCCACCGAAAGAGTCAAGTCGCTCGCTGATGCCATTGCTTCTCTCGTGGGAGTCGTCGAACTGGGAAACCTTCTCAAGAGGGTTGTCGAATCTGCTTGTGAGGCAACAGGCTCGAGGTACGGCGCCCTCGGTGTGATCGGGACTCACGATACTCTCGTCGAGTTTGTTCACACTGGGATCGACCCGGCCACAGTCAGCCTCATCGGCCATTTGCCTGAGGGGAGGGGGGTGCTCGGCACATTGATTCGCCAGGGCCGGACGATCCGGTTGGCAAACCTCGCTGATCACACCGACTCGGTTGGTTTTCCGCCAAACCACCCTCCGATGCAGTCTTTCCTGGGGGTGCCGGTCGGAGGCCCGGATAGCAACTTTGGAAACCTCTATCTTACCGAGAAGGAGGGAGGGTTCACCGACGACGACGTAGTGGTCGTCGAGGCGCTCGCGGCGGTGGCCGCGGCGGCAGTCGAAACCGTCGGGCTGAGACGACGATTGGAGGACCTTGCAGTTGTCGAAGATCGCCTGCGGATCGGCCGTGATCTTCACGACTCCATTATCCAGGACCTGTTTGGAACCGGTCTTCAATTGCAGGGCCTTGCCACGACTTCACCTGACCCGGTGGTTCAACAAGGTTTGCATGAGGCAAGCGACCGAATTGATCAAACGATCGACTCGCTCCGAAACATCATATCCAATCTAGGCTCACGGGCGACCGGGACAGATTTCTCCGACGTACTACGCGGTCACTTGAGACGATTGTCTGAGCCGTACGCGGCCTCCGTGAACGTTTCCGTCAGCCCTGGTCAACTCAGCCTGGAGCCTGCTGTTGTCGACGCGATTCATCCGATGATCGTCGAGGCGGTTTCGAACTCGCTTCGTCACTCGAACAGCGAATCGGTTCAGGTCCACGTTGAGGTGCTCGGCGATCGTCTCCTCCTGGCGGTAACCGACCATGGCGACGGGTTCCTAGTCGACACTGCCCCCAGGGGAATGGGCCTCAACAACTTGGAGAATCGGTCCGCGGCCCTCGGTGGATACGCAACGATCAGGTCAGTGGTGGGCGTTGGAACTGTCGTTGAAGTCAGCATCCCCTTCGGCAGCGACATCGACTCCCCCCAGTCCTGATTCCAGGCTGACACCAACCCGGTCCAGCCAGTCGGTGACTGTGAGAAACGCGATTCGCTCGAGCAGGAGCCGATCGAGGACATCCCCGATCCATCCGAAAGGCGGATCGTAGGACGCCTGGAGCCTCATAGTGGATCGATCCACGGACCTTCTCGATATTTCGATGACACCGGAAAGCCGGGGAAACAATAGACCGGCGCCGGTGGCTCGCCAGGTGATCGGAACGCCCAAACCCCAGTGCGTGATCTTGGGATGGCCGAGGTTCAGGACGATTTCTTTTGCAAAGGGACGATCCAAACCTACCTTGCTCCGTAGTTCCTCCCCATGGCGATATACCACTTTCCCGAGATCTTCGGCATCGCGAAATCGATCGAGGAAAAGCTTCTCAACAGCTCCGATTGGAACAGCGACGTCGACCTGATGTTCGATCAGCATCTAGTCAACCGCCTTCTAGTCCCGACACCGGAGTTTCGATACAACCTCACTATTTATCAGAGACAGCCCAGAGCAGGTCTTTAATGCTCACGATGCCTACGAGCTTCCCGGCGTCGGTAACCGGAAGGTGTCGGTATCCGGTGGCGTTGAGCCAGAGCACCGCATCAGAGACGTCGGTGTCGATTTCGACCGTGTCGGGTGCAACCGTCATGATTTCTTCGGCAGGCGTGGCCAACTCGGCACTACGGGCAACCGCAATGACGATGTCCCGGTCAGTGACAATTCCGACAAACTCGCCGTTGGCGTCAGTTATCGCAATCGAACCAACACCTTCAGCTTCCATCTTGTTAGCCAACTCGACGAGTTGGGTAGAGATCTCGGCGGTAACGATGGTTCCGCCGACGAGTTCGGATAGGTTCATTTCTTTCCTTTCTAAAGACGTCCGGGTCGGGTGGGAATCGAGAACCAGCTACCCGAAGTTCTCCCCGAAATGTCCGACAAACTGGCGCAGACGATCACGGAGGTATCTTGGACCGGGCCCCGGGCGCCGGAAGACAGAGGCGACCCGATCTCTGCGGAATACTTTCCGAGCAGGGCCGACACTATTGACTGCGCCTTCTTGGGATCTTCGACCTCGTAGGCTTCTCCGCGAGCAACAACACACTCCCAGCCGCCGTCTTCGCGAGTACGCATGGTTTCGATCGAAATGATTCGGTTCGCCCTCATCGCGCCTATGCGGCGACCTGGCCCGGTTCGGAAACAGAACTCCTGGTCGATGATCACGTATGAAACAGGGGAGACGTACGGTTCTTCGCCATCGATCACCCCGACGTGGGCAATCTTCCCATTGACCAGCAGGTCCAGCGTCGCCTCAGTCGTCAGGGGTTCCATATCAGCAACCTATTGCAGTGGCGCTTAGGAGGGGTAGGGACCTTTGGTATATAGGGCTAGGGCCTATCGCCCATAAGAAATGCCCGGTTCGATCGAACCGGGCATTTCGTCATCTTGGGCCGCCAAACATGTCCGGGGGCCAAAAGAGATCGGGGTTTAGCGAGAACGCTCTCTCGCGGTATTGACTGTGAGGTCGCGGCCGTCGTGGCTGTAGCCATTGAGGGCCTCGATCGCGGCCTGGGCCTCGGCGTCTGTCGACATTTCGACGAAACCAAAACCACGGGAACGACCGGTTTCACGGTCTGAAATCACCTGCGCCTTGGTCACCTGGCCGTGTTGGCCGAACAGGGACTGAAGGTCCTCCGACGTGGTTCCGAACGTGAGGTTCCCCACGTAGAGATTACTTGACATTGTTGCTCCTTTGAGCCTCTCACCAGCGCCTGCGTGTGCACGCGTTGGTATCCATTGAAATATAAGTCTAATGGCGATTTCGGATAGGTGCATGTTGATAACGCGCAAAATCTGCTGGCCGTGGGGATTAGCTACCGTTGAGGCGATGGGTGACCCGGCGTGTTTTCTCTCAGATACTTGCGTTAGTTGCGGTCGCTATCTCGATGATACGGACGAGAGGTACTGCCTCCACTGTGGCGAGTCCCTCGTTGGACCCACACCAGTCGACAACCCTGCGGCCGACGAGCTCGGGGATCGGAAACCGTCATGAGAGATTCACTGGTTAAGGGATTGTCATCATTTCATGCCGTTTTATTCCGGGCCAGCGGCGGACTCGTAGGGGATCGACTCGTCGCCAATGACATGCTTCTTCTCACGACAACCGGATCGATGACAGGTAACACCCACACTGTCCCCCTCCTCTACCTTCGGGATGGAGAGCGTCTGGTCGTTGTCGCTTCCTACGGAGGAAGGGCCGACAATCCACAGTGGTACAAGAACTTGATCGCCGACCCCAAAGTAGGGGTTCAAACGAAGAACGAAGTCTTCGGCGCTATGGCACGGCCGGCTACGGCGGACGAGCGCTCCACCTGGTGGGACCGCGTCACCGAGGCCTATTCGGGGTATCTGGAGTATCAGGCGCGCACCGAGCGCGAGATTCCGTTGGTCTTTCTCACTCCTCTCTGACAATCCGGCCCGGATATGGCGCGCTAAAGTCCTCGCCTTATGTCTGCCATCTCGATCAGGACACTTGTCAAGAGCTATGGAGAAATGAACGCGGTCGACGGGATCGATCTCATAATCGATACCGGTGAGGTGTTTGCCCTCCTCGGCCCGAACGGTGCCGGTAAGACCACAACAGTTGAGATTCTCGAAGGTCATCGTGACCGCACATCGGGTGAAGTCGATGTTCTCGGGTTCGATCCATCGACGGGTGGCCGCGAGTTTCGGGAGCGGATCGGCATCGTCCTCCAGGAGACGGCGGTGGAGCCCGAGCTCACCGTCAGCGAGGTGCTCGATGTGTACGGTGATGTCTATCCGAAACGCCGCCCCACGGGTGAGCTCATCGAATTGGTAGGTCTCGGCGAGAAGTCGAACTCCCGGATAAAGACGCTATCGGGTGGACAACAACGTCGCCTCGAACTGGCCCTTGGCTTGGTAGGTGACCCCGACCTGGTGTTTATGGACGAACCGACAACGGGTTTCGACCCTTCGGCGCGACGGCAGGCGTGGTCGATCGTCGAAAACCTGGCGTCATTGGGTAAGACGATTCTTCTCACCACGCACTACATGGATGAAGCCCAGTATCTGGCAAATCGCATTGCAGTTATCGCTAAAGGGGTCATCGTCGCCGAAGGGACGCCCGAAACGCTCGGCGACCGCCAGAACGCGGAGGCGCTCGTCCGTTTCAATTTGCCGGAGGGTGTTTCGGTCTCGGAACTTCCGATCCCACCGTCCGGGGTCGACAAGTCGGTAGTTGTGATGTCGCATGAGAGTCCGACCCTCCTGCTCAACAGGCTGACGTCGTGGGCCTTGGATCGGAATGTAGAACTGGAGGGCCTCTCCGTACAGCGGCCGACCCTGGAAGACGTCTATTTGCAATTAGTAGGTGATGAAACAGATGTCTGAACGACCTTCGGCCTTGCCTCTGATCTGGCAACAGGTCAGGTACCAGAACAAGATTTTCTGGAGAACACCGATTGCGGCCTTCTTCACGTTGATCTTTCCCCTCATGTTCCTGGTCCTGTTCACAGCCATCTTCGGCAACGAGGAAATTCCCGAGCTCGGTATCACAACTGCTCAATTCTTCGCTCCGGGGCTCGCCGCGTTCGCCGCGGTTTCTGCTTCATACACCAACCTGGCCATCGGTACGGCAATCTCTCGAGACAATGGGATTCTGAAGCGGGTGAGGGGGACGCCGCTTCCGCCGTGGATCTATATCTCAGGCCGTATCGTCTCTTCTGTCTATATCGGGGCGGTGGCAGTGATCATCATGATGGGTGTCGCGGTCGCCTTTTACGGAGTAGAGGTCTATCTGCGGACCCTCCCTGCAGTGGTCATCACCTTTCTGGTCGGCGTGGGATGTTTCGCGGCCCTCGGCATGCTGGTCGCGGCACTCTCGCCGAACGGCGACGCCACCCCGGCGATAACCAATGCCACGCTGCTTCCGATCGCGTTTATCTCAAATATCTTCATCCCGATTCCTGACCCAGCTCCTTGGATGGAGGCGTTGGGCAATTTCTTCCCGCTCAAGCACTTTGCCGACGCCTTCCGCGATGCTTTCGACCCAACCCTCACGGGTGCCCAATTTCACTGGGGCGATCTTGCCTATATGGCTCTGTGGGGAGTGGTCGCGGTAGTGCTCGCGGTCCGATTCTTCAAATGGGAACCCTCGAAGAAGGGTGGCGAGCGCAGGGCGCGCAAAAAGGACAAGGAGTCAGCGGCCGCCTGATGGCCTGCTATTCGTTGGCAAATTCCTCAGTTGCTTCGACCGATGCCCGGATGACATCCTCGAGGACGGATTGCTCGACCTTCTCCAGGTCCTTGATGTATAGACAGACTTTTCCTGTGGTGTGATCGCCAAGTTTGGCGAGAAGATCAGCGCGCCTGGCGAACGCCGACTCGATGTAGAGGACCAGAGCGGCCTTCCGGGGTGAGAACGCAACCTTTGGAACGTCGACTTCACGTCCACTCTCATAGGTCAAATGGACGTCTCCATATCCGACGATGTTGCTTCCCCACATTTTCGGTGATTCCCCAGTAACACGCTCCATCATCGCCCCTACCACCTCGGCATCCTCACGACGGGAGTCATTTTCGATCGAATTGAGAAAGTCGTCGACGCTGGCTTCGGTCTTCTTCGTCTTATTCTCGGCCAAGAGCTACATCCTTCGATAGGTCATCCGGTTGCGCTGGTTGAATGTGGCGATTCGCCCACCATCTCAAACCGAGGCCGACCAGGAGAATCGCCAACAGCACGACCACCGAACCTACGGCTACCTCCCCGTAGGAGTGGGGTGGCCTTGGATCAAGGAATGGATACGGGTACCAATCAACAATTGGCCCGCGAATTAGCGTGTAGACAAGATAGGAGGCCGGGAAGATCAGCCACTTGCCGAAGTCGCTTCCCGTTATCGCCGAAGCCGGGCGGTTGACAATCCAGTCGACCACCATGAACAGCGGGCCGATACCGTGAATGATCCAGTCGATCCAGGGTTCGCTCACCCCGACATCGGTTTCGAGGGGGAGAAGGACTGTGACGTAAACCACAAAAGTCACTGCCATATACAAAGTGGACGCTCCCCGCCAAACATCGAATCCCGGGTCCTGCCGAGGTCGGGCCGCCAGCATTGTGAGGATCATCACCGCGGTTATGTTGGAGACGACAGTGAAGTAGCTGAAGAAGTTGAAAGGTGAGAACGCCGGGTTGTCTGAGGCAAGAATCAGTTGGGTTACAAGAGCGATAACGATCGCCACTGCCATAACCGCCCGCGCCACCCGCCATGCCGGTGAAAGTGAACGATCCATAGATGAAACTTAGCGCACGGATCTTCCGCGGCAATATCAACGGAAGGTTTAGCCTGTGGGGATGAAACGTCTCGTAGGTGTATTGGTCACTGCCCTCGGAATCTGGATCGCAGTCGCCATCGTTCCCGGTTTGGAATTCACCGGCAATTGGGTGCTGTTTGGAGCCGTCGCTCTGATCCTCTCGCTGGTGAACGCCCTGGTAAAACCGATCTTGAAACTCCTGACCCTTCCTTTCGTCATGATGACATTCGGTTTGTTTCTACTCGTCATCAACGCTTTGATGCTGCAGCTGACTCTTTGGCTCTCCTCCCCGGCACTGCTGGACCTGGGATTTTCGTCGGACGGATTTTTCTGGTCGACTTTCCTGGGCGCGGTGGTCATCAGCCTGGTCCAGATGGTGGTCAACATCTTTGTGGATACCGACGGAAAGTAAACCGGGTCAGCCCGGATTGAAGACCTTCTGGAGGACCAAGAGTGGCATGTTGCCTTGTTCTAAGAACCTGTCGTGAAATTCTGCCAATGAGGTCGGCTCATCGAAGTCGGCTCCAAAGCCATCGCGGAAGCTGAGTATCTCCAGCATCCCCAACATATACGCGGTGGCCTGGCCGGGATACATCACGTAGCGGTCGACCTCCTGGTTGTATGACGGCCCGCCCATTATCGACTCCATGGTGTCGATTGCCCGGTCGCGGGACCACCCCTGATGGTGAATTCCGGTGTCGACAACCATCCGGGCTGCCCGGAGTAGTTCAAGGTCGAGACGCCCGAAGTCGGATTCGGGATCGTCGACATACATTCCAAGATCGCCCGCCAGTCGTTCGGCGTATAGAGCCCAACCTTCAACCTGTCCTGTGTTGATGAAGAATTTCCGGGGAGATGGAAGATCAGATTCCTGGGCAAGTGAGATCTGGAAGTGATGGCCGGGAATTGCCTCATGGGTTGCCAGCGAACGCATCGTGTACGCCGGAACGGATTCGTTACCGGTGCCAGCATGAAACGATCCCGGCCGGGCGCCATCAATTGACGGGCCTATGTAGAAAGCGACAGGCCCCGGGTCATTGATGATCTCCAGGTCAGATTGGGGTTGACGACCAAAATACGGCTCGAAGAATGCGGACGACTCAGCGATGATCGTCTCATAGGTCGATACGACTTGATCGGATCCGACGAAACCACCGCGCGTGGCGAAGGCATCCCGGATCGTCCCCAGGTTGTCGGAGCCTATGCCGTTGCGGGCCGCAAGTTCCACGATCTGGTCAGTGATCCGATCGACTTCCGTCTCGCCTATGCGGCTGATCTCGGCAGCACCGAGATCAGTGCTGGTATGGAATCGAAGCAACGTTTCGTAGTAGGCATCACCATCAGGCAGACGATTGAGACCGATTTCGTTGGTGGCAACGGTTTCGACCTCGTTCAGAAAATCGATGAGAGCAGTCCACGCGGGAAAGAATGACTCATCGATCTCTTTAGCGACCGCGGCTAGGAAATCGTCTCTCGCTTGCGCTTCGATGTCGAGTTGCGCAATCCTCTGGTGCGCTGCCTGATATATGCCTGTGCGTGTTGGGTCTCCATTGGCGATGTCTGACTGGAGCTGGCCGACCGTGTAATCGATCACATAGCGAGGTGGGGTGATTCCAGCTTCTATGGATACCCGCATGTTGGCGATCACTTGCGACACCTGTCGATCGACCTGGCTCAAACGGTCCACATAGGCTTCGATCTGGTCCGTGTTCTGCAGAGGGTGAATTTCGGTGAACAGGCCGAGTACACCCTGGTTGTAGCTCGTGACCAAATAGTGGACGGGCCAATTGTGGAATCGGTACTCGAACAGGTCGATTTCCTGGTCCAGGTACCAGATGAATGCCTGCCGGGTCAGTTCCTGGTCGTCAGTTAGTTGGTCGGCGTTGAATCCAATCAGCCCGCCCCTGAT
>JBGTGL010000071.1:0-4125 GCA_041746755.1 Acidimicrobiia bacterium | reverse complement strand
CGGACTTCTAATCCGTAGGTTGGGGGTTCAAGTCCTCCCGAGGGCGCTGCCCGATGAAATCGGGTTCTGGATTCATACAATGAATCCAGCGGGCCGCCAGGCAATTCCTGGTGGCCCATTCACCAACATGGTGGCCGTAGCTCAGTCTGGTAGAGCACCTGGTTGTGGTCCAGGATGTCGCGGGTTCGAACCCCGTCGGTCACCCCACCGTCTCCGCCCGGATGAATCCGGGCGGAGGACGCAACACAAGCCAATTGCTAGGAAAACATGCCCACAACTGTCACCGAAGTCGGACCATTCGAAAAGATGGTCAAACTTCACATCTCCGAAGAGGAGATCGCCGCAGGCAAGTCTGCCGCCGCCCGTCGTCTCTCCAACGATCTCAAGCTGAAGGGCTTCCGCCCCGGCCGGGCGCCGGCGCCCGTGGTCGAGGCCGCCGTCGGAGCGGCCCGTCTCCGTCAAGAGACCATTGACGACCTGATCAATCCGGCCTTGTCCGCTTTTCTCACCCAGGAAGAGATCAACCCGGCTGTCTCTCCTCAAATGGAGAAACTCGACGAGGTCGATGGTGGAGTCGAAGTCGCCGTCCGCGTCACCCTCTGGCCCGAAATCGAGGTTCCCAACTACAAGAACCGGAATGTCGAGGTTGAGTCGCCTGAAGTCACCGAAGAAGACATGGAGACCCAGGTGAACCGGATGTTGGAACAATTCGGGACCGTCGAAGAGGTGGAGCGTCCTGCCGCCAATGGCGACTTTGTCAGTATCGACATCGAAGCCGTCAAGGAAGGGGAATCCGTCGACGAAGCCAAAGCGGCCGACCTCCTCTACGAGCTGGGGTCAGCTTTGTTTATCGAGGGTATCGACGAACATCTCCTCGGCGCTTCGGCTGGCGACGTAGTCCAATTTGACGCACCGCTCCCGGTTGGATTCGAAATGGCTGGAGAAACTGTCTCCTTCACCGTGACTGTTCAAGAGGTCAAGGAACGAATCCTTCCCGAGCTCGACGATGCCTGGGTCGAGGAAAACACCGAATTCGAGACCGTCGAGGAGCTGACTGGAGAGCTTCGGGAACGGCTCGCCGACGCCAAACTCCAGGCCGTCTCCCGCCAGTACGCGGACCTCGCCTTGAGCACGTTGCGCGACCAGATCGAGATCGAACTTCCCGACGCATTGATTCGCACCGAGATGGACAACCACCTCCACCGGTTTGTCCACCGTCTCGAAGAAAACGAATTGAACCTGGACGACTACTTCCAGGCTTCCGGAATCGACCAGGCCGACTTTCTCGCCGACCTCCGTGAGCAAGCGCTCCTATCACTAAAAAACCAACTGGTTCTTGAAGCCGTGGCCGATGCCGAGGGCATCAAGGTGACTCCCGAAGATATGTCTTCGGTGATCCAGAGTTTCGCAGCGCAGTCGGGGGACCCGGTCGCATATATTCGGGCATTTCAACAAAGCGGCCAAGAATTGGCACTGGCCAGTGATATTCTGCGAAACAGAGCCATGGACGCCATCCTCACTTCGGCACAGCCGGTTGATGAGAATGGAGAGCCTGTAGATCTGAAATTGCAAGTTAATGAAGTCGATGCGGAAGTCGTCGAAGCTGAGGTCGAAGCCGAGATGGTCGAGGGCGAGATCCTCGATGAGGGATTCGTCGAAGCCATTACGGAAGAACCGATCGAAGCGCCAACCGCGGAGGAAGAAGAATGACATCCGAGAGCTACCCCCAGATCCAGACGCCACAGAATTACGTCATCCCCACGGTTTTTGAGCAAACCGCTCGCGGTGAACGCTATTTCGACATCTACAGCCGCCTTCTCAAGGACCGGATCATCTTTCTGGGAACCCCGATCGATGACACCATCGCCAACCTGATCATGGCCCAGATGTTGCACCTCGAGTCCGAGGATCCCGACAAGGACATATTCCTCTACATCAATTCACCGGGTGGTTCGATAACGTCACTTTTCGCGATCTACGACACCATGCAGTACATCAAGCCCGATGTGCAAACAGTTTGCATGGGTATGGCCGCCTCGGCGGCTGCGGTCATTCTCGCCGGCGGAGCGAAAGGGAAGCGTTACTCCCTCCCACACGCTCGCATCATGTTGCACCAACCCCACGGTGGCGCCCAAGGCCAGGCGAGTGACATCGAAATCCAGGCCAAGCTCATCGTTCAGATGCGCGAACAGCTCAACGAAATCCTCGCTGATCACACCGGTCAGGACCTCGCAAAGATCGCTCTCGACACCGAACGCGACTACTGGATGCTTGCCGCAGAGGCCAAGGAATACGGGGTAGTTGACGGATTACTCACGCGACGTGAGCTCGCTGCGGTAGCCTCCAAGTAGATGGCAAGACTCGGTGACGGCGGAGAACTGCTCAAATGCAGTTTTTGCGGTAAATCTCAGAAGCAAGTCAAGAAGCTGATCGCAGGCCCCGGCGTTTACGTCTGCGATGAATGCATCGAGCTCTGCAACGAGATCATTGCAGAGGAGTTCTCGGCTACCGAAGAGGTCACGTTCACCGAGTTGCCCAAGCCGGCCGAGATCAAGGGGTACCTCGACGACTATGTAGTCAAACAAGAAGACGCCAAGAAGAAGCTCTCAGTTGCGGTTTACAACCACTACAAGCGGATCCGTTCCGGCGACATCGCCCGCGATGTCGAGTTGCAGAAGTCGAACATTTTGCTTATCGGCCCCACCGGCAGCGGGAAGACTCTTCTCGCCCAAACTCTGGCCCGCCAGCTCAACGTTCCGTTCGCCATCGCCGATGCGACCAGTCTCACCGAGGCTGGGTACGTCGGTGAAGATGTCGAAAACATTCTGCTGAAGTTGTTGCAGGCAGCCGACTATGACGTCAATCGCGCCCAGCAAGGGATCATCTACATCGATGAGATCGACAAGGTTTCCCGCAAGGCAGAAAACCCTTCGATAACCCGGGATGTCTCCGGCGAAGGTGTCCAACAGGCGTTACTGAAGATTCTCGAGGGCACAGTCGCTTCGGTTCCCCCCCAGGGCGGGCGCAAGCATCCTCACCAAGAATTCATCCAACTCGATACATCGAACGTCCTGTTCATTTGTGCAGGAGCTTTCGGGGGCCTCGAAGACATCATCGAGAATCGGATCGGCAATAGCGGTGTCGGGTTTGGCGCCCAGGTGCGCTCCCGCAACAATCGTGGTGCCGGGGAGATGATGGCCCAGGTGATGCCGGAGGATCTCATGAAGTTTGGCCTCATCCCTGAGTTCATCGGCCGCCTTCCGGTAACCGCAACTGTTCACGACCTCGATATGGACGCACTCATTCAGATCCTTACCGAACCCAAGAACGCTCTCACCAAACAGTACGCCCGGATGTTCGAGATGGACAATGTCGAGCTGGTATTTACTCCCGATTCGTTGGGGGCAATTGCCGAGCAGGCCATCAAACGGGGGACTGGCGCCCGCGGACTGCGTGCCATCCTCGAGGAAGTGCTGCTCAACACGATGTATGACCTTCCCTCCCGTGATGACGTCGAGCGGGTATTGATCGACCGTGAGGTCGTTGCCAACAAGGTCAACCCCACCCTGGTTCCGGCCTCGCCACCGGCGGCTGTGGAACCCACCGAACGCAGCGCCTGACCATTTTCGGCTAGAACGCGAAAGATTGGGTCGTCCGACCCATCTTCTATCCCGCGAGGTCGGTCCTACCTATGTAATGTGGGGACTAGTGCTATTGGCATTGGGAATATCACCCATTGACAGTGAGCACCTTCTCAACGAAGATGTGGCTATCGACCACACAAAGTGGTCGAAGCTTTGACAAGGGCAAATGGGAGGCATTGAAACCAGATCTAAATTCGGTCACCTTGATCTGGTGGAGCTAGTGGTGAGACCGGCCTGTCCCGACCTATGAAGGGATAGGAAACAAACTAATGACAACGACTATGGGGCGGGGTCACACCTGGCAGCGGAAGTCACTGGCCATTTTGGCTGCAGTGGCGCTTTTTGCATCGCTGGTAACGGTATTCGCACCCCGGGCAGAAGCAGAGCACGACGAGTATTTCCCAGGGGATGCTGTATATAACAGCACGGATTATTGGGAGAACTACCTAAACGGACATGACGGCGTCGATAATTCCGAGTG
>JBGTGL010000070.1:0-10486 GCA_041746755.1 Acidimicrobiia bacterium | reverse complement strand
TCTGGTGAGACCCGTCCCATGAGTGTGGTGGATGGCTCGTCGTACTCGAGGTCCACAAGCCACCTGCCTGCTTGGAACGACATCATTCGTGCCACCGCAGTTGAGCGGACTCCGGACAGTGACGTATCCGTCGAAGAGTCGTATGCGACTTCAGCGAGTTGGGCGTCTATGTCGCGCCAGGTGAAAAGGGCCTTGGCGAACTCGGAAACATCCGATGGCATCGGGTCGCTTTGACCCAGCCCATCGCGTAGTTTTGCAATGATTTCCTCGTGATTGTTGGTGAATTCGCTCATTAGATTTCTTCCTCCTCGGCTATGAAGAGCTCTCGGGTTCGCGCCTGATACGAGAAATACCCGCCTTGAGACGATCGAGACATCTGCCCCGGGTCGGTCCCAGGCTGCCGACCGGCCGACCGGTCGCCTCCGAAATCTCCTCGTAGCTCAAAGCCGGTTCAACGGTAAGGAGACGCAGCAACTGCTGACACTCGTGGTCCAGTTCGGCGAAAGCCGCCACGACCTCTCGGCTCTCCTCATCATCGATGATCAGCGATTCCAGGGATGGCGAAGGGTCTTCGAGGTCGTACTCGAAATCACTGGGAATCTGTCTCTCCGACTTTTTGAGCACACTGAGCGCTTCCCGGCGACAGGTTGTGACGAGCCATCCGGGCAGGCGTTCTGGATCCTGGATTCGCTCGATGTTCTCAATCAGGCGGAGCCACACTGTTTGAGCGACATCATGGGCAGCTGCTTCATCGAGGCGATATCCCCTCGCCGTTGACCAGACCATCTGGCCGAACCTGTCGACGAGCGCGTTCCAAGCATCCCGCTCCCCCCCTGCGGCGCGCTGTAGCAATTCGCCATGGGACACATTCTCGATAGGGCGATCGTAGCCCTCGACCGTGTCGCGGGCGGAGGAAAAAGATGTTATTGACCCGCGTCTCAATGAACCTCCTGGGGTCCGACTCTTCGTGGCCGGTCATCATGGCGATTAGTTGGGGATACCACTGAAAGAAGAGAGCGTGCCAACCGCACGCTGATACACGATTTTGGGCGAGTCAGTCGCCAAGGTTCTCTGTGGCAATCATGGGTTGGCAAGGAACCTGGGCTCAGCCGGCTCCAACACAAAGGAATGAGCTTGCCGCGATGTAGCCGTCGGCATCGGCCATCGTCTCCTGTTGGGCCGCAGCGAGGGCGCGGGAAGGTGGAAGACCTCCTGCAAGGCCACGGTGAAACTCCAACATCAGATTCGCCGTTGCCCGGGAATCGGGGACCAATCCGATACTGGCAACAACTGACTTCGTCCCGAGACTCAGCAGCGCCGATGTGAGGCCGGTCAGTTCGGCACCAGCTCGCATGTCGGTGTACCCGGAGTCACACGCCGAGAGAATCATCAAATCAGGCGGCCGGCCGATACGTTCCAGGTCGTAGATGTTGAAATCGCCGTCACCGAGGCGGAGAGCAGAGAACATCGGATTGGTTGCCTCGAACGTGGCATGGCAAGCAACGTGCCCCATTGCAGAGCCGCGGAGGGCGTCTCCGAATTCACTTCCCGAATCCTTTGGACTAAAGACGCGAGCCGTCGGATATAACGCAGCGAGGGAACTGATTTCGGATACCGCGTTCTCCAGGTCGGGCCCTGCAGCCAGAACGATCCCCGTGCCGCGGCCTTCAGTCGATGCAGAGCGCCACCAGACTTCAGCTGACGGAGCAACAGTTACGGTGGCGCCGCTCAGCTTCGGTAGAACAGACCAGGGAGCCGCCATCAACGGACCGGGCGGGATCACCACAACGTCATCTCCAGCGATCTCTAGAGAGCCAAAGAGCAGATTGCTGAAGTCGGCGATAGCGGACCGCCCCTGAGCAGGATCACGACCGAGCCGCGCTGACCGACGTAGGTCAAAACGGAGTCGGCTCAAGGCACGTTCGACGTCGGGGACGGCAGCCAACTCGACCATTCGAAACCGACGGTTGTGGACCACAATGGCAATCAGTCGGTCTTCGACCGCACCAAGCTCGATGAGCGTTCTTCTACCAAGAACTTCGAGCAGGTCGTCATTTCGCATTTGACCTGTCAACCGATCAGTGGAGCGCCGGGTGGTCCGGCTGCTGGCACGGATCTCTTCCTGGAGGCGACGCTGCCGCCGGACTAGCTGTTGGTTGTCGTCGTTCTCAACACGACGCAAGTCCGCCGTAACCCGCCGCAGTTCGGCGAGCAATTGCTGTTCGGAGTCGTCCTCGTCGGGGGAAACCGGCGGGTAGCGGAGTGCCCGGCCCCTCGTCCGCTCCATCCATTGAAATACGCGTCGGGGAGCACCCGAATCCACCGCCAGGTTCAGACCGATTCTGCCCATCTGGTCTCCCAGTCGTTCAATCCCAGCACGCAAATCGGTGGCGCCTAGCCCTGCTTGATATTCATCAAGCAGGTTGAGCCCGGCGCGAGCCGCGGAATCGGCCCCACGGGCGTCCCCGTCCGCCAATCGCAACATTGCGGCAGCCAACCACTTCTGCGTGCGGAGCTCAACCGGCCCTCCCTGCACCTTCGATACTCGCTGCAGCGCCGATCGCGCCGCCTTGACCTCCCCGAGATCGATAGCGATCCGCCCCATCAGAATCGAAACCGACGCTGAGGCGTAGAGGAGATCCGCAGCATGGAGGTCGTTCGCCAATTGCTTGGTCCGACTGAGTAGTTCCATCGATGCGCCGTCTTGGTTATACGCTGCTTCGACTGCAACGGCATCGGCACGTAGCGCCCAGATCGCACGATCCTGTTTGTGGAAGAGATCTGCTGACCGGACTGCGAGTCGCGACGATTGATTCGAGTCGTCGGCGTACAGCGAGGCCCGAGCAGCAACCAGCAGCGCCTCGGCCTCGTCCGCTGTGCGACGTGCCGATCGCGCCCCGGCAGCCACTTGCATCGCCAACTCAGCGGCTTCGTCATAGAGCCCGACCGATATCAGTACCTCACTTCGCCCAACGTGTTGGGGCGTGACCGCACCGGTGTACTCCATGTGAATCCGGTCGCTTGACGCCATCCATCGAAGCGCCTCGGGTATGTCGCCTTGATACGAGGCGAGAAGTCCGAGGTTGTTTTCAGTTCCGGAGACCTCCATATGGTGGCCCAGGGAAGACTCGATCTCCAGTGCTTTGGTCAGGACGCCATTTGCTGCATCCAACTGACCTGTCTGGGTATAGATCCATCCGAGATTGTGCAGTGCTCGAGCAACATAGGTGGCTTGGCCCTCGGCTTCAAAGACACGCCTCGATTGGTCGTAGGCAGCTAGGGCGGTCTCGTAGTCTCCAGACACCTGGGCCACCACTCCCTTCTGGAAGAGCAGCTGGGCGGCGATCAGACCAGAAGCCCCAACGGACGCTCTGTCGAGGACATCGATCGCCTCCGAGCCGCGACCTACAAACGCTAGCGACCCGGACAGTGAGAGGACTCCCTCCCGACTTAAGATCGGATCGTCGGCGGCCCCAGCGGCCAGTCGCCCATACTCGACCGACTCTTCCATCGTCGCCGCATTCCGGGCCGCGATACACATGGCACGATAAGTCACCGACCTCGAATCCCCATCGTTGAGCTCATCGAGGAGCAATGGCGCGTTGGTGAGGACAGCTACCGGTTCGCTTGTAGCCGCCTCCAGAAGCTGTCTGGCACGATCGTCGACTTTCATCTAGATAATCTTCCCGTCACCGCTGGTGTCCCCATACGTATAGTCCACCGCACGGGGCCGGCGCTCCCCACCGCTTACTAACAGGAGATGAAGATGAGCGAGCTGATGTGTCATTACCTGCCAAATCTGATTGCAATTGCCCGGGGACAGGCCGACCACGCCGAGGCATTCCTCACCGACAACGGCAACGAACCCGTACTGATGGGCGTAGGAGAATTGAGTGAATTTCTCGGCGGAGACGTACAATTGCAGGACCTCCAAACAATTCTGACGATCGTGGCGCCATTTCGGGTCAGTGGAGGAGAACCCCACGAAATCGCCAACGCCCTCAGGGACGGAGGGGTCGAAGCGTCGCCAATTCACGGACTCGGAACTCTCAACCACATTTCGTCAATGCCCGGAAATGAACCGAAGGCGGTCAACATCGACCCGAAGCGCACGTGGCATTTTCCAGACCGGTACGGAGTGATCGCGGTAGTGGACTCCGGCGTGACCAAGGAGGTCCCCGATTGGCTAAACGAGGGCCTGCGGTACGACCCTTATGACATCGAGGGTACTCCGGATCCGGGAGGCGCAAGTCACGGGACTTTCGTCGCCGGAATCATCAGAATGATTTCCCCAAACCATGTGGTCTCGATGGCGAGGGCCCGGCCGACCCCGATATCCGATTACCTCCCACGCTTGAAGGATTCCAAGAAAGGGTCCCAAAACCTCGCTTCAGAACTCGATGTCCTGCACGCCATCGTTCGCTTGGTTGATCGCCACACCGGTGATGACGTCGATGTGCTCAATCTCTCTCTGGGTGGGATGGCCTGCGGTGAAAGCGATCCAACGATGGTCACCCTCTCGTTGGCCATTGACTACTGGCACCAGCATTTTCCCCGCTCCGTAATATTTGCCGCGGGGGGGAACACTCCGGACCCAGAGAGGATCTTCCCGGCGGCCTTCAACCATGTTCGAGCCGTAGCCGCGGCAAGAACAGGTGGAGTGCCTGTGGCATGGGACCCCGGAGCTGCCGCGCCAAGAAAACCCGTCGACATTCCCCGCCGTCCCTGGATCACCGATGCTGCTCCCGGGGTCGACCTCATTGGACCGAGCGGGGTAGCCAGCAAGCCGTGGGTCAAGTGGAGCGGATCATCATTCGCGTCGGCGGTGGCGGCAGCATGTTTTGCCAGTCGTCGCCCAATGCAGGTTCAGGATGACCTCGTCTGGTGGCGAAACCATTCGATGGACTACAACGCCGTACAGGGGCTGATGTACGAATGAAGAAAGCCCCCGACCGAAGTCGGGGGCTTTCTCTGTCGCTCCCGGTCGCTTTAAGCGACCGTTTGGAGGATTAGATGGCCGGTTGGATCGGGCCGTTCTCTCTACCGAAGAGAACTGTTCCTACCCGAGAGGCACCAGATCGAGTCAACCCGATCCGACCGAGCGACCGAAGACGGTCCGCCAGACTTTCCCTCGGGCCATGAATCTCCCGAACCGAGCGATGGCTCTGAGCCTCGAACCGGTAGCGGTCAATTCGTTGATCCAACTGTGCCTTTTGCTGTTCGTAAGGAATCATTTCCTCTCTCCTTTCAACTAAAAGAATTTGCTCCCTTGCCCGTGGAGAGGAGGAAGCAAAGCGTTTGATACGAAAAGGGTGACTGGCTAAAGGTTCCGGTGTCCGACCCACATCAAGAGGGCACCGACGCCTCCAACCACCCCTGCTACTACCCATGCGGCCGGGAAGGAGAACGACTGCGCGACCAGACCAAAGAACAATGGACCTGACGCGTTCCCCAACCCGAGGCTGAAGGTCCCCACTCCCGCTGCGGCGCCGGGAGCGGTTGGATTCGTCTTGATGAGCGACAGAAAGAAAATCCCGGTCCATGCCCATCCGCCCGTGAACGCACCGATCGTCCCCACGATGAGCAGGAAGGTTGTCCCGGTTCCGCCTAGCGCCATTGTCACCGCCCCCACCGTGAGCATCATCGAAATCAGGCGGAACTGGATTCCACCGATTCGATCGGCAGCAACCCCTGCGGAGATTCGAGCAACAATGCCTGCGACGCTTCCGGCCGCCAGGAGAAAGCCAGCGCCCGCTTGACTCATCCCCATTGCCACGGCTGACTCAGTCAGAAATACCCCGACCCCACTGGCAGCCGCCGTTCCCAATGCTCCCCCGATGGCCGCGTAGACAATGGCCTTCCGGTGAGGCGATCTACTCACCTCGTCCACAGCGAGCTTCGGTTCGAGTTCGGGTTCTCTCGGCGATGCCTCCGCCGACGAAACCCTGGGGAGGAGGAACACCACGATCGCCAGAGGGATGGCACCAAGAACAAAGGCCCACCGCCATCCGGCGGTAAGAGCGATTGCTGGAACGGCGAGACCGGCGAGAAGTGTCGCAGCCGGAATCGAGGCCTCCTTGACCCCAAAGGCCAATCCTTGCTTTCCACGAGGGATCACCCGATCGACCAGGATGGCTAAACCAGGATCGGTGATCGCCACTCCGAACCCGGCAATACAGAGAAAGATTGTCAAGGACCCCCAGGATTCGGCGACCAAACCGAGCCCGAGCATCGACACGGTGGCGAATCCCGCACCGATTTGAATCGCGGTACGCGGGCCGAGCCGATCGGCGAGTCTGCCCCCGAACAGGGCCGCTGCTGCTCCCGCGGCGAAGCCAATCGTAACCGCCGCACCGAGGGCGGATTCGCTGAATCCGAGGTCGTCCCGAATCTGGACGGCAAGGCCACCAACCATGAATATCGGCAACGCCACCAGAACGAGGCCCGACGAGATAACGAGCATCCCGAGCGCAGATCGGCGCGATTGGATTTGGGAGGTGGAAGCCACGGCTGGTTTTTAGCAGGTCATTGGGCCGAACAACCCGGAAAGGCGAGCCAGATCGTTTGGTTGAGACGCACTCCTGCCGGGTAACGCTTCAGTGAACGCCCTAAGGAGAGTTCAATGACTGAGAAGAACAACAACCACATCGCCAGAGTCTCAAAAAAGGTGGGCGCCCCGGCATCTGATGTGTGGGACGCGTTGACATCACCGGAAAAAATTGGCCAGTACATGTTCGGGACCGAGGTAGTTACCGACTGGGAACCGGGTTCTGAGATCGTCTGGGTTGGCGAGTGGGAAGGGGAAAAGTACCGGGACAAAGGTGTTGTCCTCGCCTTCGAACCCGAACAGCGAATTAGTTACAGCCATTTCAGTACAGCGAGTGGCGACGAGGACATTTCAGGTAACCATCACATCGTAAACATCGAGCTGTCAAACATTGAAGGTGACACTGTGATCGACCTCACTCAGGACAACAATCCATCCGAGGAAGCCAGGAATCATGCCGAGACCAATTGGGACCAGATGCTGACCGGTCTCCAACAATTGGTAGAAGACGGGTCTTAGGCCGAGAAGCGAATTTCTACTCGGGGAGAAACCGCTTGTCGGGGATATTCCGAACCTTCTTGGTCATCGAAGCGGTCTCGAGATAGAACCGACCCTCCTCCCACAAGAAAAATACAAAAGCAAGGTGGATCGACTCCTCGGGATTGACAGTTCCCACGACGGCGTTGATGGGTCTCAGTAACTGAGCTTCGATTGAGTCGGGTGGCGGCTTGGCGAGATAGACCTCTCTAGCGTCCAACTTTGCTCATTGTGCTCGCTCGTTGAACCTACCCCGTGTTCACGAGTGGTGTCACCCGACCGGCCGAAGAGTTCGTCTGTCAGGTATGAGTCGAGTACGAAACCCTGGAGCCCTCGTTGTCCCGTTGGCACTCGTTGGCGCAATCGTGGCCGGCGAAGCCGTCGGTCCCATCGCGGCGTTGTTGACCATTGGATTGGGTGTCCTGCTCGGATGGAAACTCGTTCCCAGATTCTTCTTGACTGTCATCGCCGCCGGATTCGCCGGCGCGATAGCAGGGGGAGCCATCATCGGCATCGGGTTTCGGATCGCCATGAGGATCGTCGCTCTTCTGGAACCGTCGAGGATTCCCGAGTTCTCCGCTGGTGGAACGTTGTTCATCATCGTGGGCGTCGGGGGTGTTTTCGGAGGGATCTTTGGAATCGTTGCGTCTTTCACCCGAATGGGTTTTAGTGCTGGCCGCATCGGAGGAGCATTGGTCGCCGCCGCCTGGGTGATGGCCTTCCTTTTGGTAGACACAGGAACCCGGGAAGAACTCCTTGTTCTCGGCGCCGGTGGTTGGTTGAACATCCCCATGTTCGGATCGATTGCGCTCGGATACGGCTACGCCAGCCAATGGATCTTTGATCGGGTGCAGCCCGAAGTGACCAAGGAAGCGGAAAAGGTCGTGGTGTGAACCAGTTCAGCGTCAAAGAGCGGCGAGCGTCCGCAGGGTTCGCCTGTCTGCTCGCTCTGGGAGCCATTCCAATAACACTGCTCGGTTTTATGGGCCTGTTTGTGACGGTTGTCCTCTTTCTGGCAGCATGGAAACTGATTCCCGGTTTCTGGCGAATCACCGGTCGGAGTCTGCTCGCCGGACTGATTTCGGGAGTGCTCGTTCTGGGTCCGGGATTGAGACTTGCCATGCGACTGGTAGCTATTGCCGACCCCAACGCAACTCCGGAATTCAGTGTCGGAGGCACCATCGGGATCATCGTCTTAATCGGAGGGTTCCTCGGGTCGATATATTCGGTGGTGGCTGTATATGCCAGAACAGGATTCTCGACAGGAAAGGCAGTCGCATCGGGGGTGGTGGCGCTGGCCCTTCTTGGGTTCGTCATGGCGAGTGCAGACCTCCGTGACGAGATCGCGAATCTCGGATTGGGCGCATGGATGAACATACCGATGTTCGCTGCAATTGGCTTCCTCCACGGATGGACGTCCCTGAGTTTGTACGACCGGCTGAGCAAAAGGTCGCTACGCGACGCGCCGGCGGTCGAGGCAATGGCATGATTGCTTCGACAACGAGAAGGGAACCATGAGCTGGTGGGTGATCGAGCTGATCACCAATGTCGTCCTGGTGGCGATAGTGGTGATTCTGGGGCCATTGATAAAGCGGTTTGGTCGTAGCTACGCCGGTGATGTATTCCGCGCCAACCCTCGGACCGGGAAGAGCTACCTGGTGTTGATGGATGTCGCCTACTACCTGATATTTGTCTCACTGATTCTGTTCACCATCAAGTTTCAGAAGCCGCCGGCATGGAGGAATGTGGGAGTGCAGCTTGAAGAGGAAATGGCCCGGGTCGGGATCATGCTGCTCTTGATGGGCGTTCTCCACGGACTCAACGTCCTCAGCTTGCCGCTTATTGGCCGACTTTTGGGCCTCAGCCGGCAATTTGACGAGGACATCCCCACCAACCCGTGAATCTGACCCTGACCTTCATGGTCGAACTCATCGCCGCGACCATCGCAGGCGACGATGCGGACCGCAAGAAGCTTCTGGTCACCATGTTTAACCAGGAAGGCACTTCGCTGGTTCGTCTCGCCCGGATATTCACCGACGACCGGAATGCGGCGGAGGACATCGTTCAAGAAGCCTTCATCCGCCTTTATCGATCATCGCACCGGGTATCTGACGACACCAAACTTCCTGCATACCTTCGCTCAATCGTCCTCAATTTGGCGAGAGACCACAACCGGCGTGGCTTGCTGTCGTTACGTCACCAGCAGTCTTCGTATCTGCCCTCGGCGGAAGCACCCGAAGAACAGATCTTTAGGAATGAGAGTCACGCTCGTGTCGTCGAATCACTTGGCGAGCTATCGCCCCGGCAGCGCGACTGTCTCGTACTGCGCTATTTCATGGAACTCTCAGAGAGGGAGATCGCTGAGACCCTGGGCATATCACCTAACTCGGTGAAGACCCATACTCAACGGGGAATGGCCGCCTTGGAGAATCTCCTCAAGGACGTGCGATGACGCTGGAGCAACGCCTCAGTGAAGCGCTACATAGCGCCGACGACTACGAGCCGAGTCCCGACCTGTTTGCCCGGGTCAAGCGGAGCGTGGAGGAAGACAAGGCGCATCGGAGGCGGTTGGCACGCCACATCATCCTCTCGGCGGCGGCGCTGTTGACCACTGTTTTCATGACAGGTAGCGCCCTCCGGGTCAGTCCGGCGGGACTCCTTCTCATCCCGGCGTGGGTCATGGATGGCGTTGCCACCACCGTGATGTTCTTGATCCTGGTGTTCTTGGGCCCTTCGATTCGAAGATTTGGTAAGAACTACGTCGACGACATATTCGCGATCACTGGTGATACGGGTGGACGGATTCTCCGACTCCTCGACATCGCCTACTACCTCGTCTTCTCCGGGTTGATCCTGATTTCCACCGAGTTGTCCCGCTGGCGAACCGAGATCGTCTTCCAGTCGGGACTCGAGGAGGCACTGGGTCGGATCGGACGCCTGATGGTGTTGATGGGAGTACTGCATGCGGTGACACTCCTGGTGCTCCCCTTCGTGGGCTTTATCTACTCAAGCCTGGTTTGGACCGACTACCGAAATGGTCTCGGGCGCAATCCTCCACCGCAGTTGCCTGGAGCCGCCCAGGCGGCTCGGGTGGTGAAGGTGATCCTTATCGTGCTGGCAGTTATCGTGGCGCTGAACCTGCTGAGCCTGATACCGCTACTGATCGGCGGACTCCTCGGTTTCTGACTACTTCACCATGTGCGAACCCGATCGATGGCAATCCTGATCGGAAGCGGGTAGTCGTTGCTAAAGCTGTCCGGTGTCCATTTGTAGCCCTCGATCCGCTTCAGATATTTCCCTAGATAGGGAGGGTTCTCCGCCGCCCTTGGCGCGCCGGGGTCGACTCGGGCTGTTCCTTCGAATGTCACAACGCCTCCTCCTTGGGGCGTGCTGTTGAGATTC
>JBGTGL010000069.1:0-2917 GCA_041746755.1 Acidimicrobiia bacterium | reverse complement strand
ATCCAGGAGTATTTGGGGGAGAGGCTCGATCTGGCAGGCGACCCCTATTGGTCGGGTCGGACCGCCGAGTTGGAGTCAATTGTCGGACTGGCGCAGGAAACTGTTGATGCGCATCGTCGTTTCAGCGAACCGCTGTACCAGGAGATGGCGGCGATGGCATCGGCGGCCGGGATCACACCTGCCGAGGCTGTGGTAGTGGGGGGTTTCACCGACCTGATAGACGTGGTCCGAGTGGCTGGTGGGCCGGCAGTAGAGGAGGATGATTGCACGGGTGTGATCGATGCCGACCGTGGGATCCTCGCTCAAACTTGGGACATGCATGCATCGGCCGGCGAGTACGTCTATCTCCTGGACATCACCCCGGCGCAAGGACCCCGACTCAAGGTGCAAACCACAGCGGGGTGCCTTGGCCAAATCGGTATGAACGAGGCAGGGGTCGCGATTGGGATCAACAACCTCACCTCGCGGGGCAAGATCGGAGTGACTTGGCCGTTTGTGGTTCGGAAGGTGCTAGAACAGACCAACCTCGACGACGCCGTCGATGTGGTCCTAAGTGCTGACCTCGCCGGGGGACACAACTTCTTCATATTGGGGCCGGACGGGACGGGCTGCAACATCGAAGCGATGCCCGGGTCGCGCAAGGTGGACAAAGTGGAAAGCGGGACATTCGCCCACACCAACCATTGCCTCGACCCTGAGACGCGGAACGAGGAAGGGGACCGGAATCCGATAGGAGCAGAGAGCTCGCTGACCAGGTTGGCCCAGGCGTCCAGAATCGGAGCAGACCTCGATGCGCTCTTTGCCGATCCGACGATCAACCGGGGTGCGGAGAGCCCCCGTGATGTGGCAACCTGTGGAGCGGTGGTGATGCGAACTGGTGAACGGACAATGGACGCGGTTTGGGGTCAACCCGGGATCCACGATTGGGAGACTTTCGCTTTTGTCTGAGATCCGACTGGTCAATCTGGAATCCTCCATGGCGGACCGGTTGGAAAAGATCGAGTTGGCCTGCTTTCCCATGGCCAATCCTGACGACCTGCTCAGCGCCGATGACATCAGGGCATATGCCAGGACATTCCCTGAGGGCTACTTCGTGGCCATGGATGAGGAAAAACCGGTCGGGATGGGCGCAGGGATCTTTCTCGATTTCGACTTCGAAAATCCCCAGCACACGATCGCCGGGATCACCGGTGAACACCAATGTGGCAATCATGACCCCGAAGGCGACTGGTATTACGGAACCGACATCACGGTGTTGCCGGACTACCGGGGACGGGGGATCGGACACATGCTTTACGAAGCGCGCAAAGACCTGGCGCGTCGATACGGGAAGCGAGGAATCATCGCTGGCGGCTCGATCCCGGGTTATTACGAGTACAAGGCGACGATGTCCGCCCACGATTATGTGGCACGGGTTGTTGCCGGTGAGTTATACGATCCGACACTTACCTTCCAGATGGAGAACGGATTCGAAGTGCGTGGGCTTCTGGAGAACTATCTAGACGACGAGGCCGACGACGGATGGGCCGCGCTCATCGTCTGGCCAGCTGATTGACTTCGGAATGAGGTTGGGTCATTCCGAAGCGGGCCGGTTGACCGGCAGCGGTTGATGGAACAATCCTTCAGGCACGGCTGATCCGGTGCGAATCAGCGCCAGTTCCCAGGATGGTGAAAACCCCATGGCCCAGCGCAGCCCGGCCACGGCAGCCCTTCCTGCCGAACGTGATCCTTGCGGGGCTGCGAGTCCCAGAACGTGGCGAATTCTGACCGGGATCGTGGCCACGGCTGCATTTCGAAGGACTTTGTAAGAGGCGCCAACGGCCGTGCCCAGCGGCGGATCTCGCAGGAACTCAACGGCATCTTTCATCGCCTGACTCGTGGCGACATCCGGATGTTCGGCGATCCAGACGTGGAGGCCGCTAGCCGTGTCAGGCATGGGATCGGCGTAGAGCAAATGCCCGACCCGTTGTTGTTCTCTCACGAACATGTCGGACTCCAGAGTATTGAGGGCAGTAGCTCCGTAGATCTGGTTGGCCACCAGGAACGAGTCGGTCAGGGCGTTGTGGACCCATGCCGAGAAGGCCGGATCGGATGCGTCATATGGGACGCCCCGATCAGAAATGCCGTTCACCCGTGTGTGGATTCGCTTAACCGTGTCGACCGCTTCCGTGACCTCGGGCATGGCTCCAAAGGTCGTTGCTGTCACGTATGCCGACGTGCGGGAAAGTCGGCCCAGCGGATCTTCTCGATACCTCGATTGGTCGCCAACACCGGCGACCACTTCAGGATGGGCCGCCTGGATCAGAAGGCCTCTGATCCCCCCGATGATGCTCGCAACGTCTCCGAGAACCCGCCACGACACCGACTCCGGTCCGTGAAGCCCCGGATCGCCCATGTGTTCGAAGCTGTTTATGAGTGGGTATTCGACGTGACGAAACGGCCCGGCAGCGGCATTGGCGATTCTCCGTCTTATCACGATCCCATCCTGCCACGTTCTTACTCCTCCGCCGGAGGCGGCAGGGGACTGGGGGAGAGCGCGTAGGTCTTGAGTTGGTGGGTACCGGCCCCATCCGTCTCCGCCTCGTTCCTCGGCGGAGCCACCTTGCCCCGTCGTCCCTCCGGGGAAGGAACAAGAATCTTCGGCTCCTCCGGGGAAGGAACAAGAAAGTCGTGTCCTCCTGGGAAGGAACAAGAATCTTCGGATCCTCCGGGGAAGGAACAAGAAGGTCGTGTCCTCCGGGGAAGGAACAAGAAGGTGCTTATGCAGGTGTGGCGAGCTTGCGTTCTGCCATTCCGTTTAGGACTTCTAGGACTATCCGATTGGCGAGGTAGGCAGTCTGTTCCCCGGGGCCGTCATACGGTGGCGACACCTCGACGATATCGGCGCCAAGGACATTGAGTTCTTTGGAGATGCGGC
>JBGTGL010000068.1:0-7534 GCA_041746755.1 Acidimicrobiia bacterium | reverse complement strand
GCGATTCCGACATTGAGCATCGGTATTCAGTCCCTTTCAGGTTTGTTAGCCATCATCATTGAGTAATCGGCCCTCCTCGTCAACCTCTAAAATGTCGATTTCAGCGGTTGGTTCGTCGGCGCCGGCGTTGAGGCGATCGATCATGCGTTGTTTCGAGGCTCCGGTCCCGAACGCGGTCACCACGTCACCAGCCTTCAACGTGGTCTTCCCACTGGGTACCAGCACGTTGCGATCGCGTCTCACCGAGACCAGCGTCGAACCTTCTGGCCAGCTGACCTCTCCTACGCTCTTCTCGTCGGCGATGGAACCTGGTGGAATCCGGAATTCGTAATACCCTGCCCCGGGGTCAACCCGCTGTGCCAACCGCGCTCGTTCCAATCCGAAATCGGTGGAACGGCCCAGGGCTTCGTGATATGCCCGGACGGCGTCCTCGCGGCGAAACAGGCCAACCAGCATTGTTGGGTCGTGTTCATCGACCACGGGAAGCCGGCCTATCCCGAGTACGGCCATTCGCTCGAGGGCTTGGGAAACCGGTGTGCTTGGCACGACCGTGGCGGGACGACGGGTCATCACATCACCGACGGTTGTAACAGCAGGGTCGTTGTCACTGCGCCCGATGTCACTGACGGTGATAATTCCAACGAGACCTTCGTCGCCCACTACGGGGGTGCCATGCGACCTCCGCTGGTGCAGTTCGCTACTGGCGTGAGCAAGCGTGTCGGTCGGTTTGGCCACGTAGGGGGGCAAACCCATGACCCGCTCAACGCTGACCGTGTCGAGGATGTCGACTTCTCCGGACGGTCTCCTCCGGATCCCCCGTCGCTTCAAGGCCATCGTGTAAACCGAGTCCGAGGAGAATCTCTCGGCAAGGAATGTCGCCAAGACTGCCGTGAGCATGAGGGGGAGGATCAAGCCGTAGTCACGCGCTCCGGTGATTTCGAAGACGATCAAAATCGACGTCAGGGGTGCCCGCGCAACAACTGCAAACATGGCAGCCATTCCGACGACAGCAAAGGCGCCGGGCTGGATCTCAACTCCAAAAATCGGGTCGAAGAGCTTGGCGAAACCGGTTCCTACGGCCGCTCCCATGAATAGAGCAGGCATGAAGGCCCCACCGGAAGCACCCGATGAGATTGTGAACGAGGTGGCCACCGCCTTCCCCAGCGCGAGCAGAATGAAAATCCACCAAACCTGGCCTTCGCCGGTGATGGCCGTAATCACCTCGTTGTTGAGAAGGGCATTTGTCACTTCCTGCCCGGTTCCAAACAGACGCGGTTCGATGAAGATCATCCCTGCCACCAGGAGGCCCGCTCCGAGGGGGCGGAGGACGCCAAGGCGGGCGTTGTGTTTGGAGGCGAAGCCTTCGACCCTTTCCAAGAATCTCAGGAACAAAAGACCGATGACCACAATTGCCACTGCCATTGCGGCGTAGGCGAGCAGTTCGGAAGGGCTCTCCAAACCATAGGTAGAAGCCTTGATGGCCAACTCCTCACCGACCAACCGGCGAGAGGTGACCGCTGCCGTAACCGAAGCAATCACGATCGCCGACAGGTGTCGGGTGGCGAAGCTGCTCAAGATCACTTCGAGTGCAAAAAGCATTCCGGCGATCGGTGCATTGAAGGCGGCTCCGACGCCAGCTCCCGCTCCGGCCGCCACCAGGGAACGGACCTGGTCCTCGCCGAGGTTGAACCAACGCGAAACCATGCTGCCGACAGAGCCGCCGACGTGGACGATCGGGCCCTCACGTCCGGCCGAGCCGCCGAGACCAACCGTGAGCGAGGTGGCAATGATCTTCAGGGGGAAGACCCGTGCCCTAATCCGACCTCCATGCACCTCCAATGCTCCGATGGCTTCCGGCACCCCGTCGCCGGCTACCTCCGGCGCCAGGTGGCGGGCGATCAACCACGCAGCAAAAAACCCAATGGGAATAGTGGCGAATATCCAGACGGAGCCGTCCGTGATGAGTAGAGATTCCGTCAGATGTGACACCAATTCGAGCGTCTTGACCAGAGCGGCAGCACCGAGTCCAACTCCCACGCCGACCAGCGCCGAAACAAACAAGAACCGGCCGGTCTCCCGTTCAGCTAATACGCCAACAGCGGGGATTTTGCGGAAGCTGTCGATCGGCCCTGTCATCAGCAAGACGGTAACGGTTCAAACTTGGAATCAAATGACCATTCCACCCATCGGCGTCCCGAGCCTTTTCACTAGAGATTCTGCGGTGCTGGCGACGCGTTCATAGCTGGTCTAGTTGACGTCGAGGCCAGGAATCTGGAAGACGTAGGGACTCTTCGTAATGCCACCGCTATTGATGCGGAGGCACTTCAATCCGCGGGCGATTTGCCCATCAACTGATCCGAGTCACCATCGGCCAATTCCCGTATCTTCGCTTGGTACCAATAGAAACTTTCTTTGGGGACTCTCTCCAAGGATTCAAAGTCGACCCACACCAACCCGAAGCGTTGGGAAGTACCCATAACCCATTCGATGTTGTCCAGGAAACTCCAGACAAAGTAGCCCTCCACCGGAACTCCCATCTCGATCGCTTCGACGACAGCGGCGATGTGGCTTTCGAGGTAATCGATCCGTAGCGCGTCGTGGACCTCGCCGTCCGGGTCGGGTGCGGACGAATAGCTGGCTCCGTTCTCGGTCACCGCGATCGAGGGTGGCGAATATTCGGTCGACAAGTGGACGAGATAGTCGCGAAGGCCCTCCGGATCGATTAGCCACCCCATCTCGGTGACTCCATCCGGTTGGTCTACCCCGGGCGGGCGAAACGGTTCATCCTCCTCCTCGGATCCAGAAGACACAACCGTCGTCGTGTAGTAGTTGAGACCGAGGAAGTCGAGTGGTGTGGCGATGGTTGCCATGTCACCATCGTGGACAAACTCGGGCGGGTCGACGATCCGCCCTGCCGATGAGTAGGCGCCAAGGATATCCCCGGGATATCCCCTCCCGAATATCGGATCGAAGAACCATCGATTGCGAAAACCGTCGAAGTGCCGTGTCGCGTCGATGTCGATACTCGATGCTGGCGTTGCCGGCCGACAGTCAATGGCTATGCCTACCCGGGCACTGGCCACCTTGTCCCTGATGGTCTCGACTGCGCGCCCATGCGACAGAAGCAAGTGATGGGCCGCTGTCAGCGCCGCATTCCAATCTGTCAGCCCCGGGGCAAAGACGCCATCCCGATGACCCAAGAAGGCGGCGACCCATGGTTCGTTCTGAGTGATCCAATGGGTGACGACATCACCCAGGCCATCAGCAACTACTCCTGCGTATCCGGCGAAGGCATCCACTGTCTGCCGATTGAGCCAACCACCCCGGTCCTGGAGTGCCTGTGGGAGGTCCCAGTGATAGAGGGTGAGCCATGGCTCGATTCCACGTTCCCTCATACCCTCGACCAGCCCCCGATAAAACGACAGGCCTTCAGCGTTCACGTCGCCATCGCCGTTGGGAAGAATTCGGGTCCACGCAACCGAGAATCTGTATGCGGTGACTCCGAGTTCGGCGAGGAGATCTAGATCCTGTTCCCACCGGTGGTAATGGTCACAGGCGACATCACCGCCCGTGCCCATTCGCCCTTCATCTGCAAAGCGGTCCCAGATCGACTCGCCTTTGCCTTCTTCACGACGTCCGCCCTCGATCTGGTACGCCGAAGTTGCGACTCCCCAAATGAAAGGTGGCGTGGAGGCGCTGGTCAAGCGTCGGTGCCCGCTGGCACCTTGACACCGATCTTGTCACCTGTGGATGGGTCGAAAAAGTGAAGTTTGGCGGTGTCGATCACGAGATCGATGCTTTCCCCTAGTACCACTGGAGCGTCAGGACTCACCCGGGCGATAAATTCTGTCTTGTCGCCAAGTGATGAAGCATCCTGTCCCGAATCTGCCAGTAATTCCTCCACGTCTGGTGTTATCACCGGAGGACGATCAATCGTGAAATGTACAAACGTCTCGGCACCCAAGATCTCAGTCACTTCCACTATGGCCGAGATAGTTCGGTCCGGATCACTGGCAGCAACTGCAGCTGCCTCCATGTGGTGGGGGCGGATTCCGACGACCAACTCCCTGTTCAAGTGGTTTTCGATGCCGGGATGGCTTCGAAGGGCGGCAGAATCGACCCTCAGCCGATAATCGCCGGCACTCAGCCAGACGTTCTGGTTTTCCTCGCTGAGAGTCCCGTAGATCATGTTCATTGCCGGGCTCCCGATAAAACCCGCCACGAAGAGATTCTCGGGATGATCGAACAGCTCTGTGGGTGGGCCCACCTGCTGGAGGTTGTATGGCTTGGCCGCAGAAACTGGACGTAGGACTGCTACCCGGTCGCCGAGCGTCATCGCCTCGACCTGATCATGGGTCACATAAACTGTGGTAGTTCCGAGCCGATTATGGAGACGCTCCAGTTGTGCCCTCATCTGGACTCGAAGCTTGGCGTCGAGGTTGGATAGCGGTTCGTCCATCAGGAAGGCAGACGGCTCGCGGACGATGGCGCGCCCCATGGCCACCCTTTGCCGCTGCCCGCCGGAAAGGGCAGCGGGTTTGCGGTGTAGGAAGTCCGTGATCTCAAGAATTTCAGCTGCGTTCTCCACCAGCCTCTTCACCTCGTCCTTGGGGAATTTGCGCAGCTTGAGACCAAACGCCATGTTGTCGAAGACCGTCATGTGGGGGTAAAGGGCGTAATTCTGGAAGACCATGGCAATGTCACGGTCTTTCGGTGGCACATCGTTGACGACCTTGTCGCCGATCGTCATCGTGCCTTCACTGATTCCCTCCAGGCCGGCGATCATTCTGAGGACCGTCGATTTGCCACATCCAGACGGTCCGACCAGAACCAGGAACTCACCGTCTTCGATCAGGAGGTCTAGATTCCCAACGGCCCGGGTCCCGTCGTCGTAGATCTTTCCTAAACCCTCGATTTTTATTTGAGCCACGTGCCACTCCGCTTCCGACCAAGTCTTCGTTCCTTAACCTAGCGATTCGACAACGCACGCGCGGCACGGGTCGTCAATGCGATTCGCGCCGATACGCGAATATCTGCTCGCTGGAACCGGGATGGGCGAGGATGAAACACGGCGGAGAGCCATCGATCCCTTGCGAAAAGCCAGGAGACGACGATATAGATTGAGGGTCGACTCGGGATCCTCGATCTCGCCATCCCTCCCATAACTTAAGGGTCAACCTTGAAACCAGGCCGCCCGGAGGCCAACCAGCCCTCAAAGGCCACATCGTTGTCGATGTCGGCCCCAGCACTAGTCGCCATCACCATCCGATGGTTGAGGAAGTCGGTATAGCCCTGAAGAGAGCTTCCTTTATGGACCCCTTCTATCCGGGCAAGCGTTGGCTCGAACGATTGGACCAACCAATTCATTGTGCCCACCGTCCTGAGTGTCGGGGTGGTGAATCCAGATTTGGAGAGAAAGTATTCGAGGTCACTCAGCAATATCCGGGCTTGGTTCTCCGACGCTTCGATCCCTGTCAGCTGGCGAAGTTTGAATGAGTGATAGGTCCTGCCGCCGACGTGCACTCTCATGCGGACGACATTTCCGGCCTCCGTCGGCTCGAGCTCGAACTCTTCGACTGAGAATCCAAGGTCGTTGATACGGGCAATTCGTTGGCGGATGAGGTAGCTGTCATCGCGACCGATGACCAGCTCCCGGTTCAATTCCTCCCAAAGTTGGTGATACTTCCGTTCGATATCAAGGCCAAGTTCGAGATCAGCGAGATCGGTATCAACACCGTTCATGGCTGCGATATCCGCCATTTCCCCGGCAAGATTCTCCACCATGATCTGAATGTCCATGAGACGTTGACCGTCACTTAACTGATCGTGCAACTCAGACGTCTCGCCATCGATCATCACCGCCTCGATCGCCCCGGCATCCCATCGATAAAGGAGGTTGGAAAGCGAGCAATCCCCCCAATAGAGACCTGCAATATGCAGCTCGACGATCAAACCCGCTACCGCATCGAGCATCTGACGACGACGCCCTCCAAAACCGGCTCCACTGACCAGCTGCCGGTAGGGGAAAGAGTGGTCAACGTATCGCGTAATTACGGCCCCGGCCTGCTCTGTTGAAGGGTCGAGCCATGCTCTTTCCACGTGGCCGACGGCCGTTGCCGTCCGCCTGGTCATTTCTCCCAGGGCCCGCAGAACCTCATACTCGGATTGGGCGAAGGCCAGCGGGAGTTCCTTGATCGCGTAGATTCCCTCGTCGTAGGCCACGAAAACCACGGGGTGCCGGTGGATTCCTGTCGGCATAGTCACGAGCCGGCCGCTTTCCCAATTGTTGATTTCAATATCCCAAGGAAGGTCGAGGAAGTCGGGATGGCCGGGGCGAATAGATAGATGTGGCGTGCCCATCGGGGTAGACCGTAGTTGCTACACCAACCCGACAGCCGAATGTGCGGGCCAGCCAGGTTCTAGAGTCACATCGTGGCGCCGAAGACCGATTGGAATCCCCTCCTGGCCGGAGAGTTTGCCAAGCCTTACTGGTCCGAGTTGATGGGATTTGTTGCTGAGCAACGGACCCGCTTCGAGATTTACCCTCCGGAACAGCAAGTATTCGCCGCTCTCCACCTGACCCCCTACGCGGATGTACGAGTCCTCATCCTCGGGCAAGACCCCTACCACGGAAAGGGTCAGGCTCACGGGCTGTGTTTCTCGGTACCGGATGGCGTTGCCGTCCCTCCTTCACTGGTCAACATCCATCAGGAGCTGACGTCCGATCTTGGGTGCCCGCAACCCGATCATGGCTCGCTGGAATCATGGGCGCGTCAGGGTGTTTTACTTCTCAACACAACGCTTACGGTGAGGTCGGGCGATGCGGCCAGCCACCAGAAGATGGGCTGGGAGACATTCACCGATGAAGTGATCAGGGTGGTCAACGAAAAACAGGACCGGGTCGTTTTCATCCTGTGGGGTTCGTCGGCACGCGCCAAGAAGCAACTGGTCGATCAGCAACGCCACGCGGTCATCGAGTCCGCGCATCCCTCGCCCCTTTCGGCCCATCGGGGCTTTTTCGGCAGCAGACCCTTTTCTAAAGCAAACGAGGCCCTTTCGCACGCTGGCCGCGATCCGATCTCCTGGTGCATACCGCAATCAGTTGGCTCAATAGTCCGCTAGCTTTCCGACATGTGCAGATCCATCAAATTGCTCCGCGATGGAGCAACACCCGCCCCATCAGAAGAGGTCGAGGCCGCTGCTTTGCAGTTCGTCCGCAAGATCAGCGGATTCCGCCAACCGGCTTCTCACAACAAGGAAGCTTTTGACGAAGCGGTCGCCGAGATCGCCCATATCTCCGAGCATCTCCTCAGTTCACTCGAAATCCGTGGAGCCAAAACGGCCTAACCCGTTACTGATTTCACGGGATGGCTAGGCCGATATCGAGCTCGGCTGCATTTGCCAAAGCCCTATGGCCGGCCGCAACATCTTGACTGGATACTCCGACGCTCTTGAAGAACGTGACATCTTCGCCGACCGCCGGGTGATTTCCCATCAAGAGCTGAGAAAGGCTGGCGTTCGGCTCTCGATCGGC
>JBGTGL010000067.1:0-6169 GCA_041746755.1 Acidimicrobiia bacterium | reverse complement strand
GTCCGGGACCTTGATACCAGCACCGAGGTTGGGGGCCGGTTCAGGTTCGCCTACTGCCAGCTCAATCGGGATCACTCCAGCCCATATCGGGGCTTCGAGGTCGGCAGGGTCATCGTCAGGCGGACCCGTCCTGACTTTGGTCGACACCTCATCGAGGCTCAGCGCCACCGTCGAGGTTTGTTTGACCTCGACGATGTGGTTGGGGCGAACGTCATCTCTCCGGCCCGGTATCAGATGGTCAGTGATCAGATTGAGCGCATCTTCATGTGCCTTGCCTTTGAGGATTTCGCCGAAACCGTGGATAACCACGCTGCGGTAGTTCGCCGAGGATTCAAAGGCACTCCTCGCCACCACCAGGCCATCGAGATGGGTTACCGCGACACTCAGCGGAGAATTCTTGCGGACTGCTCTCACGATTCCCGACGATGGTGACCCATGAAGGAGGATGCGCGCACCATCTCTGGCATACAGCGTTGGAATCACCACCGGACGACCCTCGGTGAGGTATCCAACGTGGCAGAGGAAACCCTCGTCCAAGATGCGGTGGATGAGTTCGTCGTCCGCGACGCTTCTTTCCGGGTGTCGTCGCAACGACGTCTTGTCGGACACCATCAGTCTTCCTGCTTGGCTTCACGCGTCATCAGGCTCAGCATTGCCTCGTGTGGTGACAACCCGTCATAGAGGACCCGGCCCACGTGGGTGGCGATTGGAACCTCGACATCGTGCTTTCCGGCAAGATCGAGCACAGCACGAGTCGTCTTTACCCCTTCGGCGACCATCTTCATTTCATCCTGAATCTCAGCAAGGGCCTTGCCTTGGGCCAAACCCTCTCCGACCCGATGGTTCCGGCTCTGGGCACTGACGCAGGTAGCGATCAGGTCGCCCATCCCGGCAAGGCCAGCGAAGGTGGAGGGCCTCCCGCCGAGCCGGGTGCCCAGTCGTGTCAACTCGGCCAGTGCCCTGGTGAGCAGAGCGGCGCGTGTGTTGTCACCGAATCCCAGCCCGTCAGACATTCCGGCTGCGATCGCCATGACATTCTTGAGGGCGCCACCCAATTCGCACCCGACCACGTCGTCGTTGGTGTAAACGCGGAAGAGAGGGGACATGAAGGTCTCTTGAATCGCCCGTGCCGCCCTCTGGTCGGTCATCGCAACGACTGCCGCGGTTGGTTGCTCAAAGGCTATCTCCCGGGCGAGGTTGGGGCCGGTGAGCACTCCAACGAGTTCTTCTCGATGGCGCGGAGCGGTCTGTGCTATCACCTCTGACATGCGGGCCAGCGTGTTCTGTTCGATTCCCTTGGTGAGCGAAATAATCGGCGTGTCGTCGGGGACCCGATCGGCGATGCGTGAAAATACTTCGCGGAATCCGTGCGATGGCACCGCTAGAGCGATGAGATCGACTCCAGTGATGGCTCCGATCAGATCGTCGGTCGCGGTCAGCGAAGCGGGAAGGGTCCGATCCGGCAGATACTCGGCGTTCGAACGCGTTTTGTTGATCTCATCGGCAAGGGAGGAGCGCCGGGACCACAGGGTTACATCGGTGTTTCTTGCGGCGAGCCAGGCGGCGGTTGTGCCCCACGAGCCAGCTCCGATAACGGCAATCCGTTCCATAAAGGCACGGTAGCTGTCTACCCGCAGAGAATCTCTAACCTTTGCGGCGATGAGCCTGTCCATAGGCATCGTCGGACTCCCGAACGTTGGCAAGTCGACCTTGTTCAACGCGTTGACAAACGCCGGGGTGCTGGCAGCCAATTATCCGTTCGCAACGATCGAGCCCAATACCGGTGTTGTGCCGATCCCTGACCCGCGCCTCAGCGTCCTCAACGAACTGTTCTCCAGCAAAAAAGTGGTCCCGGCCACGGTCACTTTCGTTGACATTGCCGGCCTGGTGAAAGGGGCCAGCGACGGTGAAGGGTTGGGCAATCAGTTCCTCTCCAACATTCGCGACGTCAACGCCGTGTGCCACGTGGTGCGTGCCTTCGACTCGGAGAACGTCGTTCACGTCGCAGGGGTGGCCGATCCCGCTTCCGATATCGCCACTATCGAGGCTGAACTCGCCATTGCCGACCTGCAAACGATCGAGCGGAGACTCCCCAAACTGGAGAAGGAAGCGAAACTGGACAAGGGACTTCTACCCCGTTTGGAAACCCTCCGAGCAGTCCACCAGGTAGTGGGCGCGGGCGAGATGGTATCGGCGAATCCGGATCTGATGAGTAGGTATGACCATTTTTCCGACCTCCACCTCCTCACCGCCAAACCGGTTATTTACGTGTTCAATTGCGATGAATCACTCCTCCTCGACGAGAGGAGTAGGGAAGCCCTTGCCGAATTGGTGGCGCCGTCGCAGGCTCTTTTCCTCGATGCCCAGATCGAAGCCGAGTTGTCAGAGTTGGAGGCTGACGAGCGTGCCGAGCTCTTGGCTTCGGTGGGTCAGGAGGCACCAGGGCTCGATTCTGTGATACGCGCTGCTTATGACACGCTGGGATTGCAGAGTTATCTGACCGGGGGTGAGAAAGAAACGAGGGCCTGGACGATTCGGTCCGGGTCGACCGCGCCGGAAGCCGCCGGTGCGATCCACACCGATTTTCAGCGGGGCTTTATCGCCGCAGAGGTGGTCGACTTCGATGACCTCGTCGAAGCAGGATCCTGGGTGACAGCGCGGGCGGCCGGGAGGGTTCGGACAGAGGGCAAGGGCTATGTGATGAGACCCGGTGATGTGGTCGAGTTCCGGTTTAACGTCTAGGTCGTGGTCGTCGGGTTGAACCTCGGCGAAGCAACGTTGTCAACTAGCCGCGCGCTTCGATAAGATAGGTCTGCTTACGAAGACGAACGGGAGAGTCCCGATAGGGACGCCGAAGGGGCAAATCCTCCAAAATCTCTCAGGCGCTCGGACCGTTCGGACGAGGCAACGCTGAAGGCGACTGGCCGACAGTGGGAGGGCAGAGAAGAAGGATCTTGATGCCCAATCCCAAAGAGTCATTTGCCAACCGACATATCGGACTGGGCGTTGATGACATCGAAAAGATGATTTCTGTTATCGGCGTTTCATCGCTCGACGAGCTCATCGACCAGACCATCCCACCCGCCATTCGCGACGAAAATCTCGATCTCCCGGTAGCTCTCAGTGAAATCGAGGTCATCGAACGGCTCCAAGCATTGGCTCACCGCAACCAGGTGGTTCCTTCGCTTATCGGTCTCGGGTATTACGACACGATCGTCCCCCCGGTCATTCAGCGCAACGTCTTGGAGAACCCTGCGTGGTATACCGCATACACCCCATACCAACCCGAGATATCTCAGGGGCGACTGGAAGCTCTCCTCAACTTCCAAACTGTTGTGATCGATCTCACCGGGCTCGAAGTTGCCAACTCGTCACTCCTCGATGAACCCACCGCCGCGGCCGAGGCGATGGCGATGTGTCGCCGCGCCGGGCCTTCCGACCGCAACGTCTTCTATGTAGATCCTGACTGTCACCCTGCGACGGTCGCTGTGGTTCGGACCCGGGCTGAAGCTGTGGGAGTCGAGGTTGAGACGCTGGCGGCGGGATCCGACCCCGACCGCGCGTTTGGTCTGCTCCTTCAGTATCCGGGCTCGTCCGGGGAGATCCCGGACCACAGTGGAACCGTTCAGAGGATGAAGGCAGGCGGGACCGTTGTTGCCGTTGCAACCGATCTTCTCGCCCTCACGCTCCTGTCACCTCCGGGCGAGTGGGGGGCTGATATCGCGGTCGGCAGTGCCCAACGATTCGGGGTTCCCCTTGGCTACGGCGGTCCCCATGCCGGGTTTATCGCGACCCGGGAGTCGATGGTGCGCAGTCTGCCCGGTCGGTTGGTGGGAGTATCTACTGACAACAGAGGCTCGATCGCATATCGCCTGGCGCTGCAGACACGTGAGCAGCACATCCGGAGAGAGAAGGCGACTTCGAATGTGTGCACGGCCCAGGTTCTGCTTGCCGTTATGTCTGGAATGTACGCCTGCTGGCACGGACCTGAGGGATTGAGGGCCATCGCAGCTGAGGCCAATCGATTGGCGGGTAGGTTTGCCGCTGCGATTCGAGAAGCTGGCCTCGAGACAATGAACGAAAATTGGTTTGAAACGGTCTCGGTGCGGGTCCCAGGTTCCGCCGACCAGGTCCGTGACGCGGTCCTAGCCGAGGGTTTCAATGTCGGCGTTGAGGGAGCTGACATCGTCAGGGTTGCTTTTGACGAGAAGTCCACCGACGCAACGGTTGATGGAGTCCTCAAGGGTTTTGGAGTCGGCCCGGTTGCAGTGGCTCCGCCATCGAGTATCCCCGAATCCCTGCGTCGGACGTCGCCGTTCTTGACTCACCCCGTTTTCAGTACGCATCACTCCGAACATGGGATGCTTCGCTATCTCCGCCGTCTTTCCGACCGGGATCTCGCATTGGACCGCACCATGATTCCCCTCGGTTCTTGCACGATGAAGCTCAACGCCACCACTGAGATGATTCCGATCACGTGGGAACATTTTGCAGGAATTCATCCCTACGCCCCAGTCGACCAGGCTTCTGGATACCTCGAACTGATCGGTGAGCTCGAGAGCTACCTGGCCGAAGCCACCGGCTACGCCCGGGTCTCCATCCAACCCAACGCCGGGTCCCAGGGCGAGCTTGCCGGGCTCCTGGCAATCAGGGCTTTTCACAAGTCACGAGGGGAGAGTCATCGAGATGTCTGTCTGATACCCGCGTCAGCGCACGGGACAAATGCGGCATCGGCTGTGATGGCCGGCATGACAGTGGTGGTAGTGAGAACCGACTCAGAGGGCAATATCGATCTTGAGGATCTCGAATCCCGGTGCGAGCAATTTGCCGACCGACTGGCGTGTGTGATGGTCACCTACCCATCGACTCATGGAGTTTTCGAGGTGGGGATTCGACATTTATGCGACGTCGTACACAGTCATGGGGGCCAGGTGTATATCGACGGCGCGAATCTCAACGCCCTGGTCGGCCTGGCGAAGCCGGGCGTTTTTGGCGCCGACGTCAGCCATCTAAATCTCCACAAAACCTTCACAATTCCCCATGGTGGCGGTGGGCCAGGGGTGGGGCCGATCGGGGTTAGAGAGCACCTCGTGCCATTTCTCCCCAACCATCCCCTACTTCCTGAGGCCGGACCTGAGACCGGGATCGGGCCAATCTCGGGTGCTCCCTTTGGTTCGGCAGGGATCCTTCCCATCCCCTACGCATACGTTCGAATGATGGGGGCCGAGGGACTTCGTGGCGCGACCAGGGCGGCCATCCTGGCGGCAAATTACGTAGCCAGTAGATTGGACCCGTATTTCCCGGTTCTCTATTCAGGGGCCAATGGACGGGTTGCCCACGAATGCATCCTCGATCTCCGTGAGATCACGTCTCAGGTTGGCATCTCGGCTGAAGACGTTGCCAAACGTCTCGCTGACTACGGCTTCCATGCCCCAACACTGTCATTTCCGGTTGTGGGAACCCTTATGGTCGAACCGACCGAGTCGGAGACTCTTGAAGAAATCGACCGCTTTTGCGACGCGATGATCTCGATAAGTCGAGAAATCGGTCGTGTCGCGGCGGGCGAGTGGCCACGAGATGACAATCCTTTGGTTTTCGCACCGCACACGGCTGAAGATTTGGCGGCGGAATGGACCCACCCGTACGATCGCGAAACCGCGGTTTTCCCAGTCCCCGCCTTACGAAATACCAAGTACTGGCCACCGGTAGGACGGATCGACGGCGTCGGCGGCGATCGGAATCTAGTTTGTGCATGTCCGCCGCTAGAAGCGTATGTCTGAATTTCGCTTGACAATCATTGGAACAATGGGATGGTTATATCCTGCAGAGCGCCATTGGGGTAGGTGCTGAAATGGGGTTCGCAAGTGAAATTTAAGGGACAAGTCAAAATTCCTGAGCTTGACTCGCCCGGAGTACCCGCGGTCATTCTGATCGAAGACCCCCAAATGGAACTCTATGTGGAGGGGGAGAGCCTGGGGAGATGGTCGCTGGTTGACGTGCGCGCCGACCGCCTGATTGCGAGTGCGTTTTCTCTCAACCTCGGTGATGAAGAGCTCACCTTCATAGCGGAGGATCCGATCGACTTCGCCTACGGCGGTGTGGAGCAGATGGCCAATGTGTGGGCCCGTTATCGGACGATGACGATGCCCCGTCGGATGGTTGCGACCTC
>JBGTGL010000066.1:0-20687 GCA_041746755.1 Acidimicrobiia bacterium | reverse complement strand
ATCGGAAATCAGGTCGTAGTTCTCGTCCCGGGCATACGTGGTCGAAGGATGAATCGGGGGGACTACGGCGCCGGTGCCCGGGTCGATCCGATGTCCACCCTGGACCAGGTCCACCTCGGTGCTTCTGTTCATGCGGCGACGTTACACCAGCCTCGAAGCCTGCCTATCCGAGGACGCAGTCTTCCTCTCCGGGATGAAGAGGACGCACCAACAGCTGGATGTTCTGGGTGTCCCCTGACTCGGCTGGGTCCATCCAAAGCGTGGCCTGGGTGGCATCCGAGAGGGCCTCGATCGCCGCGGGATCGAACGCCTTGCATGTCCAGGTCTGGTCGCCCACGGTGGTCAACTCGGTCCACTGGTACGGGTCTTCGCCGTCAAATGGCCAGGGTCGAATATCGATGAAGTTGGGATCCTGTTCCGCGTAGCTCGGGCTGGCAACCACTCGATATTTCTCGGGCTGGTAAGGAGTCCCGGCGACGGTGCCGCTCAGCTGGTGGAGGTAGTCGAAGAGTTCGACAAAAGCAGTGGTTGCGTCTGATTGCGGTTGGTCCGAAGCTCCGAGGGCATAGACCGAGTATTGATGTACGCCGTCCTGGTCCCAATACTTGATTACCTCAGTGGAAGCGTCGGCGACGTTGGTGACCGAGTTGTCTGTCTCGTTCTCCATGCCCTCGATTCCGATGTCTTCAATCAACTTGAAGATCCGGTCGTATTGCTCGACGTTGAGCTCTCCAGCGAAGACGGCGGGAATCAGAGCGCCGGGATATTCCAGAGTGGTGACGCCTGGGAAGACGAATTGCTTGTCACGGGTCACAGTGAAGGTCGGTCCCCTGGCGATGTTGAATTCAACCGGAACGAAGCCGCCTTCGGATGACACCTGGATGAGTGCATCTTCCGACGACTCGTCCGGTGGCCCAACGACCTCGCCTGACCCGCAGGCCGCGACCACCAGGGATGATGCCGCCAATATTGCCATGAACTTAACTCTGCTCCTCATGACACTTTGATGCCTAGGGTTGTGGAACGGTTCCCATTCCCACCCGCACATTCTCTCCGAGTCAATTTCCGGTGGCGGAAAAATGCTGGTAGTCCTTGAGTGTTGTCCAGGTGCCCCCCCAGACCCATCCGATCCGGCTGAATGCCGTCACCACCTCGTCCCCGGCATGGATCATTCCGGTGGCGTCTTTACTGCGATCGACATACGGAGCCCCGCCGGGGGGGAGAACGGTAGAACCCTTCACATACGGGTTGACCAGCGGGTTGATGTCAATGGCGTGGCCGTAGGAGTGCTCCGAGTAGGACGATCCGCCCGTAACCGGCCGGCAATTGAAGGCGCTGGTGTTGTTGGCAGCCATGCTTGCGTTGTCGTCGCCACCGTATTCCTCGACCATTTCCATGCGTTCGATAGGAAACCGTTCTGAATAGAGGGTCTCGAAGACCTTGGTCACCGGCCCGGCCTGCACCGCAGCGACAACCAGCTTCCCATTCCGGACCTTCCCGTCGTAGCCCCAGTGGCTCATCGTCAGTATTCGAAGATCGCCGGGATCGATGGGGCACCCCGGTTTCCAAGAGGCGAAAAGCTGTGCTGCCGTCGGGGTTGAGATCGTTACTGAGAAAGGTGGGATCGGGACGGTGGTCGTTGGCGGGGGTGTGGTCGTCGTTGTGGGTGCCGTCGTCGTCACCGGCAACGTGGTCGTGGTCGTCACAGTTGACGTTGGGGTCGTTCCGACCGACGTGATTGTGGTTGGCGCAGAGCTCGTAGTCGACGTGGGGACGGACGTGGTCGACGTTGAGTCGGGGATCGTGGTGTCGGTTGCCCCTTCGGATGGATCCTCGTCGCTCAAATTGAAGAAAAGGATCAGGCCGATTCCCAGAGTCACGGTGAGGCCGATAGCGGCCACAGCAAACTTGTTCATCCCCCCGCGCTACTTCTCAAGACTCCTACCGTGCCTTTCCTATTGGGACTCCCAACTGGTGAGGCCCTCATCGACGAGGTCGATAGCCCAATCCAGTTCTTCCCGGGTCGTGACCAGCGGTGGAATAAACCGAAGGACATTGGCGTCTGGCCCACAGTCGATGATGATCAATTCACGATCAAAAGCGTGCTTCTGCACGTGCTTGAATGCCCCAGCGTCGGGGGTCCGATCCGCGCGATCAGACACGAACTCGACGCCGATCATCAGACCGAGACCACGGACATCACCGATTGTCGGGTGTCTCTCCGCCAATTCGTTGTACTTCTCAAAAGCGTGCTTGGAGAGGTCACGGGCATGGGGCAACAAACCCTCCATGGTGTCGATCACGGCAACGGCAGCGGCGGTAGCAACAGGATTGCCTCCAAACGTGGTCCCGTGTGAGCCGACCGGCCATCCGTCGATCCGCTCGCTCGAAGCTCCGTACGCCGAGAGGGGAAGCCCGTTGGCGATTCCCTTACCCATGGCCATGATGTCCGGCTTGGCGTCATAGTGATCAGCGGCGAACCACTCGGCAGTGCGACCAAACCCGGTCTGCACCTCGTCGTACACCAGGACAATGCCGTGCTCGTCGGCGAGTTCTTTCAATGCACTCAGGAACGAATTAGGTGCCGGGTAGTAGCCACCCTCACCCTGAACCGGCTCGACCAGAAAACAAGCGATGTTCTTCGGCGAAACCACGTGTTTGAACGTGAGCCTCAGTTCTTCGAGACAGTGTTTCACTGCCGCATCTTCAGTCATCCCCCAGCGATAGGGATGTGGAAAAGGCGACACGAAGACCGACCCCAACACCGGGTGGTACCCGTCGCGGTACTTGGCGTTGGAGGTCGTATATGACACCGAACCCATGGTCCGACCATGGAAGGCGCCCCTGAAGGCGATTACCCCCTGGCGGCCGGTTGAGTGCTTGGCCAGTTTGACCGACGCTTCCACGGCCTCGGCCCCGGAGTTGGCGAAAGCGAACTTCTCGATGGCCGGGGGAGTGATGGCGCGGAGTTTCTCGGCGGCAATAACCAGCGAGTCGTAACGAACAATGCAGCCCGAATGCATCAACTTGTCGATCTGGGCGTGGGCCGCTTCGACGACGGCGGGATGGTTATGGCCGAGGTTGGTGACCGCGGTCCCACAGGCAAAGTCTGCCCACTTTTGCCCTTCGACGTCGGTGATCCAGATGCCCGACGCCGAATCGGCGTGTATATCGGTGTCGAAGACGATGACGGGGGCGATTACATCGTTGTGGCGCTCTACAAAGTTGGTCATTTACTGCTCCTTTCAATCCAAACTTTTAAGACGAAAACAAGCAGGTTCTACGGTGCGGCGTAGAGGCCGCGCCGGTTATGGATGGGGGTTACGACGGGCACGACGCGATCCTAACGAATCGACCGTACCTAGCGCTTAATACTTGACGCTGATGACGATCGCGGCGATGCCCTCGAGGATCAACAGGATGGCAAACAATGTGACGAGAAGGGTGGTCGTGAACGCCGCGTTGCCCAGGATCAGAATACCGATCAGGAGGCTGAACACGCCGACGACGACCGCCCCCCAGTCCTTGCTCCTAAACCCACCGAACAATGCGGTGAGACCGATGAGAACACCGATCACACCGAGGACGATTCCGACTACGCCCTCGAGAAGCTCAGCAGCCTCACCAGGATTGAGAAGAGCGTAGATACCTGCGGTCACACCCAGGAGGCCGAGGACGAGCTTCCAACCCCAATCCTCGCGGTCGATCATCAGAGAGAACAGGGCGAAGGCGCCCTGAATGAGCCACCAGAGGCCTAATACCAGCATCAGGATCGATAAGGCACCGTCCTGCTTGAAAAGGAGAATCAGCCCGAATACGAGGGCGGCAACTCCCCCCAACATGTAGGCGTACTTGATCGATTTCATGTCTGACATCGTTGCGCTCATCTTCTGACTTTACATGCCTCGGGCGCCGCTTTGGGGGGTTTACCAGCCGCGGGAGGCTCCGGCGTTGGGCAGCCTGGCTTGCTCGTTGTAGGGATATACCTCGATCATTTCTCCCTTTCGGATCCGATCCTGAATGGTCCGCCAGGATTCGACTCGAAACAGGTCTCCGTGGCGTGCGGAGAACCGGGAGCGCAGGTCAGCGTTCATTCCGAGAAAGGACTCGTGTTCTTCGGGAAACACGTCACGCGCACCCACCGGATACCACGGCTGGTCCGAGAGTGCGTCGTAGTCGTCCCGCGGTTCGGGAATCTCCTTGAAATGGACGTCGGTCAGTGGAGCGAGTTCGTCGTAGTCGTAGAAGACAACCCTGCCGTGACGGGTCACTCCGAAGTTCTTGATGAGTAGGTCGCCTGGAAAGATGTTCGTCGAGGCGAGGTCCTTGATCGCCTGCCCGTAGTCGAGAACAGCTGCGATCTTCGCTCCCGGCTCGGCAAGCCTGACATAAAGGTCGAGGGGTGTGATCCGGCGCTCGACATAGACATGTTTGATCACTACCGAGTCATTCTCAATCGAAACGCTGTTGCCGGCATCGGTTAGCAGTTCGTCGAGTAGTTCAGGCGTGAACCGGTCGATGTCGAACTTGAGGTGCTGAAAGTCCTGGACATCCATGAGCCGTCCCGCCCGATCGTGTTGGAAGACGAGCCGGTACTTCCTCATAATCGCCGCCCGTGTGGTCTGCTTCGGAGGAGGAAAACGGTCTCGGATGATCTTGAACACGTCGTCGTAGCCGGCCATTGTGAATACGATCATGACCAGGCCTTTGGTCCCCGGAGCATGCTCGAACTTCTCATCGGAGCTCCGGACATGCCTCAGCAGATCTCGATACAACTCGGTCTTGCCGTGCTTGTTCTGTCCGATCGAGATGTAGAGCTCGGCCACTCGTTTCCGGGGCATCAGCGATCGGAGGAAGGTCACCAGAGCACCGGGGTTGGGCGTATCGACATGAAAATATGATCTGGTGAAGCTGAAGAGGATGGAGACTTCGTTCTCGGACAGGAGCACGGCGTCGCAGACGATTCCCTCGGGGCGGTGCCGGAGCGAAATCGCAATCGGCGAATCCGTTCCATCTTCCCGGCGAATCAGGCCGATGAGATAGGCGGCCTGGCCCCGGTAGAACACGGAGTCGACCATTTCGACCGACTTAATGGCCGATACGCCGACTCCTCGGGCTTCTTCTAGTCGGCCGGCGATCTCACCGCTGTCTGACTCGAGGTCGACGTACGGCACGGAATGGGCGTAGTGGCCGAGAATCTCGGAGACGAGTTTGGAAAGTGAGTCACCCAGTCCAAATTCCCTCGTTGTACCGAGAGCGGCCGACGACCTTCGGATCTTAGAGTCGATGAATTCGATCTCAGGATCGACGCCCACCGTTTCAAAGAGTCGCCGTGTGATCGAGTTGTGAAAGGTCTCTGCCAGTTCTCGATTGGGGTTGGTTGCCAACGAGTCTGCGTACGCCGCCTTGATTTTCTTCCACAATCCAGGGTCATTGGAGTCGGCCCCCAACGACGTTGATAGTTCTGCCACTACGTCAGAGACCGTTTCCGAATACAGCAACAGTCGTTCCAAGCTGTCGGATTGCATCCCCGGCCAGTCCCTCGTCTCAAACTTCGACGGCGCCCGTCGGTTGATCTCGAGGAATCGGGCCATGTACTCGTTGTGTCCACGCCCGATCCTCTCCGCCACCCGGTCTGACAGATCTCCAGGAGGTCCGCTCATCGGGCCACTAACTCGGTGAGGTCGAAACTAGGGACAACTGGCGCGACTGGGCGACGAGTCGGCCACCCTCATCCCAGATGAGACCGTCCTCTTCGATGAATCCGCCTGTAATAAAATGACTTCGGAACTGGCATTTGAGCCAACCCGTTGCACGGGGATTCCGGATGTGGACCGTCAGCTCAAGAGTTGGGGTCCAACCAACTGGAAAGTTGGCCGCGAAAGCAGTCGGTGGAAAGGAATCGCAAGTGAGGATTAACGCGAAGGGATCGAGTTTCTCGTTGTCTTTGAGATTAAACCAACCTTCTACCAGGGCTTTCCCGGTAGCGCCCCCCATAAAAGTCTCGGCAAGATCGGGGGTGAGCCGAAGGTCGATCTGATTCATCAATGGAGGAGGGAAAGAAGCGTCGGGGGCCGCGGTGAGAGGGATGCACCGGTTCGGGCTCGGGATATCCGGTGGATCGATGTCGCTCAGCAATATCTCGGAAGCCTCTGAGGGAGGTAAGCGATATGTGCCGAGCGTCTCGAGGATCACCGAATCGTCCTGGATCATCCTTGCTCTGACAACGGAGAACCGGCGTCCGTGGCGGATTACTTCCGTTTCGATCTCTACCGGGCCGGTGTGCCCTGGCCTGGTGAAGTGGCCGGTCGCGGAAACCGGGTCCCTCCCTTCCACTGCCATGCTCGAGGCTCGGGCGGAAATCGCCTGCATATATCCACCGTTGGTGTTGCCGACGATGTCCCAATCTTCGGCCAATTCGCCCCGCCATTGGCCCTCGCCGACCGCCTCGACATCGGTTGCCTCCCGAAAATTCATACGAGGCGAAAACCCGGTGTCTCGGTGACTTCCCCGATGGGTTTTGCCTGGTGCTGACTGAGGCTGGCAACGGCTTCACCGACCGCGGACCGTTTGACAATGACACAAAAGCCGATGCCCATGTTGAAGGTGGAGAACATTTCGGTGTCCCCCACTCCACGTAAGGAGACCTCGGCGAAGATCTCCGGTGGAGTCCAACTCTGCCGGTCAACCTGCACCCCAAGGGTGGAGGGAATGGCCCGTGGGAGATTGCCCGGGAGGCCACCGCCGGTGATATGCGCTGCTGACTTGACGAGATGTGACACTCCAAGGACAGCTTTGGAATAGATCACGGAGGGTTGGAGCAGGACTTCGTCGTGGTCTGTTTCCGGGAAGAGGTGGCGAATCAGCGAAAAGCCGTTTGAGCGAAGATTTGGTGAATGCAGTCCGATCACCACATCGCCTGATCCGACGCGATGAGGCCCGAACTCCTCTCCTTTCTCGACAACACCCATGACAGATCCGGCGAGGTCGAGGGCCTCCGGGTCCATTACTCCGGGATGCTCGGCGGTTTCGCCTCCCAGCAGGGGACATTCGGCTTCGGTACAGGCATTGGCAATCGAAGCGACGATCGCAGAATCGCGGTCCGGGTCGAGTCTGCCCACTGCCATGTAGTCGACAAACCCGATCGGTTCGGCGCCGACGGCGGTGAGATCATCGACACACATCGCCACCAGGTCTTTTCCGACCCCACTCCATGAGCTGGATCGGCGGGCCACCTCCAACTTGGTGCCTACGCCGTCGGTCGACATCATCAGTACCGGCTTTTGGTATCCGGCAGGAACCTCCACCCCGGCGGCGAAACCGCCGAACCCGCCGATGACCCCGTCACCCCAGGTCGACCGGACCAGAGGGCCGATGGTGTCGACATGACGATCGGCAGCTTCGAGGTCTACCCCTGCATCACGATACGAAGCCGGGTTCATTTCCGTTCGAGATGGAACTTGTCGGTTACAGATTCGATGTCTGTTGGGTAGTTTCCTGACAAACATGCAGTGCAGAAGCCAGCCTCGGCAACATGGGTGGCCTCGAGCAGACCCTCCAGAGACAGGTAGCCCAGTGAGTCTGCCTCGAGATGGTCTCTGATCTCATCAATGTCCATCCGGGCGGCAATGAGCGTGGACCGGTCGGAAGTGTCCATTCCGTAGAAGCATGGCCAGCGGTAGGGAGGAGAGGAGACCCGAAGATGGACTTCGGAAGCTCCCGCATCCCGGACCATCTGGACCAGTTTGCGAGTGGTTGAGCCACGGACGATCGAATCGTCGACCAGCACAACCCGGCGGCCGCGAAGGTTCTCCGGAATCGGATTGAGTTTGAGCCTGATTCCCTGATCACGCATGATCTGAGACGGTTCGATAAACGTCCTGCCGACGTAGCGGTTCTTGACTAGACCGTCCACGTATGGAATCCCGCTCTCGGCTGCATATCCCTGGGCTGCCGGAATGCCTGATTCGGGAACCGGGACAATGACATCGGCGTCGATCGGATGTTCTCGCGCCAGATGGTGTCCCATCTCGCGGCGGGCCGAATGGATATTCCGTCCATAGATCTGGGAGTCGGGACGGGCGAAGTAGACAAACTCGAAGAGGCACAAACCCGGGGTGACTTCGGCGAAGGGAAAACAACTGTGAACACCGGTGGCATCGATGGTGACCATCTCTCCCGCCTTGACCTCACGGACAAAAGAAGCACCTACCAGGTCGAGCGCAGCAGTCTCCGAGGCAATCACCCATCCCCCGTCGGCCAGCTTTCCGATACACAGAGGCCGGAATCCGTTGGGATCGCGGAGGCCGATGACTCTTCCCTGGTCCATCAGTACCAGGGAAAATGCACCTTGCCATGTGGGCGCTACCTTGATGAGGGCGTGTTCGAGGCCACGGGCATCGGAGCGTTCGTCGTCGATTGAGCGGGCAAGACTTTCGGCCATCAAGTCAGAATCGGTCGTGGCAGTGGCGACGCCCAATGACACCGCTAGCTCGGCGGTGTTGGTGAGGTTCCCGTTGTGGCCCAGAGCGATGCTGGTGTTTCCCACCTGTCGGTGGGCGGGTTGTGCATTGGCCCAGCTATTGGAGCCTGTCGTGGAATATCGGGTGTGGCCGATTCCGAGATGTCCGTCGAGCCCTGCGAGCGACTGTCGGTCAAATACCTGGGCGACGAGTCCGAGGTCTTTGAAAACGGTCACGGTCTGTCCATCGGAGGTGGCTATTCCGGCGCTTTCCTGCCCCCGGTGTTGGAGGGCGAACAGACCGAAGTAGATGAGCGAGGAGACCAACTGTCCCGGCGCGTAAACGGCAAAGACTCCACAGGACTCTCCGGGGCTGAAATCTGTTTCTAGGGCAGCCTCGTTGGGCACGTTCGCATCCTACCCAGCGCACCCGTCTTCCCGAAGTCGCGTTGGCTTCTTTCGTTCTGTCAACCAAATTTTGCGTCCAGGGCGCGAATTCCATTCACACAAAGGTGAGAATGGGGTGATGGATGTGTCCAGAGAAGCAATCGAGCGGGTGTTTCGAGAGTCGTACTCGATGGTGCTTGCCTCTGTCTCGCGGATGGCGCGCGATATCGATCTCGCCGAGGAAGCCGTGCAGGACGCCCTAGTCGAGGCGCTGCGAGATTGGCCAACCAGCGGTGTCCCTGACAATCCCCCGGCATGGATTTCGACGGTGGCGAGGCGGCGGGCCATCGATCGCATTCGTCGTCGTGACAATCTGGCGAGGAAACATCAAGTACTTGCTGGGTATCGTCACGTCGAGATCGAGCAGGCAGATCCTGAGTTGGAGCCGGCGCCGGGTTTTCGCGACGACAGGCTCGAATTGATTTTCGCCTGCTGTCATCCCTCTCTGTCAACCGACAAGCAGATCGCCCTCACTCTCCGAACTGTTGGTGGTCTCACCACTCCTGAGATCGCCAGTGCATTTCTGGTGTCCGAGGCCACCATGGCGCAACGACTGGTGCGGGCGAAGTCGAAGATCCGCGATGCCGGGATCCCATTCAAAGTGCCTGAGTCCCACGAGCTCACCGACCGGCTACCCGCGGTCCTCTCTGTGGTGTACCTGATTTTCAACGAGGGCTATTTCTCGTCAGGTGGAACCGATCTGATTCGGGAGGATCTGGCTGGAGCCGCTATTGAACTCGCCCAGGTTATGGCCGAGCTCATGCCTGATGAACCCGAGGTCTCTGGCCTTCTGGCGTTAATGCTCTTCCAGCACAGTCGTCGCCGAGCACGGGTCGGTTCGAACGGCGAGATCGTCCTCCTCAAAGATCAGGATCAGGCGTTGTGGGATCGCGCCATGATCGGGCGTGCCCGTGAAGCGTTGGAGTCGGCACGGGCCACGGGGACAGTTGGGCCCTTTCTCGTGCAAGCCGAGATCGCCGCCGAGCACTCATCGGGAACGCCGGATTGGCGTCGAATCGTGGGCTGGTATGACCGTTTGGCAGCGGTTTATGAGGCACCGGTTGTCCTCCTCAATCGGGCCGTGGCGATCGGAGAAGCCTTTGGATGTGAGGAAGGGCTGGCGGCCCTCGACCCGTTGACAGAGGTATTGGATGGCTACCACGCATTTCACACCGCACGAGGCCACTTGCTCACCGGGTGCGGCGAATCCGAAGCGGCGCTAGCTGCCTATCAGTCGGCACTGCCCCTGGTTGGAAACGATGTCGAGCGTAGATTCATCGAGTCGAGGATCGCCGCGATCAGCGCGGGTTGAGGCGCCTCGTTCCTCTTCTTGATCCTTCCCCGGAGGAGCCAGGTTTCTTGTTCCTTCCCCGGAGGGACGACGGGGCAAGGTGGCTCCGCCGAGGGACGAGGCGGAGACGGATGGTGCCGGTTCCCACCAACTCGAGCTCTCCTCGGGTGGCTTTCGGTCCTTCTCCGCCTCGACCCAAAGCGGTCTCGGCACCTCCCGCGTTCGGCTCCACGAGCTCCGCCTTCGGGGGAGGAGTAAAAACCCGCCGCCATCTCTTTCTTGTTCCTTCCCCGGAGGGACGACGGGGCAAGGTGGCTCCGCCGAGGGACGAGGCGGAGACGGATGGGGCCGGTTCCCACCAACTCGAGCTCTCCTCGGGTGGCTTTCGGTCCCCCTCCGCCTCGACCCAAAGCGGTCTCGGCACCTCCCCCGTTCGGCTCCGCAAGCTCCGCCTTCGGGGGAGGAACTATCTATCTCGGAAAACATCCGGTGCTATTGGGTCTTGCTCCCGTCTTCGCGCCGCCAGTCCGGACAGGTACTGGTTGGGGAAGGGGTGGCCGGTGAAACCTAGGTCGATGGCGGCGTTCATCGTCCAGTAGGGGTCGACGAGATGTGGGCGGGCCAGAACACAGAGGTCGGCTCTCCCCGCCACCAGGATGTTGTGGACGTCGTCGATGCTCGACACTGCTCCGACTGTCATCGTTGGTATCCCAACCTCGTTGCGGATCCGGTCGGAGAAGGGCGTCTGATAGAGACGTCCGTACTCGGGTCGGGCCTCGACGCTGGTTTGCCCGGTGGAAACGTCAATGATGTCGCATCCGTGCTCATGGAGGGCACGGGCAAGCTCGATGGCGTCGTCTCCGTTGAAACCACCCTCCACCCAGTCAGTTGCCGAGATGCGGACGGAGATAGGTTTCTCTTGGGGCCAGACCTGCCGGACCCTATCGAAGAGTTCCAACGGAAATCTCATGCGATTTTCCAACGAACCGCCGTACTCGTCGCTGCGTTGGTTGGCCAGGGGCGTGAGAAAACTCGAAGCCAGATACCCGTGGGCAAAGTGCAACTCGAGGAGGTCGAACCCTGCTTCGGCTCCCCGCAGTGCGGCCGCAACGTGGTCGGCGATCACCGTGTCCATGTCGTCGCGCGTCATCTCTCGTGGGGTTTGGCTATCGGGGCGATACTTGATCGGCGACGGAGAGATGATCTCCCAGTTGCCATTTTCGAGGGGCTCGCTGTCCCCCTCCCACATCAGCTTGGTTGAGCCTTTGCGCCCTGAGTGTCCGATCTGGAGCCCGATCTTCGCCTCACTGTGCTCATGGGTGAATTCAACGATCCGCTGCCACATCTCAGCTTGTTGGTCGGTCCATATCCCCGTGCATCCCGGGCTAATCCGTCCTTCTGATGACACGCAGGTCATCTCGGTCATCACCAACCCGGCACCGCCCACGGCACGACTCCCGAGGTGGACCAGATGCCACTCGTTCGGCATGCCGTCTTCGGCGGAATACTGGTCCATCGGCGAGACGACAATCCTGTTGGTCAGGACCAGGTCGCGGAGTTGGAAGGGGTGGAACATCGGCGGTATCTCCCGAGAGGTCGGCGTTGGAGAACAATGATCCGAAGCGGCATACCATCGATCAACTGAATCCATATACCCGGGATCGCGCAATCGCAGGTTGTCGTAGGTGACCCGCTGACTCCGGGTCAGCATCGAGAATGCAAACTGCTCTGGTTCTTGACTGACGTACCGATCCGCACCCTCGAACCACTCGAGACTGGCCTTTGCTGCTCGCTGTGTCGAGTCGACGACCGGGCGACGTTCGGCCTCATATGCCAGCAGCGAGTCTGGGAGAGGTCTGTCGGAGAGCAAGTGTCCGGCCAGGGAAATGGCATCCTCCAGTGCAAGTTTTGTTCCCGATCCCACCGAGAAATGAGCGGTGTGGACCGCGTCCCCCATGAGCACGACGTTCTCGTGGCTCCATCGTTGACATGAGATGGTGGGGAACTGCAACCAACGCGACTTGTTGCCGATGAGTGAATTGCCGTCTAGATGCCGGGCAAAGAGACCCTCAGCGAACTCCAGGGCAACTTCATCGCTGGCCTGTTGATCCCAATCCCGGCCCTCGTTGCTGTCCAGGCCGAGTTTGCGCCAGGTTTCCGGAGCCATCTCGACGATAAAAGTGCTCGCCGAGGAGGAGAAGGGGTAGACGTGGGCCCATACCATTCCGTGTTCGGTGTTCTCAAAGATGAAGGTGAAGTCGTCGAACACCTTGCCGGTCCCGAACCAGATGTACTTGTTCCGCCTCGGATCGAAAGACGGTCGAAAGTGCTCGGCCAGAACGGTGCGAATCATGCTGTGCGCCCCGTCAGCGCCGACAATGACGTCTGCGCCGTGCAGTTGGTCGAGTCTGGTGACCTCCTCGGAGAAATGTAAGTTGGTACCCGTTTCGCGCGCCCGGGCGGTGAGCAGTTCGAGGAGCGTCTTTCTGCTCACAGCCGCGAAGCCATGTCCCCCCGACCTGATTACTTCGCCAGAGAAATGGCGGACCTCGATGACGCCCCATTGCCGAAACTCCGCGATCAACGCCTTGAAGAAGTCGCCGTCGGCGGCTTCGATGTTCTCCAGGGTCTCGTCGGAGAAAACGACGCCAAACCCGTAGGCATCGCCTGGAGTATTCCGCTCGTAAAGGTCAACGGCCATGTCGGGGGAGCGTTTCTTGAGGAGGATCGCCAGGTAGAGCCCGGCCGGGCCACCTCCTACGATCGCTACCTTCTCAGGTGGGCTCAAGAGTGGGATCTCGACCTGACGATGCCGCTCTTCACTTCAATCGCCTAATGAAATGCCGAGCGCTCGGGCCGATTGCACCCAACTGTGGTCCACTGGTACCGCCCGGACACCGCTGGCGGCGACCTTGAGAGGAACCGGCTCGGTTCCCTGCCCGCGGGCAGCAACCATCACACCGTGGATACCTTCCGCGATGTAATCGACGCACGCGGTCCCGAGTCGGGTGGCCAAAAGGCGATCTGCCGGAGTAGGTGTCCCCCCGCGCTGGATATGCCCCAGAATCGTCAATCTCGACTCCAAGCCGGTGAGGCCACTCAATTGGTCGGCCAGGTCGCTCGTCCCTCCCACGTGGTCGTGGTCGAATTTTCTGATTGCTTGCTTCAGTTCCTTGCGCTCATCGCCTTCAGCGTCAGTCCGACGCTCAACCAGTTCCTTGCGTTCAGCGGCGTACTCGCGGCTTATCGCTCCCTCTGCCACTGCCACTATCGAGAAACTGCTCCCCGATTCCTTTCTAGCGATTATCGAGTTGGCTACGGCCGCAACGTCGTGAGGAATCTCCGGGATGAGGATGACGTCGGCGCCGGAGGCGAGCCCGGCGGCAAGGGCCAGCCACCCCACGGTATGGCCCATTAGCTCAACCACCATGATCCGGTGGTGGGAGTGAGCGGTTGAGTGGAGGCGGTCGATTGCTTCGGCGGCGATGGTGACGGCGGTATCGAACCCGAAAGTGACGTCGGTGCCGGCAACGTCATTGTCGATTGTCTTCGGCAATGTAAGAACGGGGATCCCAACCTTCTCCAGGCTGATCGCGTTGCGCGCCGTGCCGTCGCCACCCAGGCAAACCAGGGCGTCGAGCTGATGCTTCTCAACCACCTTCTTTATCTCATCGCGACCGTCGACCATTGAACCGTCGGCGAGCACCATTCTCATGCAGTCGGCCCGGCTCGTACCGAGAACCGTCCCACCCCGGGTCAGGATCCCGCTCAGTTCGTCGCTGCCCAGCTCAACAAATCGGTTCTCCATCAAGCCGACAAATCCGTCGTAGAACCCAATAACTTTCATTCCGTGGGCTCGCTGGCCTGCCTTGCCCACGGCGCGAATTGCTGCATTGAGTCCGGGGCTGTCGCCGCCGGCAGTCAGAATTCCAATCGTCTTCGGCATCCCGCCGATGCTAACCCCAATATTCGAACCCAATGCTCAGGCCGCCACATCTGGCGGGAATCCCGTCGAGAATGCTGGGTTCAGGCCATCCGGCGGGGAAGGGCGTTTCGATAGAGGTCGGTAGCTTCGGCCACCGCTATTGCTGAACCGTTGATCGTGATCTCGTTGCCACCGAACACTCCCACCTTCTGAGCGAGATCGTCAGGCAGATCCATCGACCCGGGACGCGCAGCGATGAGGAATCGGTGGGGGTCTTCACAGAAGGGATGTTCGGTTTCGATAACCAATCCCACACCCGAAGCGATGGCGATTTCGGTGGCGGCAATGGCGAGGCCGCCGTCGGAAATGTCGTGAAGGACGGGTGCTAGGTGGGCGATCTGTGCCGCCAGCTCGACAACTCGGAGGCCGGTCTCCGGGTCTGGTGGAGTTGGTGCCCCTCCGTTCGCTTCGCCAAGGACCCTCTGAATCGCCGACCCTGCAAGTGACCCGCTGACCCGAGGCCCGACCACCCAAAGCTCCATTCCTTCTTCCGCCCGGCTCAAACGGGGCGGATTCGTCGGCATCGGGTCGGCCAGTCCGAGAAGACCGACGACCGGGGTCGGATTGATGTCGACGCCGTCGGTCTCGTTGTAGAAGGAAACATTTCCGCCGATGACCGGTATGCCCAGGGCCTCGCAGGCTTGTGAAATACCTTCCACCGACTCGATGAATTGCCACATCACTTCGGGCTTTTCCGGGTTCCCGAAGTTGAGATTGTCAACAACTGCCAGGGGCCGGGCTCCAGTGACAGCTACGTTGAGGGCGGCTTCGTAAACCAGGCGGGCCCCGCCAACCCTCGGGTCGAGGAAGCAGAGACGACCGTTGCCGTCGGTCGATGCCGCCAGGCCTTTCGTGGTCCCGTTGATCCGGAGGAGCGAAGCATCGGCACCCGGACCTACCACGGTGTTGAGAAACAGCATGTGGTCGTATTGCTCGTGGATCCATGCCGAAGATCCAATCGCGGGATCATCGAGAAGCATCTCGAGAAGCTGCGCGGGTTGGTACCCGGTCAGGTCAGGGTCGGGTCTTGTTTTGACGTTGTCGAGCCAGTCCGGCCGCGCTGACGGGCGGTCATAGATTGGTGCGTTGTCGGCGAGCGAAGCAGCCGGGATCTCAGCCACTGTGCGACCTTGGTGGGTGATGGTGAGGGTTCCGCCTTCCCTAACTGTGCCGACCACAGCCGACTCGATTTCCCAGTGCCTGGCAATGGCGAGGACCTCGGTGACGTTCTCCGGAGAGACGAAGGCCATCATCCTCTCCTGAGACTCCGACATCAATAACTCCGGGGCGGTCATCCCCGACTCCCTGGTGTGAACCCGGTCGAGGTCGACATCCATGCCTACCCCGGCTCGCCCGGCGGGTTCTGATGTCGCACAGGAGAGCCCGGCCGCTCCGAGATCTTGGACCCCCACGACCAGGTTTTTCTCGTAAAGTTCGAGACAGGCCTCGATCAGCTTCTTTTCCCCGAATGGATCGCCCACCTGGACCGAAGGCCGTTTTGTCCCCGATTCTTCATCGAATGAGGCAGAGGCGAGGACTGAGGCGCCGCCGATTCCGTCGCGGCCGGTGGCGTTGCCGAGAAGGACAGCGATTGTTCCCGGGGTGCCCGCCGTCCCCAACACCAGTTGTTCACGCCGCATGATTCCGAGGCACATCACGTTGACCAGCGGGTTTCCCTCGTATCCGGGGTCGAATTCGATGTCTCCGCCGATTGTGGGCACTCCGACGGCGTTTCCGTAGCCGGCGATTCCTGAAACCACCCCATTGAGCAGGTATCGGTTCTTCGGATTGTCGAGCGGACCAAACCGAATCTGATCCCACAACGCGATGGGGCGCGCCCCCATGGTGAATACATCTCGGAGGATGCCCCCGACACCCGTAGCCGCTCCCTGATAGGGCTCAACAAAGGAGGGGTGATTATGCGACTCGATGCGGAGAGCGGCGAGCCAACCGTCGCCGAGGTCAACCACGCCCGCATTCTCGCCGGGCCCAACCACCACCCAGGGAGCCTCGGTGGGAAAACGTCGCAGATGTTTCCGCGAGCTCTTGTAGGAGCAGTGCTCCGACCACATCACCGAATACATCGCCAGCTCGGCAGGTTCTGGTTCACGGCCGAGGATCCCGACTACCGATTCATATTCGGCGTCGGTCATCCCTAGTAGCTGGTGGACCGGTGCGGCGACCGTCATGCTGCGGTCAGGGAATGGAGGAATCCGTCGAGAAGGGTCTTCCCGTCCTCAGAACCAAGGAGAAGATCGGTGGCTCGTTCCGGGTGGGGCATTATTCCCACGACGTTGCCCGCTTCGTTGCCGACCGCGGCGGCGCGTCCCGACGATCCGTTTGGGTCACTGACGTATCTCATCAAGACCCGGCCGGTGCCGGATGGGTCAATCCAATTGCCTTCATAGCTGTTCAGCGGGATTCTCAGGACCTGCCCAGATCGTGCTTGTCGGGTAAGAATCGAATCGGTGTCGACCACTTCGACTTCGACATAGCGGCAGATGAATGCCAGTTCCCGGTTGGCAATCAGCGCCCCGGGGAGCAGACCGGCTTCACAGAGAATCTGGAACCCGTTGCAGATACCGAGGACGGGTTTGCCCTCCTCGGCTGCCGATATCACGGCGTCCATGATGGGCGAGAATCTGGCGATCGCTCCCGTCCTGAGGGCATCGCCATGGGCGAATCCTCCGGGAAGTACCACGCCGTCGAATCCGGAAAGGTCTGTTTCGCGATGCCAAACAAGAGCTGCTTCTCCTCCCAGTCCTTCAATGGCCCTAACCACGTCGTGTTCACAGTTCGACCCTGGAAAAGCAACAACCGCCGTTCTCATCCTTCGATCTCAATCTCGAAGTCTTCAAGCACGGGATTGGCCAGAAGTTGTTGGCACATCTCCCCTACCTTCTTCCGAACATCTTCCGGATCGTCTGCCTCGATCTCGAGATGGAAGACCTTGTCGACCCGTACCGAGGTGACTCCAGTGAAGTTGAGGTCCTCCAGCGCTCTTTTGATAGTTGTTCCTTGGGGGTCGGCGATCTCCGGTCGCCGGGTCAACTCGACCCGAACCTTCATGTCCCCACCAAGTAGTCCTCAAAGCTCTTCCCGGTGATGGTCTCGTACGCCTCGACGTAGCGCTGTCTGGTCCCCGCGACGATGTCATCCGGAAGATTGGGGGCCGGGGGATTCTTGTCCCACGGCTGTGTCTCCAACCATTCCCGCACATACTGCTTGTCGAAGCTGGGAACATCTTCTCCGGGTGTCCATTCGTCCACCGGCCAATAGCGGCTCGAATCAGGGGTAAGTACCTCGTCGATGAGCAGCAATTCGTCGCCGGCGAATCCGAACTCGAACTTGGTGTCGGCAAGGATGACTCCCTTGTCTGCCGCGTATTCGGTTGCCCGGGTGTAGATATCGATCGAGCGTCGTTTCAGCTCGTCGTAAAGGTCATTTCCAAGCAGGTCACGGGTTTGGGCTTCGGTGATGTTCTCATCGTGGCCGCTGGTCGCCTTGGTGGCCGGGGTGAAGATCGGTTCGGCGAGTTTGTCGGCGAGTTTGAGGCCGGAAGGGAGATGCTCGGTTGTCGGGCCGCCCCCGTCGCGGTATTCACGCCAGGACGAACCATAGAGGTAGCCGCGAACCACACATTCCACCGGGACGACTTCGGCCTTTCTCACAATCATTGCCCGGCCTTTTAGCTCCTCGCGTTCGTCCTCGTTCACACCCTCCAAGCCCGACAGGTCGGTGGAGACGAGATGGTTAGGGGTGTCCAGGTAGTCGAAAAAGTGAAGACTCAGCCCGGTGAGGACGCGTCCTTTGTCGGGTATCAGTTGGGGCAGGATGACGTCGTAGGCCGAAATCCGGTCGGTGGCAACAAAAAGTAGATGTTCCGGGTCGATTTCATAGATCTCCCGGACCTTGCCTGACGCAACGTGTGGTAGTGACAGCACGTCTCGGGAGGCTAACACCGGAAGTCCCATCTCCTCAATCACCTTTCCGACGGAACGATCGGCCACATGTGGCGCATTCCAGGGGAAGAAGCCGACCCCCTCCGCTACTGTCGTGGCTCGATGAGCGGTTTCAACAAAGAACGGGTGGAAGGACTCTTTGCCGTCGACGCGTATGCAGCCGCGCTCGGCGTCGAGTTGGTTTCGGTAACTGATGACGAACTGACAGTTGCGCTCGAGGTCGAGGAGCGTCACCTGAACTTTCTCGGCGGTGGTCACGGAGGGATGGTCTTCTCGCTAGCCGATTGCGCCTTTTCGCTTGCATCCAACTCGGCCGGACCTCAGGCAGTGGCCATCGACACCCACATGGTTTTTACGGCTGCCGCTCGGGCAGGTGACCGACTCACCGGGGTGGCGACTGAACTCTCGCGGGGACGGACGCTTGCTACCTATCACGTCACAGTGACCCGGAAGGACGATCGCGTGGCCGGGCTCTTCACCGGGACGGTTCACATCTCCGCAGAGAACTAGGCCGGTTCTTCTAGTCTTTTTGAGGTTGTCACTAATTAAGTACGCGGTGTTTCACCCCTGGCGGGTGACGGTCACCGTCATCGCCGGGGTATTGCTTGGGTTGACGGCTTTTTACGCATTCCAAGTGAGCGCTGCGATCGAGGAGATCGCGACCGACGAATTCGACCCCGATTCGGCGCGGGAAGAGCTGGTCGATCCTTACGAGGGAAGAAACATCGTATTTGTCGAGCCACAGCAATACGAGGAAGAGGAAGTCGACATGGTCGCCTTCCAGGAAGAGCTCGCCTCGGTCTACGACATCGAAAGGCCGTTCGACCCCCGCGAGTTCAGCCCGAACTCCTTCGGCGAGCCGATTCCCGACGAGGTGTACGAGTCCTACCTGCTGGTCGGTGTCGATGTGTCGGGGTTTCTCGCAGACGCGATCGTATATGCCTTGCAGCCGGCAGGTGGAGGTAAGCCGATTGTGGCCAGCCTGCCTCGTGACCTGTTCGTGTGGAACGGTTGCAAGGAGACTTTCACCCGTCTCAACGCCGGGCTTGGCGGCTGTTCCGGGGTGGCCTCGGGTTCCGAGATGATGGCGATTCTGGTCGAGGACTACACGGGGATACCGGTTGATCACCTAGCGAGGATCAACTTCGACGGGTTTGCGCGGATGGTCGATGCTTTCGGTGGAACCACCGTCTGCGTGGATTATCCGACCCGAGACAAGAAGTCTCATTTGCTCATCGAGGCAACCGGATGCAACAAGGCAAATGGATCGACCACCCTGGCTTGGGTTCGGTCCCGGCACGGTGAGGAGTTGCGTAACGGCCAGTGGGTAGCTACTGGTGGATCCGACTTCGGCCGGCAGAGTCGCCAACAAGACGTCCTCTTCCAGCTGGCAGGCAGGGCAGCAAACTTCAGTTCACCCGCATCTCTCGTAGCCAAGCTGTCTGCCGTGACGGCATCGGTGCGGCTCGATTCGCAGTGGTCGTTTGGGTCTGCAGTCGCTGCCGGATACAAGTATCGGGGGCTCTCCAAGAGCTCTACCACCCGGTTCTCGATCGGTGTCAAGAATTACCGAACCCCTCGGGGCGCCCAGGTTCTGCTCCCAACCAAACCCTTCGCCGCCTACCTCCCCTAAAACACTGTTCTGTGTCGATTTCGCGACCTAATGGCGCGCTTTTCCGACACAGAAGCGAAGAACCTTCGGTGATTGGGCGATAATCACGGGGTGGCCAAGCCTCTCTATGTCGAGATCACGATTGATACGCCACTCGATGAGTTGTGGGAGAAGAGCCAAAACCCTGATCTGCACCAGCGATGGGATCTGAGATTCTCCGAGATCAGCTACCTACCAAGAGAAGAAGGTGAGCCACAAAGATTCACCTATGCCTCCCGACTCGGTGGGCTGGTGGTCGACGGGACCGGTGAGTCGGTCGGGGAGAGGAAACGAGCAGATGGTGCTTCGTCTTCGTCGCTCAAGTTCTGGTCGGATCATCATCTCGCGATCATCAAGGAAGGCGCCGGATTCTGGCGTTACGTCCCCGGCGATGAAGGAATTCGTTTCTACACGGGGTACGACTATCAGGCTCGGTGGGGCCTTATCGGGCGGATCATCGACCGGGTCGCCTTCCGCCCGTGGATCGGATGGGCGACTGCGTGGAGCTTCGACCGACTACGCCTCTGGATTGAGAAGGGTCAGACGCCGGAGTCGTCCTTCGTTCTCTGGATGTCTTTCATGGCAGCTCGCTTCGGGCTCGCGGCAATGTGGATTTATCAGGGCGTCGTGCCGAAGCTGATCGGAGGCGGCGCCGAAATGGAGCTCATGGAAAGTGCTGGAGTGCCAAACCCGGCCGTAGCGGTTGTCATCGTCGGTGTTGCTGAGGTTCTTCTCGGATTGCTGATCCTGCTCACTTCCCGAGTTCGCTGGCCATATCTGATTACCTCCGTTCTAATGGTTCCACTTGCAATCGGTGCCTGGTTCGCCCAGCCGTCGCTCTTCGGACTCCCCTTCAACCCGTTCGCACTCAATGTCGTCGCCCTGGCCTT
>JBGTGL010000065.1:0-7837 GCA_041746755.1 Acidimicrobiia bacterium | reverse complement strand
GGTCTTGTCTTCTAGAAAACGGGTGGACACACCCATTTGCCGCCAATTCTGCACGACTCGAATCGCGTGATTGAATCCCAACCCTTCGTATATTCCGTGCCAGCCTGGAGCGGGCTAGGAAGAGTTCCGTCAGCCCTGATGTCGTAAAATCGGAAGAGACCATCGCGGCGATAGAAGAAGATCTCGTCTTGCCCATCGCCATCCAGGTCGACCGCGCTAATCGAGCCCCAGCCTCTCGTGTAGCCCTCGCCGGCGAGGATCGGTTGTGAGACGCTTCCATCCGCTTTGACGTTGTAATACCTGAAGAGACCGTCAGACTGACGGTAAAAAAGAAGTTCATCGTGGTTATCCCCGTTTAGGTCGACGGGGACGATCGAGGTCCACCCGGGGGTCCAACCGGTGCCACTGAGCCTGATAACGCTCGTCCATGAACCATCCATCATCTGATACACGTCCCTGACTTCATAGTTTCCGTCACCCCTGTAGAAGAAAACTGTGTTCGTATCGTGCCCCGCCACGATGTCCCAACCGGGGTTAGATCCCACAACCGCCGTATCTCCCGGGTCGAAACCCGACATGCTGTAGGAGACAGGATCCCGCTGAACGTGCATTGAGCCATCGGGACCATAGGCAAAGAGCATGTGAGAAATTCCGGTGGCAAACGAGAAATTCGACGGGAAGTAGGTGAACATCCACGATCCTGAGTTCGGCCAAGTCGTACCAGAAACTACCGGACGCGGCAGCGAGCCATCGACGTTTGGATCATATGCACGGTACAGACCGTCCTCCCTGAAGAAAAACATCTCCGACTGAAAGATGTCCGCCGGCCGGGCTTGGCTCTCATCAAGAACAACATGGGCACCCGCCGACGGAATGGGCGAGATGAAGGCGTCAAAGTCGACTCCGGTACGTTCGTAGCCCGGAGCCCTGAAGACAACACCGTATTCGGATACCCCAGCCGTGGGAAGACAGATGGAATAACTGGACGTTGGGAGGACGGTACGGGTAGATATTTTCGTCTCGCCCCCCGGACCGCCCAACCCGAAGAAAGTGACGTCTGCGACTACCGTCAACGGGCGCCCAGTCGCCTGGTCGGTGAAAACTCCGCTTACGGATATCCGGCCCGATCCGCAATGGGATGCGAGAGCCGGCGTGGGCAAAATCGCTGAAATTATCGCCAGCGATGCGAAAACTACGAAGAGACGTTTAGAGAGCCAAGTCATTGAGACACTGCACACTAACCCTGGTCGGCGGCAACGTTGCTCGCTGGGAACCGACTGCAACAACCCCGCTCCGGCGAGGAGGCGGGTCGGTTCGTCGGTCGCCCATCCTTGGGGAACGCCAGGCCAGACGGGTCACGAACGATTGGCGGCTTCGGGAGTCGCGCCCGGGCAGTCCGATGGCGGACGATCAAACACACCGATCTCGATCGGCCGCTGAGCTCCCCACGGTTAATCGGCTCTAGCGCATCTCGTCTGACACCTCACCTGGGTGGGGTTGACCCGTGATGATCCGGGCTCCCCGCCGGAAAGACACGTAACTCCACGCCCAGCTGACGAAAACGAGGATTCGGTTTCTGAAGCCGATCAAGTAGAAAATGTGGACAGCGAGCCAGGCGAACCAGGCAAGGAACCCACCAAAGCGGATCTTGCCGAGGTCGGCCACACCTCGGGCCCGCCCGATCGTCGCCAATGATCCCTTGTTTCGATAGCGAAAGGGTTTTCTCTCGCCCGATTCGATCTCCCGGGCGATGTGACGACCCATCTGCATTGCGGCCGGGGCCACTCCCGGTACGCCGGGCACCGTGGCCAGATCACCTGCCACGAACACATCGGGATGACCCGGCAATGTTAGATCTGCCTCGACCGGCACCCGCCCTACACGGTCCAACTCGACGCCGAGCATCTCACCGATTGGCGATGCTTTGACCCCCGCGGCCCACAGAACTGTCGCCGAATCGATCCGGGTTCCGTCCTTGAGGGTGACGCCCGTCGCATCGATCGCCTCGACTAGAGACGACGTCATCACTTCCACCCCGAGACTCTCCAATTGGGCCTGTGCCTTTTCCGATAGCGTTTCGGGGTACGCCGGGAGCACATGAGACGCCCCCTCCACGAGGATTACCCGTGACATAGATGGATCGATGTGCCTGAACTCACGTTCCATCGAGTCAACAGCGATTTCGGAGATCGCGCCTGCCATCTCGACTCCCGTAGGGCCGGCACCGACGACAACAAAGGTCAGCAGCGATAGGTCGTGATCGGGATCCGCCTCGGCTCGCTCGAAAACACTCAGAATCCGGCGACGGATATCGAGAGCATCCTCGATCGTCTTCAGACCCGGAGCAAGATCGGCCCAGTCATCGTGGCCGAAGTATGAGTGGGTGGCCCCGGTGGCCACGATCAGGTAGTCATAGGCGACCGATTGAACCCCATCGAGATCGACCCTTTGCTCCGCCAGATCGATCCCGGTGACCTCAGCCATCAGGATCTTCTTCACGTTGCGTTGCCTCCGGAAAATCGAACGTATCGGGTAGGCAATATCGCTCGGGTTGAGGGCCGCCGAAGCCACCTGATAAAGCAAGGGTTGGAAGAGGTGAAAGTTGCGGCGGTCGATCAACGTGATATCTACGTCAGCACCTCGCAGAGCCTTGGCGGCGTTGATCCCGGCAAATCCCGCACCAAGAATGACGACGCGAGCGCGATTCATTCCAACTCACCGAATAGTGCGCGCAACGCTCGGGCCCGATGTGAAATCTGGTTCTTCTCACCCTCGGACATTTCTCCGAAAGTACGTCCTTCGACCTCGAATACCGGGTCGTAGCCGAAGCCAACAGTTCCCCGCGGCGATTCCGAGATCACACCGTCGATCTGACCCGAGGCCACCACTTCAGCGCCGTCAGGAAAGGCCAGGGCCACCACCGTCCGGAAACGGGCGGATCGGTCCTCGATCCCCTCCAACTCATCCAGCAATTTGGTGTAGTTTTCGCGATAGGTGGCATCGTGACCGGCGTATCGCGCGGTATAGACGCCGGGTCTACCGTCAAGTGCGAAGACTTCGAGACCGGTGTCATCGCCCAATGCGGGTAGCCCTGTTGTCCCGCTTACCGATCGAGCCTTGAGGAGCGCGTTCTCCTCAAGAGTGGACCCCGTCTCATCGACGTCGGGCCAATCCAGACCGTGGACCAACTCCATCTCGAGGCCCGACTCAGCGATCACATCTTCGATTTCGACCAACTTGTCGGGGTTTTTTGAGGCGATGACCAAACGCATCAGTCGGCAACTGCCTCCCGTTGCAACTCATGAAGTTCACCGATCCCCTTGGTTGCCAGGTCGAGGAGAACGTCTAGCTCATCTCTAGTAAATGGTGCTTGTTCCGCCGTGCCTTGGACTTCTATCAGCAAGCCTCGGCCTGACATCACCACGTTCATATCGACATCGGCGTTGACATCAAGTTGGTAGTCGAGGTCGAGGCGGGGAACGCCGTCGATGATTCCTACAGAAATCGCCGCCACTTCGTCGACAATCGGCATTTGTTCGATCAGACCTTCCGAGATGCCGTAAGAGAGCGCCTGATGGAGGGCAATCCACCCGCCGGTTACTGCTGCGGTTCGGGTACCACCATCGGCCTGGATGACATCGCAGTCGACCCGCACCATTACTTCCGGCATGGCCGACATGTTCACTGCCGCCCGTAACGACCGCCCGATCAGTCGGGAAATCTCCTTGGCCCGCCCGCCCGAGATATGGTCACGGCGGATCCGTTGTGGGGAGGACCCGGGAAGCATCCCGTACTCGGCAGTCACCCATCCCTTGTTGGCATCACGCATCCAACGAGGCACTTCGGTTTCGATGGCGGCGGTGCAGAGGACCCTCGTCTCCCCCATCGAAATCAACACCGAACCCGGCGTGGCATCGGTGTAACCGAGCTCGAGTCGGATCGGACGGGTTTGGTCGGCGGCGCGATCTGTCATCGTGTGAGATTACGACCGAACCTCGACGACTTCGAACTCAGACCTTGAAGTCGGTCCCGGGAACGGCGAGCCGGACCGCTTTCCCGAAGGTCGCTTCTGCTTCGGAGAGCACCACGGTCTTATCCAAATAAGGTGGGATATGAGTCAAGACCAGTTCACCAACGCCAGCCGCGCGGGCGATCTCCCCAGCTTCAGCCCCATTGAGATGGCCGTAGAAATGACCGTCCTCGCGCTCACCGACTAGCGCTGCCTCACACAAAAGCACGTCAACGCCTTCGACAGCGCTGCTCCAGGGGCCTGGCCCGGTATCACCGGTGAAGAAGAGAGTTCGCCCGGCACCGTTCCACAACGAACCCAGATCTGGTACCGAGTGGTTCATCTCCACCACTGAAACCTCCAGGTCTCCTACCGAAAACGCATCGCCGTCGGCCAGTTCAACCAGTTGAAATGTGGTGTGGAAGGTGTCGTCTGGGGTGCTTCCCAGGAAAGCAACAAGGTGTTCCAGGACATCGGCGTGAGCGTAGAGGGGAACTCCCGTGCGCGGCTCGGGACAGAATGTCCACGCGTGATACGCCGCGAATAGGTCAGCACAATGGTCGGGATGTCGGTGTGAGATGAACACGGCATCGATGGTCGAAGCGTCGACCGGGAGATTCATAAACGTCCCAGGGCCGGCGTCACACCACACCCGGGTCGCCCCGTTCTCTATGATGTATCCCGACGCCGGGTTAGTCGACGAAGGAAAGGTCCCCGAAGACCCGATTACCCGAACCCTCATGGTTGCAGCCTTTCGACTTCCCAGGCATCGTTTGACCGGGTATACCGGAGGCGGTCGTGGAAACGGTTGGGACGGCCCTGCCAGAACTCCGCCACATCAGATGTTATCTCCCAACCGCCCCAGTAGTCGGGTCGGGGGAGGACTTCGCCAAAACGGGAGTCGATTTCAGCGAACTCCGCCTCGAGATGCTCCCGGTCGGACACCGGGCGACTCTGCTGCGAGGCGTGAGCTGCTATCTGTGCCCCCCGGGGGCGGGTGGCGAAGTAAGCGTCCGCCTTTTCGTCCGTAATTCTTGTTGCCGTTCCGGTAAATCTGACCTGACGATGGAGTGGCATCCAAAGGAATGTGGCAGCCACCTTGGGATTGGCTTCAATCTCGAGGCTTTTTTGACTCTCCATATTGGTGTGGAACCCAAAAGAACGGTCGCTGTATCCTTTCATGAGTACGGCCCGGGCCGACGGTTGGCCATCACCGCTCACCGTCGCCAGTACGAAGGCATTGGCTTCCTCGACACCCGCTTCGACGGCAGCAGTGAACCAATGCCGGAACTGTTCCATCGGACTTTCTGCCATGTCCTGAAGATTCAGGCCTGATTCCTCATACTCCCGGCGGAGGCGGGCGACAACTTCGGTATTCATTGGTCGCAACGATACCGTCCACAGCATGGATCCCGGATTAGATCCCAAGTTCCTGACCCGAATGAGCCGCGCCCTCAGACGGCAGTGCCCCCGCTGCGGCACACCTGTCTTCGACTCCTACTTCGCCATGAAGGATGTCTGTCATGGGTGCGGTCATCGGTTCGAACGTGAGCCCGGGTACTGGGTGGGAGCCCTGATCATCAACACCACCTTCATTTTCGGGACTTTCCTTGTGGTCTTTATTGGTGGCATGTTGCTCACCTGGCCCGATGTCCCGTGGACGGCGCTGCTGATAGTCCTCGTGGTGACGAATCTCGTGCTACCCATCCTGTTCTATCCACTGTCAAAAACCCTTTGGGTGGCGGCTGAATTAGGCTGGAATCCAGTCGAACGATCGGGGTAAATTCCGCCAAATAGCAGCGTTGGTGTCTTGAGTCCCCTTTCCGCCTCGACCCAAAGCGGTCTCGGCACCTTCCCCTCGTTCCTTGGAGCAGCGTGGGTGAGAACCTGCCCCCATCCGCCTCGACCCAAAGCTGTCTCGGCACCTTCCCCCTTCGTTCCTCCGGGGGAAGGAAATCAGAGCCTTTTGGCGACTTCCTCGAGCATCACTTCTGTCGCACCGCCACCGATCGAGTGGATCCTGACGTCGCGGTAAAGACGCTCGACTGCCGTCTCGGAGATATATCCCATGCCGCCATGGAATTGGACGCAGTCATAGAGAACCCCGTTGGCTACCTCTGCGACCAGTGCTTTCACCTCCGACGTCTCCCGAACCGAGTCTTCGCCCTGATCCGTTAGCCACGCGGCCCGATAGGTGAGTTCCCTGGCAGCGTCTAGCTCGGCCTGACGCATTGCCAGCCTCTGACGGAGACCCTGCTTCTCCCATAGGGGCTCTCCGAATGCATTGCGTTCCCTTAGATACTCAACGGTTAACTCGATCGCCTTCTGTGCCTCCCCGATCGCCTGGCCCATAATGGCAAGTCGCTCGTTCTGGAAATTCTCCATGATGTAGTAGAAACCACGATTCTCCTCACCCACCAGATTTGCCTCGGGTACCCACACATCGTTCAGAACGAGTTCGGCGGTGTTAGACGAGTGCCAGCCCATCTTTTCGAGGGCACGACTCTGCGTGAAGCCCTCGGTCCCCTTCTCCACCGCGAAGATCGAGACCCCTCTGGAACCCTTGACATCGGTATTGGTCTTGGCAGCGATAAACACCATGTCGGCGATACCCCCGTTGGTGATGAACAGCTTGGTCCCGTTGAGCCGGAATCCCTCACCATCGCGTTTTGCGGTTGTGCGAATCGCGGCGACATCGGAACCTGCGTCAGGCTCGGTAACTCCAATAGCAGTGATCCATTCCCCGGTGGCAAATTTAGGCAGCCACTTCTCCTTCTGGTCAGCTGTCCCGAAGTTGGTCACGTAGGGCGTGGCCAGATCGGTGTGCACAAGAACGGTGATGGTGAAGCCACCAAAGGTGGAACGGCCTAATTCCTCGGCGAAGACAACTGACGCCATCGTCCCCATTCCGATGCCCCCGTATTCCTCGGGAACGCGGAGCCCGAAGAAACCCAATTCACCCATCTGGTCAAGAACTTCGCGAGGAACGGCGCGGTCTTTCTCCCACTGGTCGCCGTTGGAGACGATCTCCTTTTCGACGTACTCGCGTACCCCGAGTCGGATCGACTCGAGATCTTCGTTGATATAGATCGATGTCACTTGTCCCCCTGTACTGCCAGCAAGGCCTTACCGGCTCGACTGTTGTAGTCGAGACCGTGAGTCGCGCAAAAATCGGCCGCGACTGCGGCGACCGCGCTCAGGTCGATCCCATGCTCGATTCCGAGTCCGTCGAGCAAGTAGAGAAGGTCCTCCGTGGCCAGATTGCCGGTCGCTCCGGGGGCATAGGGACAACCGCCCAAACCTCCGGCCGAGGTGTCCATCTGAGAAATCCCGTGATCGAGGGCCACCATGGTGTTGGCGATTCCCTGACCATAAGTGTCGTGAAAATGTACCCCGACCTGATCGGGCTCGGCCACCTTGAAAACATGTTCGAGAAGTCGCTCCACGTGGGCGGGGGTAGCCATCCCCACCGTGTCTCCGAGGAAAACCGAATCGGCGCCCCATTCCAACAAGGTTTCGACCAGATGAGCCACCCAATCCGGATCTTGTTCACCCTCAAACGGACAATGGGTCGCTGTGGAGATATAGCCTCGGGCCCTCATGCCGATTGGAACCTCCAACAACACCCGACGAATCCGGTGCATCGACTCGTCGACAGTCGCGTTGATGTTCCTCTCGTTGAAGGTGTCGGAGGCAGCGGTCAGCACCGCGATTGTGTCAACACCAGCTGCCGTCGCAGCTTCAAAACCCTTCATGTTGGGCACCAGGCCGATCAGCTCCAGGTTGTCCCGATTAGTGATCCCGGCGATGACCTCCGCACCGTCGGCC
>JBGTGL010000064.1:0-6646 GCA_041746755.1 Acidimicrobiia bacterium | reverse complement strand
AGCCGACCATAGATGCCACCTTCGGCCACCAGTTGGGAATGTGGGCCGTCCTGCACGATTTCGCCCCCGTCAAAAACCAGAACCCGATCGGCGTTCTCTGCTGTGGACATTCGATGAGCAATGGTGACCACGGTTCGCCCGTTCGTGAGCTCGGATAGGGTTCGGCTGATTCTCACCTCCGTTACCGGATCGACGGCGGAGGTGGCCTCATCGAGCACGAGGAGGTCGGGATCGGCGATGGCAGCTCGCACCAACGTCACGAGTTGTCTCTCGCCAACAGACAGGGCGTTGCCCCGTTCTCCGACTTGGGTGTTGAGGCCTTCGTCGAGTTCGTTGAGCCAGTCGCTAATGCCCAATTCCTCGAAGGTCGTCCTCAGCTGTTGATCGGTCGCTTCTGGACGTCCCATCCTCACGTTGTCGGCAATCGAACCCCGGAATAGGACTCCCTCCTGAGGAACCATCACCACCCGGTCACGCAACGAGTCGAATTTGACTCTGCGGAGGTCGATATTGCCGACTTCGACGGTTCCATCCGACGGATCCATGAGTCTGGTCAGAAGCTTGGCGAACGTCGTCTTGCCGGAACCCGTCTCACCGACGATCGCCACCTTCTGTTCCGGGGGTATCGACACGCTCGTCAAACGCAATGCTGGAGAGGATTCGGTCGCAGAACCGATCTGGCCCGATCTCGGGTATCGGAAAACCACCTGGTTGAAGGTGGCGCCCACAGGTGTCCGGGGCAACTCCACCCCACTTTCACCGGGGTCGGCGACATCAGGTGGGATGTCCAGAATGTCGAGGACGCGACGCCATCCGGCCACCGCCGTCTGGGCCTCGTTCACAGCTTCTCCGAGGATCTGCACGGGTTGGACGAACAACTGCACCAAAAACAAGAAGGCCACCACGGTGCCCACAGTGGTGCTCCCGTTCACCGCAAGAACCGTTCCAACCACCACGACCGCCGCCACCACCAGGGAAGAGACGATTTCGGCGGCGCCAGAAAACGCAGCAGACAACGTTCCGGCTTTCACGCCAGCTTCCCGATGTCCCTCGATGGCAACTTCGAGCTTGTAGCGGGTCCGCTCTTCGACTCCATACGCCCTAATGACTGGTGCCCCGACAACTGTTTCGGCAAGTAGGCCCAACATCCGTCCCACCCGTTCCCGCACGGTGAGATACGCCACTTCCAGTCGGCCCTGAAACCAATTGATAACCAGCAGAATCACCGGGACCATGGCGACCACGACTAAGCCCAGCGGGACCGAGAGATAGAGCATTGCCGCAATGGCGAGAAGGGCCTGGCCCCCGTTGACGAGCAGCATGAGACCGGCCCACTGCATAAACCTGCTGATCTGGTCGACATCCGAAGTGACACGAGCAACGAGTACACCACGTTGTTCCGATGCTTGATGCAGCATCGAGAGGTCGTGGATATGGCGGAACGCGCGGATCCTGAGTCCGGACAGCGCGGTTTCTGAAACCTTGGCGAGACGAAGGTGCATCCAACCGGTTGCCATGGCTGTGATGAGCACGGCAACCATGGCAACTCCGGTCATCTGAAGCACGAAGCTCATTTCGACGCTTTCGCCTGAGAGACCGCCGTCCATAATCTGCTGGATGGTCAATGGCACGATGATCCTGCCCGCGGTGGCGACGAGGGCGATGGCGATAGTACCGATGAGGCCTATGCGGAGTTCGGGTGACAAGCTGAGGCCGCGCCGCACCGTTGCCCAGGCACCGTCTTGTTCTTTCTCCGTTCCTTTCGCCGATGGCTGCGCTGTTGTGGTCATTCCACGCCCTCGCTGAGCCCGTAAGCATCGATCAGTTCTCGATACTCGCGGGACCGCACATAGAGAGTCTCGTGATCACCCCGGTCCATCACCCGTCCGTCCTCGACGTATATGACCTCATCCGCCAGGACTATCGAAGATCTCCGGTAAGCGACGATGACAACTGTTGTGTTTAGGTCGGAGAGACCGGCCAGTATCTCACCCTCGACGGCTGGATCGACTGCCGAGGTAGCGTCGTCTAGTACAAGGAGGCGGGGGCGTCGAACGAGGGCGCGGGCGATGGCGATTCGCTGTCGTTGGCCACCGGACAGAGACGATCCTCTTTCTCCGACCCGGGTCTCGTATCCGTACTCGAGGTTTCGGATGAACGTATCGGCCCGCGCCATCTGCGCTGCGGAAACCACCTCTTCGTCGGTAAACGGTTCCCCAAGAGTGATGTTCTCGTAGACGCTGTCATCGAACAGAAAGGTTTCCTGAAACACGATGCTCACCGCACCCGCCAGGGCATTGCGGTCGACCGAAGACAGTCCATGCCCATCCAGGGAAATCTCGCCACGATCCGGGTCGAATAGCCGTACCAGTAGATGGGCGATGGTCGATTTGCCCGAACCCGTTGGCCCGACAATGGCGATCGTGCGTCCCGGGGCCACGTCAAGGGTGACACCGGAAACCCCTCTGGTGCCTTCGGCGGCGATGCTCTCGACCGATGAGGTCGATAGGTCGTCATGCGTCGTTGCGGGATAGGTGTAAGCAACCGATTCGGCGGCGGAACTGGCACCGCCCGTCTCCTCCGGCTCCTTCTCCCCGTAGGAGAATCGGTCGGTCTCGTTGAGAACCGTCTCCACGCGGTCCAGCCCGACGACACCACGAGGCAACTCTCCCAGCATCCACCCGAAGACCCGCATCGGAAGCGCCACAAGCCCGAATAGGTAAGCAAATGACACGAGGGCCCCCGGAGTGAGGAATCCCTGATCGACGCGCCAGGCCCCCACTGCCAACACAGCCAAGATGGCGATATTGGGGAGGGCTTCGATGATCGGGTCAAAAATGGCTCTGAGGCGACCCACTTCTACCATCCGGTCGCGAAGTTGATCTGAGCTGGCACCGAATCGACCAACCTCCACATCCTCCCTCCCCAGAGTCTTGACCACCAGGGCGGCATCGAACGACTCATGAGCGATGTCGGCTACCTCGGCGCGGAGACGTTGAGCTCTGGCGGCCACCAGACGCATCCGCTTCTGATAGAAATAGTTGGCAGCGATCAAGAGCGGACCCACTAAGAATCCGATCAGCGCCAGAAAGGGATCGGCTAGTACCAATATCACGCCGGTAATGACCAGCATTACCACCACACCGAATGCCATCGGAAGAGGTGCGGCGATGAACGATGCTGCTTCAACGTCTTCATTGACATTGGCAAGCAGTTGCCCTGTCGGGTGGCGACGGTGCCACTCGATGGGGAGTTCGAGGTACCGGTCGGTGACCTCGATGCGATCGCGGTACTGGAGCCGATATTGGGCGTCATATGCACCCATCCGTCGCAGGGTGATCCCGACGCCTCTCAACACCGAAACGCCGATAATTGCGATGGCCGCTCCGGCCAGCGTCGCGGTCGCTACATCGCCCAATGCGACGGAGGGGATCAGAATCGAGTCTGTGATCCACCCCATCACGAACGAGGAAACGACGGTCATTACTGCGTAAAGAACCGTCCCGATCCCTCCGACCAAGAACTCACGCTTGGCTCGTCCTAGTTGACGGGCAATGAGGTGTCCCCCCGCTCCGAGGAGCTTGGCGTCGGCTTCCTGGATGCGCTCCTCAGCAGTAGTCATGGGCAAACAAGGTTACGTCCGATACGACCGGAGCAGAAGTCGCGGGAGTCCCGACGAGGTGGCGTCGTCACCGCCTGGTAGGCTTCCAGCATGCAAGCGGCAGCCTGGGTAGCAACGGTTCTGCTCCTGGTGGTTGTTGGATTCCAGTTAGCCCTCGCCTTTGGTGCGCCGTGGGGTGTTGCAGCATGGGGTGGACGCCATCCCGGGGTCTTGCCAACCGGCTACCGAGTGGCCAGCGGGATCGTTGGGTTCTTTTTTTACCCCGCTGTCATCCTGATTCTCCTGGATGCGGCTGGTGTCATAGGAGAACTTTGCGTCAACCCCTGTCCGCTGGAAGCGAAGCCATCCAACCTGGTTTTATGGGTCCTCGCTGGCCTATTCACGGTCGGTGCGATCATGAATTTCATATCACCATCGAAGGCGGAACGACCTTGGGGTGTGGTAACCCTTGTCATCGCCGGGTGTTGTGCGGTCATCGCGTTGGGGCAGTAGCTGGCCGCTTCAACACACAGGCCGGTGGAGGCGAGAGCTATCGTTCCTACCCGATCGACGACCAAGGCAAATGTCACCACCACGAGGAAGGTTGCGATAGCGATCATGTCGAACAACCGGTGCCGACCATACCCACGCGGAGGCGAACGAGAGGGCGCGGAGCAATGGCGACGATGTGGGGTGGCCCAATGAGTCGGCCCGAGGGTTTTGAGTACAAGGCTCGCAAGAACGGTGAGGTGGTCATTTCCCACAATGGGCACAAGGCCGCGCTGCTCCGGGGGGATAGGGCCAAAAAATTCTTGAGCCGTATCAAGACCCGTGACCCCCAGGAAGTCATGGCGAGGATGACCGGCAATTACAAGAGGTAGTTCCTAGACAACGTCGAATTCGTTCCCTTCCGGGTCTCGCATCGCCACGGAATAGTGGTCTACCTCAGGTGACCTGATCCTCTTGTGGACCGTGGCGCCGGCGGCTTCGAGTCGGGCAACTTCGGCGTCGACGTTGGCAATTCGCTCTTCGATCGGAAGCTCCCTGCCTCCTCCCACCAGGAGGTCGAAATGAAGCCGATTGATGGTGGTCTTCGGTTCGGGCCGATGCATGAACCACATCCTGGGACCATGTCCCTCGGGGTCGACGATCCGGTCATATCCATCTTCGAGTTCATCCTCCGGCACGCCAATCTTCCGCCAGTATTCGGACCAGGAAGAAGACCCATCAGGCGGCTCCTCGAGGTCGTAGTGGAGGGCCTCGGCCCAGAACCTTGCCAGGACATCAGGATCGGTGCAATTCACCGTGATTTGAAATTTGGTCTTCATGCCGGGGACTGTACGGGATGGGAGGGACGGCTATCGCAACTGGCGATCGAGAGCACCCAATACCGCCAATAGCGATGCAGTGGTGATGTTCTCGTCGACACCGATGCCCCATCGAGGGTCGCCGATTTCGGTCGAACTTTCAACATACGCGACTGCGCGTGCGTTCGCCCCCGAACCGATGGCGTGTTCGGTGTAGTCGACCACATCGAATGAGTCGATGAATTCTGTTCGAAGCGCCCTGACGAAGGCCTCTACCGGTCCCGCCCCTTCGCCCTTCACCGTGACCACAACGCCGTTGTGTTCCACTGTGGCGTCGACATCTGTTCGGTTTCCGCTCTCGGTGGCGCTGGTACGAAGTTCATGGCTCTTGAGTCGGAACGTCGGGGTTGTCGGAAAGTACTCGTCTTGGAAGGCCTGCCACATCGATTCCGGTGTGATCTCCGTACCGCTGTCTTCGGTTATGTGTTGAATGGTCCTGGAGAACTCGATCTGGAGACGACGGGGCAGGTCAAAACCGTGTTCCTCCTTCATCACATAAGCGACGCCACCCTTCCCTGACTGTGAGTTGACCCGGATAACCGCCTCATAGCTCCGCCCGACATGCTTGGGATCGATCGGAAGGTAGGGGACCGCCCACGTTGAATAGTCGTTTGCCAACGCCTCGAATCCCTTTTTGATGGCGTCTTGGTGTGATCCTGAGAAAGCGGTGTAAACCAAGTCGCCCGCGTAGGGATGGCGGGGATGAACCGGAAGCCTGTTGCAATACTCGGCGACCCTCCGGAGTGAATCGATGTCACTCACATCCAGTTCAGGGTCGACTCCGTTCGCGAATAGATTCATCGCCAGGTTGATGATGTCAACGTTGCCGGTCCGCTCCCCATTGCCGAACAGCGTCCCCTCCACCCGGTCGGCCCCGGCCATGACTCCGAACTCGGCTGCCGCGACCGCGGTGCCACGATCGTTGTGAGGGTGGAGACTAAGGACGACGGATTCACGGTTCTTGACCGATCTGCCAAACCATTCGATGACGTCGCCGTACACGTTGGGCGAATAGCACTCAACGGTGGCCGGCAGATTGAAAACTATCGGGTTCCCCGGGTTGGGCTCGATTACATCCATCACCGCATGACAGACCTGGAGCGCGTAGTCGGGCTCGGTCAACGTGAAGCTCTCCGGGGAGTATTCATACCTGATGACGGTGTCGCCTGTAGACTCCTCGAGCTTGCGGCAGAGTTTGGCGGCGTTCACCGCTATTTCTTCGATGCCTGCTTTGTCGAGGCCGAATACGACCTCGCGCTGCAACGGGTTCGTCGAGTTGTAGAAGTGGACGATTGCAGATGGAGCTCCCTCGATGGAGTCGTACGTTCTCTCAATGAGCTCGTCGCGACTCTGGCTCAACACCTGGATTGTCACGTCGTCAGGAATGCGGTCTTCGTCGATGAGTTGTCGGATGAAGTCAAAGTCGGGCTGACTCGCGGCGGGAAACCCGACCTCGATCTCCTTGAAGCCGATCCGGACCAACTCCTGGAACATCTTGAGTTTGCGGGCCGGGTCCATCGGCTCAATAAGCGCTTGATTTCCGTCCCTCAGGTCGACCGAACACCACCGGGGCGCTTTCTCGATTGATCGATCGGGCCAGGTTCGATCTTTGAGAACCAGCGGCGTATAGGGCTGATAGCGGTCGAATGGCATTTTGGATGGTTGTTGGGGTGGAAAA
>JBGTGL010000063.1:0-3577 GCA_041746755.1 Acidimicrobiia bacterium | reverse complement strand
GCTCGCCGCCCGCACTCCGGCAACATCGATAGTGAAAAACGGCAACGGCTTCGAGATAATGACTCCGTCGGGGAGAATTCGCGGTGGCAACGTCATCGTGGCGACCAACGGATATACGACCGACGAGCCGATACCGGAACTGAAGAAGAAGGTTGTGTCGATCGGCTCGTACATCATCGTCACCGAGCCGCTGCCTGAAGCCGAGGCCTCGGCCGTCTTCCCGAAGAATGCGATGACCTATACCAAACGTCGTCTCCTTCACTACATGAGGAGAACCCCGGACAACCGGATCCTGATCGGGGGCCGTCGCAACCTGAAGACCGACCTTCCACTGGCTGCAAGTGCCGCCGATCTTCGCTCCGCCTTGGTCCGCTATTTCCCCCGGTTGGCTGACCGTGAAGTCACCCACGTCTGGGGTGGGAAACTGGCGGTCCCCTTCGATCTCACTCCACATATCGGCCAGATCGAAGGCGTTTGGTATGCAATGGGCTACGCGGGTCATGGCGTTGGATTGTCCACCCAACTGGGGCATGACCTGGCCGGAATGCTCCTCGGTGAAGACCCCACCAGCCCATTCGCAAGAATCCCCCACAATGGTCGTTTCTACTATCAGGGACATCCCTGGTTCCTCAATCCGGCATCGCTGCTCTATCGAACCCTCGATCGAGTTGGGATGTAGCGGCGACCTGCTTTGGGGGACTAGCCTCCCGGCATGACCTTTCCAACCGCAGCCGCCTATCCGGAACAGAGCCAAGCCACAACCATTCTCGTCCTAGGAATCCTTAGCCTTGTTTGCTGCGCCCCATTGGGTATCGCCGCCTGGATCATGGGAAACAAAGAGTTAGAGGCCATCGATGCTGGACTGCGGAATCCGGAGAACCGGGGAACCGCCAACGCAGGACGCATCACCGGGATGATCGGGACCGCACTCTTGGTTCTTGGGATTTTGTTTGTTGTCGGGAGCCTGATCTTCGGATTCACTCTCGCCGGATTCGATCAGCTCTAGGCATGACCCAGGTTTGGCGGTCCCGGGCGTTGTATGCCGCTCCGTTTCTGGCTGCGATGTTTCTAATGGTTTCGGCTCCCAGCGAGGACGGGCCGACGATTTGCCCGTTTGCCCTCGCCACCGGGACAGCCTGTCCTGGATGCGGGATGACGCGAGCTATGGGATTTCTCGCCCAAGGCAACCTCAGCGCGGCGCTTACCTATCACCCACTGGTGATTCTGATCAGTATTCAGGCGATTGCGGGGTGGTCGTGGTTGATCTTGCGTCGGTCGGAACGGGTGAAACCGATGTCCACCAGACTCGTCAACGCAATTCTGATCGGGACCGCCGTCAGCCTGTTTGTGGTTTGGGGGCTCCGGGCTGTGGCCGGGACTCTGCCACCCGTCTAGGAGGGGGAGGCGGGGGAACTGAGGCGCGAACCAGCCAGACCATGACCGCGGCGATGGCACCGGCCACTCCGATCATTGCTGGGATAACCCATTTCGAATCGGCCAACAGCGAAATGGTCTCGGAGATCGGGGCCCGACCGCCATTGGGGTCGAGCACCCAACTGCCCAGCTTGAGCAACACCGCAAACGACATTCCAGTAAGAGCAAAACGGGTTAGCAATGTCTTCGTTCGTTGCAGACGATCTCTCCCGGCGAAAATGTACAAACTCCCGAACACGACCTGGGCGACAATCGCGACCAGGACAGCAGTTCCCAACCTCGTTGCCAATCGGGAGTTGTCACCAACAATTGCACCCTCATCTGGTTCTCGAATCACCAGGGGGTCGAGGTCAGCGACTACACCAGCCACTTGCTGCTCGGACAACGGTATCCCGGACGACTGAAGCGACGCGGTAAGCGAAGGAACAGTTGGCGCCAACGCGGCCGCCATATCGACCGACCCTCCCACTGCCCCATCGGTAGCTGCGGCGTTTACTACGTCGACGACGAGACCTTCAAGAGCTGTGGAAACCGCCGCCGTGACCAGAGCATCCTGGGTTGCATCCTGTGCTTGAGCTTCCGGTACACCCGACTCGACCAGTTCGGTGGTCATCCAGTCGCTGAAGGCATTGGCGACTTCGCCGGTTTCGCTGAGAGGTCGCAAACTCTCCCCCAGTTCATCGGTGTCGATGACGACGGCCCGGCCCCAGAGCGCACCAAACAGCACCGAGGTAGCGATACCGAAGATCCATGCCGACGTGGAAGCAACAGCCCCTGCTGATTTCTGCCTCAATTATTGATCACCAGGGCCGGGTTGGTACGAATTCGGGGTCGCTTCTCGATCACGGCGGCAGCGAGAGAGTTGAAAGCCAACTCGGCTTCGGAACCTGGCGCCGCCAGCGCGACCGGTAGGCCCTCATCTGCACCCCGACCCATCGCCGGAAGCAGGGGGACCTGCGCCATGAGGTCGACGCCGAGTTCGTCGGCGAGTTTCTGTCCGCCTCCCGCTCCAAAAATCTCGTACTGTTTTCCGTCGTCGCCGGTGAACCAGGACATGTTTTCAACGACACCGATAACCTGTTGGTCGACTTCGGCCGCCATCAACGCCGCCCGGCGCGCCACACGTTGCGCTGTTGGTTGCGGGGTAGTCACGATTACAACCTGGGCTCGGGGCAAAAATTGTGACATCGAAATGGCAATGTCGCCTGTGCCTGGAGGCATGTCGACGATCAGGAAATCGAGGTTGTCCCAGAAGACATCCTTGAGGAACTGCTCGATGGCTTTGTGCAGCATCGGGCCTCGCCATATCACTGCCTTGTCGTCGCCGACGAAGTAGTCCATCGACATCACTTTCACGCCGTTGGCGACCGGTGGCACGATGGCGGTGCCCATCATCAGAGGGGGTTCGTCGATGCCCATCATTCGGGGTATCGAAAAGCCCCATATGTCCCCGTCGACAATTCCGACCGTTTGGCCTGACCTGGCCAGGGCCAACGCGAGGTTTGATGACACCGATGACTTTCCGACGCCACCCTTGCCGGATGAGATGGCGACGACCCTTGTTGCCGATCCCGGCTCACCGATCCCGGGGCCGAGGTCCTGGCGGAGCTTGTCCATCCATTTGGTGGCCGACTCTTCGCTCATCAGCTCGACATCGATATCGGCTCCCCGCCCGTGGGGTTCTAAGGCCGCCTGCAAGGACTCATTGAGTTTGTGGTCGGGCGCGGGGAGGAGCAATTCGACCTTGATCTTCCCGGTCAACGATTTGTCGACAGACTTGACCAAGCCGAGTTCCCCCAGAGTTCGACCCACCAAAAGGGATGATTCAACAGCGGCTACCGCGGCAAAGATCGGGGTCTGGCCATTGGATTTGTTTTCGGAGTCCATTTGATTCCTGGTCAGAGGGTCATTTGAGAAGTGAGATGTCCCCGTGCCGCCGCGACCCAGGGGGTTAGGGGATACAGGAAACTATAGTTTTGGTTGGTTCATACCCGACCTTTGAGATCCTATGGATACAAAAACCCTAGAAAATCGAATATCCGATTTGACCTCTTCGCTGGGGGACCCAACAAGGCGCGCCATCTACATCACGGTGAGAGAGTCATCGGAGCCACTGACGACGTCGATGGTGGCCAACCTCTTC
>JBGTGL010000062.1:0-3386 GCA_041746755.1 Acidimicrobiia bacterium | reverse complement strand
GTTGACCAGCGACACGATCAAACCAGGACTGCGGCGGACAAACACGCACACGGCCATCATTACCAAGCGGAATGTTCTCAGGAACATCCGCCTGCCCCAACTCCTCGTGTTCGCCACGATCCAGCCGGTGATGTTCCTCATTCTGTTCAACTTCGTTTTTGGAGGGGCCATCACCGCGGTCGGGCCGGCCGCCGCAGCCGGGGAGTACATCAATTGGCTGATCCCGGGGATTCTCATCCAGTCAGCAGTGTTCGGATCGACTCAGACGTCAGTAGGCCTAACCGAAGACCTGGGGGCGGGCGTCATAGACCGGTTCCGATCACTGCCAATGGCCCGATCGGCCGTGCTGGCCGGCCGGACCAACGCCGACCTGGTCAGGAGTGGTTGGGTGTTGAGCCTGATGTTGGTGGTTGGCTATTTCCTCGGTTGGAGGTTTGAGCAGGGATTCCCCAAGATGGCACTGGGAGTGGTTCTCGCTCTGCTTTTTGCCTACGCAATGTCCTGGGGCATGGCCTGCCTCGGGCTTGCCATCAAAGACACTGAAGCGGTGCAGGTCGCCGGGTTCCTCCCCCTGTTCCCGCTGGTTTTCGCGTCGTCGGTGTTTGTCCCCACCGACACCATGCCATCGTGGCTCCAGACTTTTGCCGAGAATCAGCCGGTCACGATCCTGGCGAACACGGTCCGATCGCTCTTCCTTCCCGAGGAGGCTCTCGCTTTCATCGGGCTCGACCAGACTTCCTTGATCTTGCAATCGCTAGCCTGGATCGTCGGGATGATCGCCGTCTTCGCCCCCCTGGCCATCTGGCTCTACCGCCGGGTCTCCGACTGACCCGGGTTTCGCTGACTCGGATCCAAGACTGAAGGCATAAAGGATTCAATGGAACAACCTCTGCCCGAACCCCCGCCTGAAATGGCCCAATTGGACTGGTTTCTCGGACGGTGGGATGTCCTTTCCAAATCGAAGGGTCAAGATGGCGACTGGCTTGAGGAATCAATGGCCACTGAGCACAGTCTGATCCTGGGGGGCCACGCGATTCTGGAACATTTCGGCGGACCGATGATGGGCCAGCCCTTTGAAGCTTGGAGCTTGCGCAAATACAACCCTGCCGAGGTCAGATGGGAACAACGGTGGGTCGACACCACGCCGGGTGGCTTCGCCGATTGGACCGGCCACTGGGATGACGCCGCCCGCCAGTTCGTCGGCAACCCCAATCGAGTGCTCGCTACGGACGGAACACTGACGACCGACGCCATTCGCGAGGTGTTCTTCGACATCGAGGACGACCGGTTCTCATGGAAATACGAAACGTCTGCGAATGGTGGCGACAACTGGTCTCTCAGTTGGTCACTTGAATACCAACGTTCCGATGGCTGAGTCCGAAGTCACCGAGTTCGACTTCGCGTCGAGGTTTGAGAAACCGTTTCTGGTACGACCGGAGGGCGAAGCAAAAGGTTTGCTTCTCTATTTGCATTGGTTCGATGAGGCGCCCAACGCCAACCGGACACAGTTCCTCGGGGAAGCCCGAACAATGGCGGAGCTTGGATTCATCTCTCTTCTACCCCAACTGGAATTCCCATGGAAGTCGCCACCGACAGGCTTACCCGCCGACGCCGAGAAAATCCGCTCCGAAGCCGACTATCTCATCCGATTAGTCGCCTCAGCTCGTTCTGAATTCGAGGTCGACCACTTTGGCATCGTGGGACATGATTTCGGTGCGATGCACGGAGCCCTCGTCGCTGAGGATTTGGGCAGTCAATGCAACGTCTTCATTGCACCCACGCCGCGATGGTCCGACTGGTTCCTCCGGTTCTGGCCAATAGAGGACGACCGCTACGACTACATGAGGGCCATGGAGCCGCTCGATCCGCTAACCGTGATTCAGAACATCACGGCGCCCACCCTCTACCAATTTGCCAGGAATGACTTCTATATCGCAGCCATGACCGGCCTCGAGTTGTTTGACGCAGCCAACGGGCCGAAAACCATGATTCCGTACGAGGCCGACCATTCAATGGGACTCGAGCAGGCTCGACTGGATCGAATCGAGTTTCTGGTGGAACACCTCGGTATTTAGTCGGGACACGTATTCTCCACCGGTGGCCCCGCCCCGGACAAAGCTCTCCCCTGACTTCTGGCGTTTGTGGTGGGCGGCGGCTACCTCGAACATCGGTGACGGAATCCGGGTCACCGCCTTACCACTCCTGATCGCCACTATCACCCGCGACCCCCTGATTGTCAGCGGAGTTACCGCGGCAACTCTTGCCCCCTGGATCCTTTTTTCCCTACCCGGTGGCGCCATTGTTGATCGGGCGAATCGCCGGACGCTTATGGTCGCAGGTCAGGTGGTTCGGGCACTTTGCGTCGCCATCCTTGCGGTGGCTATCGCCACGGGATGGGAATCGGTTGCTCTCATCTACACCACAGCCTTTGTGATTGGTATCGGGGAGGTGTTCGTCGATACCTCATTGCAGGCATCGATACCGATGCTGGTCGACGAATCACAGCTGGAGGACGCCAACGGCAAGCTCCTCGCAGTGGAATTTGTCACCAACGACGCCCTCGGAGGGCCAGTCGGAGCTTGGCTCTTCGCCGCCGCCGCCTTCGTGCCGTTTGGTGTCGATGCAGTCACCTTCCTTCTCGGCGCTTTTCTGATCACCCGGATCACAACTCCCCTTCAAGAACCTCCAGCCGCCGAAAAACCTCGAATGCTCCAATCGATACGGGAGGGCATCGCCTTCGTCAAGAACGAGGTTGTCCTTGGTCGCATCGCCGTCGCCGTGGCGTTGGTCAACCTGGCGATCGGCGCGGGAGGGTCCATCCTCGTTTTGCTCGCCCTCGAAGAGTTAGGGACGACCGAGTTCGGGTTCGGGTTACTGATCGGTGCGGGGGCGATCGGAGGGTTCCTCGGCACCCTGGCAGCGAAGCCGGCATCGCGGATTTTGGGCCGGAGATGGTCGATGACCGGGGGCACTCTGATTCTGGCCGTCGGGCAGCTGACTGTCGGCGTGGCTCCGAGCGGTTGGGTGGCGGGCATTGGTTTGGCGGTAGGTTGGTTCGGGGTTTCTGTGTTCTCGGTCATGGGGCGGGCGCTGCGACAGGCAGTCACCCCTGACCGGATCCTGGGCCGGGTGGTCACCAGTTTTCGCTTTATCGGCGTGGGCGCCGCCCCTATCGGAGCTTTGCTCGGCGGTTTCGTCGCCGGTATCGCCGGGCTGCGCGCCCCCTACATCGGAGGCTCCGTCGTCATCGCTGCGGTGGCGATGTTAGTTTTCTCGACCTTGACCGATGCGCGGGTGACATCCGCCCTATCGAGAAGGTCCGCTCAGTAGTCGATCCCCCGGCGCGCCATGATTCCCGCATCGAAGGCATGCTTCACCTTGACCAT
>JBGTGL010000061.1:0-3443 GCA_041746755.1 Acidimicrobiia bacterium | reverse complement strand
GGAGACAACCTGGTGTTTGTCGATATCGAGTTTGCCGTTGAGCGTGAAGAGCGAATGCTCCTGATTGGTCTCAACGGTGCGGGGAAGACCACCCTGCTTCGTATTCTCGCCGGTGTGGAAACCGCAGACCTGGGCGAGGTTTCGCTCGGCTACAACGCTTCGATGGGCTATTACGCCCAGGAACACGAGCAAATCATCTCCGGCAGAACCGTTCTGTCGCACATGGATTCCGCCGATCTACCCGACACCGCGAAGCGGGCCTTGCTCGGGCGCTTTCTTCTCGCCGACAAGATCGAGCAGGACGCGGCCACGCTTTCCGGTGGGGAAAAGACCAAGCTGGCATTGGCGATGTTGGTCGCCGAACGCCCCAACGTCTTGCTGCTCGACGAGCCGACCAACAACCTCGATCCCCAGGCCAAAGAAGCGTTGCTCGAAGCGTTGACGATCTATCAAGGAACGATCGTGATGGTCAGCCACGACACCGACTTCGTCGCTCAACTGATGCCCGACCGCGCCATGATGATGCCCGAAGGCGAAATGAAGTTCTTCGACGAGGAACTCCTCGACCTCGTCGCCCTCGCCTAAACCCCGAACCGGCGGATCAGAGTGCCAATAGTGGCACCAGGCTCGTGTAGAACTGGTGACTAGTCCGCGTTCCGGGTTTTCTTGCGGGTGAGAACAAAGCCGACAATCCCGCCAAACAACAACACTGCGAGGACGATGCGGGCGGTGGTTGTCACGTCCACCGGCTCGGTGCCGCCGAATTGGTCAGATATAAGTGGCGGGACCGTGATAGGAGTGTTTGTCTCCGGGCTGGTACCGATGAGTTCGGGGGATGGTTTGAAGTCGGCGGGAAGGACCGCGATCGGTCCAACGACTTGAGTGGGTAGCGTCGTGATCTGTTGCACATCTCCTGTTTCAAGATCACCACTTACGATCGAGCCGCCGTCAATCGCGAATACGACTTCTGCAGAGAAAATCTGGTTGTATCCCTGCCATCCGTCCAACTCGGTTTCCACCTCAAAGGTAGGCACGGCATAAACCGTCGACGAGTTCTCACTCCCGTCGTCGGTCGATTGGCTGACGAAAAGTCGATTTCCGTCAAGCCATTGGAGCCCATAGACCTCGCCCTCTAAATCGACGGAGGCGGAGTTCAATCCATCGCTCGTATGGAGCACCAGCATCGAGGTCGATCGCGAACCGTCGTATCGAACTTCGCTGACAGCGATGACGGAAGAGTCAGGTGATATCGCCAGTGTCGAGATGTACACGTGGGCGTCGTCCGACGTGGGTCGCTCGATACTTTGAAGGGCATTGATTTCGCCACTCTTGTAGTCGACAACATTCACTCGACCCAATTCAAAATCCGAGACGACCGCGAATTTTTCGCCGAGAAAGACCTGGCCCGGTGGCAGGTCTAGTGCGGGTTCGAATTCGTAGTCAGAGACGCTCATTAGCCTGTTGAGTGCGCTGTTTCCCGTCCACTCTTCACCGGCGAGCAAGATCGATGAACCGTCTTCGGATGTGCATCGGACAGCGGTGAGGACGATGGTGTCGGAGAAATCGTATACGTCGATTAGTCGCGTCACCGTTAGGTCGGACAGATCCCTGACGATCAGCCATCTACTCCATTGCTCGACAAGAGTCTTGCCACCAGGACAGATCGCAAACTGCCAGGGTTGTTCCGAAAGTTCTTTGATTGGATTGGGTAGACCGGCAACGATGCCACCACTCCGATTGAGGACGACGTATGTGTACCCCCCGAAGTTTCCCGCCACCAGGAGAAGTCCCGGACCGGGTGCGCCGACTACCAGTGGTTCGGCACCGGCGAGTAGGACATCGGCGTCGATCGTCGAACACAGACTGCTGTGCAGCTGGCCGTTCTCGACGCTGAGAAAGACACCAGCTCGATTGCCGATCCCCACCTCGATTCCGCAGGAGCTGCCGTCGGCGGCGGAATGGACGTCGACTATGTCGCCGAGATCGCCCTTGACCCACTCCTCTACTTCGAAGCGATAGACCGTGTCGGCGTCGCTCGAGAAGACCACCCCGATTTGTCCGCTCCGACTAACCAGCGTGCCGACAAATGCGGCGGGATACTCTGCAAGTCCGGTTGCCGGGTCGAGTTGCATGCAGGAACAGGCCGAAGCAGGGCGTGGTGCCACAAACCCGGCGACCGATGCCAGGATGACCAACAGGAGAAGTGTGGCCAACCGCTTCACGCTGATTGGACGTTATCCGCACAGCAACAGTTCCGGGACAATTTTCTAGTCGGAAAGACTCGGACGGATCTAGGTCGTCTTGGTGACTTTGCGAATCGCCCGGGGATTGTCGGGGTCGAGGCCCCTCGCTGTCGTCAGGTGATAGGTGAACACCTGGGCCGCCACGGTTATTGGGATCGGCGAAAGCCACTCAGGAGTTCCTGTAGGCAAGACAAACAGACGATCGGCCGGGCAATCCGCTCGATCGGAAATTGCAACGACGGTGGATCCACTTTGTCTCACCACATTGAGCAGATCGGCAACATCATCGAAGAGTGGGCCATCTGTGGCGACGGCTAGAACAACAAGTCCGGGTTCGAGCAGTGCCAGGGGACCATGACGGAAATCGGCCGCCGAGAAGGGTTGCGCAACCAAGTAGGACAACTCGGCGATCTTCAATCCCCATTCGAATGCGGTCGAATGGTTGTATCCACGTCCCACCACTACGCAGCGTCTTTGACCGACCAGAGGGCCAACGGCGGAGGCGATCTCCTCTTCAGCTTCGAGGGTTTGGCCAACAACGCCTGGAACGCTGAGCAATGCTTGGTGGTATTCCTCATCTCCGCTGAGGGCCGCTGAAAGGGCCGCCACTGCCAGGAGCTGGCTGGTGTATGTCTTTGTCGCAGCGATAGCGAGCTCGGGCCCGGCCCCGAGGTTGAGATGGCGATCGGCCAGCCGGGCCATTGGCGACGACGGGTTGTTGGTGATGGCGAGTGTGGGCCGACCCTGCCGCGATGCGTTTTCAAGAACAGCAAGCAGGTCGGGCGATTCTCCCGATTGGCTGATGCCAACAACTAGGGCGCCATCCAATCGAGGCGAACTCGCAAAAAGTGTGAAAAGAGACGGCGCGGCGAGAGCGACATTCATTTGGTTGTGAGATCCCCACAGATATTGGGCATAGCGCGCAGCGTTGTCAGACGAACCGCGCGCCGCAATCACCACATGGGAGAACTGGTGGGACGAGATCCAATCGACGGTCTCAACGACCCGATCCCACTCCTGTGTGACAAACCTCTCCAGCACAGCCGGTTGGGACATGATTTCTTCATGGAGGCTCATCGGTTGGTGTCCGCACCGTGTCCGACGGGGTACAGGCCGGGTATCGCAGCGGGGAGTTTTCCCATCATTTCCCCATTGAACAGGGCTTGCGCCAGGGCCTTCATCGTTGGGGGGAGGATCCCA
>JBGTGL010000060.1:0-3813 GCA_041746755.1 Acidimicrobiia bacterium | reverse complement strand
TACCGACCAGAACGTCGAACTCGCCCAGACGCAGTTCACGCATGATCTGGACCCGCTCAAGAGTGTCGATCTCAGAGTGCATGTAGCGGGCCCTAACCCCCATCTCCAGCAAATAGTCGGTGAGGTCCTCGGCCATTTTTTTAGTGAGGGTCGTGACAAGAACCCGCTGTTCGCGGATTGCCCGTTCTCTGATTTCACCAAGCAGATCGTCGATCTGGCCCTTGGTGGGACGAATCATCACCTCGGGGTCGATCAGGCCGGTGGGACGAATGATCTGCTCCACAACCTGACTGCTGTGGCTGATCTCGAAGTCGGATGGGGTTGCGGAGAGGAACACCACCTGATTGGCCTTCTCCAACCACTCGTCAAAACGGAGCGGCCGGTTGTCTTTCGCCGAAGGGAGCCGGAAACCGTGTTCGACCAGAACATCCTTACGAGAACGGTCGCCCTCGAACTGGCCACCGATTTGGGGAATTGTCACGTGGGACTCGTCGATGATTGTCAAGTAATCCTTGGGGAAATAGTCGAGGAGGGTGTAGGGGGCTTCTCCTGGTGCCCTTCCGTCGAGGTGGCGGGAGTAGTTCTCGATGCCTGAGCAGAACCCGACCTCGCGCATCATCTCGATGTCGTAGTTGGTCCGCATTCTCAGCCGTTGTGCTTCCAGCATCTTCCCTTGGCGTTCGAACCAATCGAGTCGCTCCGTCGCCTCCTCCTCGATGGTCCCGATCGCCTTGAGAAGGCGCTCCCGCTCAGTGACATAGTGGGTGGCCGGGAACACGAACAGCTCACTGAGTTCCTCGATCACCTCGCCGGTCACCGGGTTGATACGGAGGATTCGCTCCACCTCGTCGCCCCAATACTGAATCCGAATGATGGTCTCGGCGTAGGAAGGGAATAGTTCAAGAGTGTCACCCCGGACACGGAACTTGCCTCGAATCAGCTGAACTTCGTTGCGCTCATACTGGATATCGACGAGCCGCTTGATTGCATCCTGCATTGGATATTCGACTCCTGCAACCAATCGCAGGAGCTGACCCTGGTATTGCTCGGGTGATCCGAGACCGTAAATACAGGAGACCGAAGCAACAATGATCACGTCGTCTCTCACCAAGAGGCCAGCCGTGGCGGCGTGACGGAGACGATCGATCTCGTCGTTGACCGTGGCGTCCTTCTCGATGAAGGTGTCGGTCTGCGGCATATACGCCTCGGGTTGGTAATAGTCGTAGTAGGAGACGAAGTACTCGACTCGATTCTCTGGGAACAACTGGCGAAACTCGTTCGCAAGCTGAGCGGCAAGTGCTTTGTTCGGCGCAATGACGATTGTCGGTTTCTGCACCTGCTCGATCGTCCACGCCATGGTGGCCGATTTTCCCGAACCCGTGATACCCAGGAGAGTCTGGAACTTATCGCCACGATTGATCCCCTCGGCGAGTTGGGCGATGGCTTTGGGCTGATCTCCCGCCGGGGCGAAATCTGAGATGACTTTGAACGCAGGCACTCGCCAAGGTTACAAGGCACCGGGGACAGAATTTCTTCGCGGCGGGCTAGAGGCTGAAGATCGCTGCGGCGACTCGGTCAACGGTTGATTTCAGCTCTCCTAGGTCACCAGAATTCGGAATCACCAGATCGGCCGCGGCCAGCCATTCCGCCCTCGTCGGCTGGTTGGCCATCCGATTCCGGACGTCAGGTTTTGATTGGCCCCTGCTGATCGCACGATCGATCCGAACCGAATCGGGGGCGTCCACGACCATACGAGGGAGAGGTGGCACAAATGGTTGAACGAGCAGCGGAATCTCTACGACTGTCGGCCCCGTCGCTTCTTCCACACGATCTTTGAGAGTCTGGAAGATGTGAGGATGTGTGATCGACTCGAGGCGGACTAGGGCCTCCCGATCCGCAAACACAATGGCGCCCAGCGCCCCGCGATCGATCCCGTTGTCTCCGCCGACCTCCGGCCAAATCTTGAGCACCTCTGCCTCGGCTGGACCGCTGAATGCAAGGATTTGCTGACCGATCGAGTCGGCATCGATCGTTGCCAAGCCTTTCGCGGCCAGCATTTGACGCACGGTGCTCTTCCCCGAACCGATTCCGCCGGAAAGAAGCCAGATCTGTTGCCCGGTGCTCATCAGGTGGCACGGTAGCCTTTAGCCATGCCCACCATCGTTCCATGGGAACACCGTGTCCACCGCACCGTTGTTATCGGTCTCTGGCTCGCCCTAGTTGTTGCCGTAACGTCCGATCTGGTGACGAGAGGCCTCACGGGTGAATCCTTGGTTGCGCTCATTACGGCCTCGGCTTATGTGCTCGGCACAACGCTGATCCCGGAAACCTGGTTCAAGGCGAGATTCGGCACTGATGCATTGACCCTCGGCGGAGCCTTGGTTCTTGCCGCAGCCTTGACCTTGTCAGGCGGTGCAGAAAGCCCGTACCTCTTGCTCTCGGTAGGCCCGCCTATTTTTGCCACCCTTTACGGTGGGTTCAGGTCAGGGTTGACGACCGGACTGCTGTCGGCAGGTTTGTTGGGTCTAATCAGCATTGCCGATGGTGACCCGGTCACCGACTTCGTTCCCGCCATGACTCTCTACGTGGTTTTTGTCCTCCTGGTCGGAGTGATCCGCAAGCTCCTGGAAGACATCTATTCCCGCGCCAGCGAACTCGAGGTCGAGGGTGCAAGTGCCCGCCAGGAATTGGCGTCGCTGGAGGAAACACATGGTCGACTGCTCAGTCTCTCTGAGGACATTTCCGCCGGTCGGCTCAATGCTGTCGAAGTGGCTGCCTCAACTCTGGAGACACTGATTGGTCGGTTCCCGGGATCGTCGGGAAAGTTGCTCGTTGAGGGTTCCAGCGGTGAGGTGGTGTTGGCGTCGCGGGGCATCTCCGAAGTGGAGGGATTCACTAGGAGTTATCCCTTGAACACTCCCGATGTCAAGGTGGGACGATTGGTCTTCACTGCACCGCAGATGCTTTCCGAATCAGAGGAAGCCGAGATCGAGTCGGTGGTGCGCCCGGTCTCGATCGCCTTCGCCAACCTGCAATTGCTCGAAGACATCGTTGGCGCAGCCGTCGCCGAGGAGAGGATCCGCCTGGCGCGTGAAATGCACGATGAGATCGGACCCTCGCTCGCCTCGCTTGGCCTTTCTTTGGACATGGCGGCCATGCAGCAATCAGCGAATCCCGAACTGGCGTCAGACCTCATGGTGCTCCGTTCCAACGTAACCAAACTGGTCGAGGACGTTAGAGCGACTGTCGCCGACCTTCGCAGCGCTCCTGGACCCACCCTCACTGCCCGTATCCTCCAGGCTGCTGCTTCGCTCAAGGGCGAGCCGGATGTGATTGTCGACCTCGACGAGCGTCGTCCACCCCGACCGGCATTGATTGGTGATCTCACCGGCCTACTGACCGAAGCGATGCGCAACGCCCACAAACACTCCAAGGCTTCAAGAATTATCGTCTCCGGGACTGTCGACCGTGCCTTCGGCTTCTGTGCCGTCAGCGATGACGGTGTCGGTTTCGATCCAAACAACGAGCCCGCCGGACATTACGGTCTAATGGGCATGCGTGAACGTGCCGAAAAGATAAATGCCGTAATCGAGTTCATCTCTGAACCCGGTATCGGGACAACGATTTCCATTGAATGGGGCAAGAAATGATCCGGGTAACAATTGCCGACGACCACCAACTGTTCGCAGACGGGCTCTCACAGGCCCTAGACAGCCTTCCGGACACCCGCGTCGTCGGAGTGGTCAATTCCGGCCCTGACCTCGATACCGCTCTTGATACTCAGCCTTCAGAGGTCTGTGTGGTGGATATCGA
>JBGTGL010000059.1:0-10038 GCA_041746755.1 Acidimicrobiia bacterium | reverse complement strand
TGTTGGTACCGCGTTTGAATTGACCGGGAGTTTTGGCCCGGGCACGATCGACATGCGTTATCAGATCACCGAAATCGAGCCGAACCAGCGCGTCGTCCTCGAGGGAACCGGCAAGGGCTTCAGGGCGCGCGACGAGATGACTTTCGAGTCCGTCGAGGAAGGCACGTTGATCAACTACATCGCCGATATAACGTTGACCAACGCCCTTCGATACCTGGGACCTCTTCTCAACGGATCCTTTAGGCGGATGGGCGAGAAGGCCCTCGATGGCCTAGCTCAGACTCTTTCACAGTGAACCCACTTTCGGCAACCACATTCACCAACCTCGGATACAAGGCGCACGCTCGCAACTTCGAGCCTCTCAATGCTGACCTGAGGGGACATACAGCCGTCATCACTGGTGCATCGGGTGGTCTCGGCCTGGAATCAGCGCGTCAGCTGGCTCAGTTGGGCGCGCGGGTTGTCATTGTCGCAAGAAGCGAAGAGAAATTGGAAACTGCGCGCCGCTCAATCGATGGGGATGCTGTGGGATTTCGAGCCGACCTCGGCCTCATCTCCGAAGTCAAGCGGGTTGCCGCTGAACTGCTCGACGCATGTCCAGAAATCCACGTGCTGATCAACAACGTCGGAGTTCTGTTCCCCGAGCGCGGCGAGACCGAGGAGGGCATCGAGCAGACGCTGGCCACCAACCTTGCGGGTCAGTTTGCGTTGACCAACCTCCTCCTCCCCCGCATCATCGACTCCTCCCCGTCGCGGGTGATCAACATTACGTCCGGGGGTATGTACCTCGCCAAAATCCAACCGCGCAACATGCAATCAGACAGGGGCGAGTACAAGGGCTCGGAGGCCTATGCCCGGACGAAACGGGGGCAGGTGATATTGACCGAGATGTGGGCAAAGAAACTGCAGGGCAGCGGCGTGGTGGTCCATTCCATGCACCCCGGCTGGGTAAAGACTGCCGGGGTCCGCGATTCACTGCCAACTTTCAACAAAGTCATGAAGCCTCTGCTGCGGACCGTAGACCAAGGTGCGGATACGATCGTTTGGCTGGCTGCGGCCGACGAGCCCGCCGAAAGCTCTGGCAAGTTGTGGTTTGACCGACAACAGGTCGATACCCACGCTCGGGATTCGACCCGGGAAACTCCTACAGCTCGAAAAGCCATGTGGGAGTACCTGGTTGAGCTGACCGGGACCGACTTCGCTCAAGACTCTCCGGAAACGAACCGGTAGGCGCCGATCGCCCTCTCCCGAGCCATTGCATGGTCAACAATCGGTTCGGGGTAATTCTCCCCGAGTCTCACTCCGTGAGCCGCTAGTTCCAATGGTCCCGCCGTCCAGGGTGAATGGACAAGGTCGGCAGGGACGTCTCTCAGCTCCGGAACCCAGCGCCGGATATAGGTGCCATCCGGGTCGAATCGGCGGGATTGGGTCACCGGGTTAAAGACACGAAAGTAGGGGGAAGCGTCTGTGCCGGTCCCGGCCACCCACTGCCAGTTGCCGACGTTTTGTGCGACGTCACCATCGAGCAACATCCGCCGGAAATGTCTCTCCCCCCGCCGCCAATCAATAAGCAGGTCCTTGACCAGAAATGAAGCCGCCACCAGGCGAACCCGGTTATGCATCCAACCCTCCCCGCGGAGTTGCCTCATACCAGCGTCGACTAATGGATACCCGGTCTGGCCTGATTGCCAAGCAGCAAATCCATCAGAATCTTCGCGCCAGGCGATGTCGCGAAGGTTGGGGCGCATCTCTCGGTTGACAGTGTCGGGGAAAGCCTCGAGCACATTTGCGTAGAAATCTCGCCATGCCAGCTGTCGAACAAAAGCCTTCCGACCCTTACTGTCACCCGCAGTAGCCGCCACCACGTCTCGGGGGCCGATCCAGCCGTACTTGAGATCGATGGAGAGCCGACTGGTGGCGTCGATGCCCGGAACGTCACGATCGATGTCGTATCGATCGATGCGAGTCCGGAATCGAGATAATCGTTCCTGCGCCGCCGATTCGCCTCCCGAAATCGAAGATTCATCAACTGAGGGCAGCGGAGAGCCCGGATTATCCGCAATGGTTGCACCGCTCCGGCCCTGGTCGTAGGGCTCCACTAAACGATCCGACCACGATCGATAGAAGGCTGAGAAAACTCGGTAAGGACCTCCGCTGGCCGTGGTCACCGATCCGATCGGATGGACGGTGTTGCCTTCGAATTCGCACAGACGAATGCGTCGCCCCACCTGCTCGTCGCGGGCCTTACCGAACGGTGTCACCTCCCGATTGATGAAGACCTCGGTCGCGCCGGTTTCGGCAGCTACCGATCGGACCACCTGGCGGGGATCACCGAATTCAACGCGGAGACGCCCTCCGAGTGCCGCCAACGACGAGTCCAAACCGGCGAGCCCCGATACCAGGAGCGCCCTTCGCAAAGGCGAAACCACATCAAACAGGCTGGGGTCAATGACAAACAGTGGTTGGACTGTGTCGGCCTGGGCGCCCGCGGTCCACGCCGGGTTGTCGTCGAGACGGGCGTCCCTGCGAAACCAGACAACAATTGTGCTCACAGTCCGCGTTAGATCAGCTGATCAGGTCTCGATGACGGAAGCCACATCGCCCGCACTCGAGACCACACCACCAGCCACCTCTCTGGTGAGCGCAAAACCGGCAATGTCGCCGGTCCAGGTGAATGTCGCAGGACCGGGAACGGCCCCGAGGACTCCGGCGGAGATCACCAGTTCGTCGGGCGTGATCACCCAAAGCTGGTAGGTACGGTCGGAGGGCAGCGCCTCCAGGTCTTCAGTCGGGATGACATAGCCAAGGCCCTCAGTGGTGACTATTACCTGCGCCACCGCGACCCCATCAACTTCGAAATTGGAGACAAAACTTCCGGTCTGATCTGCGGCGACTTCCGCCGCGGCAATTACACCGGAGTCGGTAGCGAGGTCGCTACCGGCGAGGTTCTGACCGACCAGAATGCCGCCGAATACGAGTGCAACAGCGGCCGCTGCCCCAATCAGCCAGGTGCCCAAAGCTGGACGGCGACGGGGTCGCCTCATCGGCACAACTTCGGCGCCCTCATCGGAGTTGAACTGCGCCTCGATCCGTTCCCAAACGTGGGCCGGAGCGTCCGCGTCTTCAGTGAAGCCGGCCACAACATCGTGGTATTTCTCAAGGTCCTGCTTGCACATTTCACACGTCGCCAGGTGGTTGCGCACCGCGAGGTGCTCATCACTTTCAAGGGCGTCAAGTGCGTAGAGAGGCATGAGTTCAAGAATTTCGTCGTGATTCATTGACCGACTCCCTCCAACGACGATGCCAACTTCCTCATACCGCTGCGAATCCGGCTTTTCACGGTTCCTTCCGGCTCGCCGAGCCGACGGGCGGACTCCACGTAGCTATATCCTTCCAGATAAGCCATTGAGATCGCGGCCCTCTCTTCGGGAGCGAGGTCGAGGATTGCAAGCCGAACCTCCTCCGAGACCACCCGGGTGATGGCTTCGTCCGCGAGGTCGAAGTGCTCGGGGTCCGGTGGGAGCTGTTCCCTCCGGGATCGAGCCTGCTCCGATCGGACGATGTCAATCGCCCGACGATGGGCGATGGTGAGAAGAAAAGTCCGCAGTGACCCGCGATCCGGGTCGAACGACTCGGGAGATCTCCAAAAGGCGAGGAATGTCTCCTGTACCACGTCGTCAGCCAGACCGTCGTTTCTCAAAACCCGCCTAGCCAGGGCTTTGACTGCACCACCGAACTGGTTGAAAGCAGACTCCAATGCAGCCCTGTCACCGGCCACCACCCCGCGGGCAACCTGTGTGTCGGAAAGTGATGTATTCAAAGGCAATCCGAATTGGCCATTGCGAGTAGAGAATAGGGTTGATCGAATGACAGTGACACTTCGCGCTGACCCGCTCACGCCCCGAGACGACCGCCATCGAGTAGCGGCCTGAATATGACATGGGGAATCGATACAGCTGTGAACAGCTCCGGAGACGTTCAGTGTTTCCATCTATCCGTAATTCGTAGCCGGAGGCCTTGCAGATGTAACCCGGACAGTGGGACGGCTTCACCGATCAAATTCACCTACGATTCAACGGTGGAAACCCGCACGCCTGCGCTGAGCGATCCCCGCCTGGACGGCGCTGAATTTTCTGTTGTCCGGCATGGAAGGGTCTCGTCGCTCAAGGAGGCAGCGGCGTTGCGAGGGGTCAAACCGGCTGCCGTGATCAAGACCCTGGTGGTGCGTCGTGGGGACGGCGATTATGTCCTGGTTCTGGTGCCCGGGAACCGAAGCATCTCATGGCCCAAGCTCCGAAAGCACCTGGGCGTCAGACGTCTGAGCATGCCTTCCCCGGAGGAGGCTAAGAATGTCACAGGGTACGCGACCGGCACCATCACGCCCTTTGGGTCGACGCAGGACTGGCCGGTCATCGCCGACAATCGAATTTCCGGGACCGAAATTTCAATAGGGGGCGGCGCGCCGGGAGTTTCAATCTCCATCAACGCTGACGTGGCGATACACCTCCTGGGAGCCGATCTGGGAGACGTCACGGTGCCGCTGCGGGCGGGCGACTGATCGAGCCCTACCGCTAGGGGAGGTCGTCAGACCAGATCGCAGCGACTGAGTAGATGCCGACGATCGCAAGCAACAAACCGGTGAGACCGGCGGCGAGATTCATTACGAGTTCCATAATCTCGATCATGCCCGATGCCTGTGACAGTTTCTATCGGGGGAATCCCCTACCCCACCCCGACGTAACAACCACCGCCTCTGCTCGACCCGTTTTCCAGGCCACAAGCGGGGCAATAGACTGCGCCGATGGCATCAGAAAACTTCGGAACCGTCCTCTCTTGTGTTGACGGTCGGATCCAACGACCCGTAGCCGACTTTCTGGTCACCAGGTTCGGTGTGCCGTACTTAGACACCGTCACCAGACCGGGGATGGTCAAATATTTGACTTCCTCATACGACCCGGCCACCAACGCTATCGTTGCGGACCTCGATACGTCTTTGGGCCTTCACGGATCGACTCAAATCGCTTTGGTGGCCCACCATGACTGTGTGGGCAACCCGGTCGACGACGACACCCAACGATCCCAACTCCAGAACAGCGTCGGGCATTTCAGTCGCCGCTACCCGGGATTGACCACCATCGGCCTCTGGGTCGGAGAGAATTGGACTGTCGAGGTTTTGGTCTAACCCGACCTATGGATAGGGGCGACGAGCGGATAACGTGACGGGGCCGACCCCGGCACATCTTTCATGCCCCGCCGTCTCATCACCACACTCTGTCTCTCGATCACGCTCGCCGCTTGCAGCGCTGTCACCGGGGCCGATCTCACCACCACCACGGCACACCAATCCCCCGGTAGTACCACCCAAAATCCGGGCTCAAGCGTGACAACAAGTCCTTCCGTGCCGGGAGTGGCGGTGCCAATCGGTGGCACCGACCTCTACAGTTCACCCGGAGGGGACGTCCTCCAGTCGGTCCACCAAGGCATCGCGCTTCCTATCACCAACATCGATGGATCGTGGGCGGAGATTCTCGACTCCTGTAGCAACCCTGCCTGGATCAACCTCACCGGGACCGAGACCATCGCACGCTCAAACCGACAAACCCCCGGTGCCGACTTCGACCTCAGTCAGGCAGCGGTGGTCGTTGACGCCGGCCACGGCGGCCGCGACTGGGGAGCACCCGGTCCCAGCGGGACGCGGGAGTCGAATTTCAATCTTGACATTGCCGACCGGCTCCGCACTCTCCTGGTTCAACCAAACAATGTTGATTGGGCGACCGGTGCGATCACGGCTGGAACGATGTATTCAGCTTTGGAATCGGTGGTGATGACCCGCGATACTTCCGGGCCTGACGGCGGAGATTTTGAAGCCGGGCTCGCTTATCGGGCCACCCTCGCCAACAGCCTCGACGCCGACGCATTACTCGCTATCCACAACAACACCGGGACCGACCGTACGTACAACGACCCTCCCCGCGCCGTTTTCTACGCAGTGTCGGTACCCGGCTCCGACCGGCTTGCCTCACTCATCGACGAAGAACTATGGCGGGGTTTCGACCCGTTTGCCGACACCTGGCAGGGGTCGGCGATACAGGGGACTGCCGCCAGACGTGACCCCTCAACACTGGGGGACTTTTACGGTTTGCTGCGGCGTTCCCAATCCCCTGCAGTGATCATCGAGGGTGCTTTCGTCTCCGACCCAACTCAAGAACAACTACTGCAAACCCCCGAATTCCGACAGGCTTACGCCGAGGGTGTGTATCGGGGCCTAATCCGCTTCCTCACTACCAGCGAAACTGGCAGCGAAATCAACGAGCCGGTGGATTTTGCCGGCAATGTCGGAAGTCCCACTACCGACAAATGCGTCGTTCCCCAACAGGCTGGCTAAACGGTTACTACCCGCGGGTTGCACTGTGCAAAAGGAGGGCGGCTAGCGGTACCGCCAGACGATTCGACCCCGGGTCGGGTCATATGTGGAGACTTCAACGTCGACCAGATCTCCGGGGAGGACTCGAATTCCTCGCCCCCGACGCATCTTCCCCGACGGCTTAGCGAGCAATTCGAAACCGCTGTCGAGCTTCACTTCGAATGTCGAATCGGGGAGCATCTTGACGACGGTCCCTCGCATCCGAATATATTCTTCTTCGTCCTTGGCCATATTTCCTTTGGTAATCCAGGTGAAACGATAGGCGATCGGCGGTCCCTGGGAGAACTCGCGGTGAGTTACCCCGCCGCCCCGGACAGTATCTTGTCGATCTCGCCCACGATCCGCTCGGCTTCATCGACCCATTGTTGGTAACCGGCCAGATCGCCGGCACTCAAAGCATCCTGGGCTTTCGAGAACGCCTCATTCGCCTGCATGACCAAAGCTTCGATGGTCTCGCCGTCGGGAAGCGTCTCCCCGCCGTCTTCCTCAGGGACACCAAAGACCCTGGCTAGAGCACCGTCGAGAGTGTCGTCCCACTCCACCCGATCGCCAAACACCACTGCGACTCTGCGGAATTCAGGGAAACCACCCTCTTCCGCCTCGAGGAAGATTGGCTGGAGATAGAGCACCGACTCTTCGATCGGGACCACGATGAGGTCACCTTTGATGACCTTGGAACCTTGAGAATCCCACAACGTCAGCTGCTGGGAGATATCGGCATCCTGTTCGATCCTCTGGCCAACCTGTTCGGTTCCGTCGACCAGTTCACCTTGGGGCATGCGGAAATCAACCAGTCGCCCATACCTTCCCGGAGTGGAGTCGGCGACGAGGAAACTCGACATATTCTTCTTGGAACTAGGTGTGAACGGTTGGAGGAGCAGATAGGAGAGGTCGGCATCGCCGGGTAATTGGGATAACAGGTAATAGGGCAGGATCATGTCCAGGTATGTGAATTGCTGAGTCTGGGCGTTGAATCCGTCACCGTTGAGGAGGTTGATCCCTCCTTGGTCACCACGGGAGATCGTCGAAGGGTCAGCCGGCAAAGACCACGCGTCGTTGCCGGTGAACAGTTCGTCTTCCGATCCGACGTGATACTCGAGGTACATGGTGCTTTGGACCCGAAAGAGATCCTGGGGGTAACGGAGATGCTCCTCGATGCCGTCGGGGATTTCATCGAATGGTCGGAACAGGCCCGGGTAGGTCTTGGACCAGGCTTCCACGATCGGGTCGCCGTCGTCGGCCATGTAGAAAGTGACCTCGCCGTCATAGGAATCGACGACCGCCTTCACCGAGTTTCTCAGGTAGTTGATCCCGGTGGTCAGTTCTGAGTTGCGAGCGACTCGATCGACGGCAGCCGTCGTCATCGGTTGTGAGTACGGGAAATCTGATGAAACGGTGTAGAGGTCGATTATCCAGAGCAATTCTCCGTCGACGATCACGGGGTATGGATCTGTGTCGGGAACGAGATACGGAGCGACTTTCTCGACGATCTCCATCACATTTCGCTCGACCAGGACCGCGCTATCAGGGCGGATTTCGCCCGAGATCAGCAGGTTGAGGTCACGATATCGCAGGGCAAAGGCCAACCGCTTGAAGAAATTGTCGAGCACCACGCCGGCGTCGCCGTCGAACTCGTTGTAGTCGGTGCCCTCGCCGGGGAGCGGAAAGTCAACCTCTTGCGGCTGAGATCCGGTCTTGACAATCACAGGACGGCCAGGTGCATAGGTCTCACCAAAGTAGACCCTCGGCTGGTCCAACTCCAAGCTCGGGACCACGGCCTCGGGCGGGAGATCCTTGAGCAGAAAGCGCGGCTGGCCGTTGGTTTCGACGACGTTGGCCTCATTGACCACTGCCCCGAGACCGTGGGTGTAAAAGAGCCGCTCGTTCTGCCAATCCTCGCGGGGCAGTGCGTTTTCTTCGAGTTCCCGGACCGAGATCATCACCTGCGACGGCTGGCCGTTGTTGTCGTAGCGATCGGTGTCGACCCGGCTCAGGGAGTAATAGTTGCGAAGCTCCTGGAAGTTCTGATAGGTGCGGGGCAGAACCGATGTGTCCCAGAGTCGGAGGTTGTCGATGATGACCTGGTTCGCCTCGATGTCGTCGGAGTCGAGCGCATCGGAAGCCGGGAAGTCGCGGACCTCAACACGATCGAGACCGTAGGCCAATCGGGTCAATTCCAGGTTGTTGGCGACATACTCACCCTCGCGGGCCAACTCATTGGGGGTCACCTGGAGACGCTGGATCAATGTGGGGTAGATGGATCCGGCAGCAATCGCGACCACCAGCCAAGAGATGACGGCGACGATGGTCAGCGTCCAACCAGGTCGCCAGATGTTGACAATGAAGATTATTGCGGCAACCAGTGCCACCGCAATTAGTAGTCGCAACGCCGGGAGCCGGGCGTTGAAATCGGTATAACCAGGACCGAAGAAGGACGGCACGGAGCGGCTGGAGTAGAGCAATGCGAACATATCGAGGCGGTAGATGACCGCCCTGACCAGCGCCAGCACCGCGAGCAGAATCAGAATGTGGGTCTTGGTCCCTTTGGTGATGTTGAGTCCGCGCCCTGAGTATCTGATTCCTCCGTTGAAATAGTGGACAACTAGCACCACCACCAAGGTGAGGAGAAACAGGTTGAAAACCCAGTCGAGCACCGTGTCGTAGAAAGGCAATCGGAAGAGATAGAACCCGATGTCGGTGTCGAAAATGGGGTCGGAGCTCCCGAACTCACCCCCGTTGCGGAAAAGGAAGAACGGATCGCGCCATGAAGCGGCCGCCAGGCCGAGCAGGAGTGCCAGCCCGGCACTCACCAGAATTCTCACCCGGCGGGCACGCGGCTCGATCCACTCCCGGAATCGTTCGATTAGTTCTTCTTCTTCGGTCAGGTCGAAGGGGACCCACCTTGGGGAGAAGCGATCAGCAGCCTTCAGATTCCCCCAAATGACGGCAAATGCCACGAGGACCCCGACCGCACCCAACGCCAACGTCGCACCCCAGTTCTTCAGCCAGATCGACTGATAATCCATCGATCCAAACCAGAGAAACTCGGTCCAAAGCGTGCCCATGGCAGTGAGTACCAGATAGACGCCCGCCGCGACCGTAAGAAAAATCGAGAATGGGCGACGACGATCGGACTTGTAGCCGGATGGGACCCTGGTGAACATTGAAAATCAGTCTACGAGGGTTGGGTACTAAGGGCTTTGTTCCCTATTGGTGAGAACCGCCTCATTTTTACTCCTTCCCCCGTAGGCGAAGGTCGCGGGTTCTTACTCCTCCCCGGGAGGCGAAGCTTGCGAAGCTGAACGGGGGAGGTGCCGAGACCGTTTTGGGTCGAGGCGGAGGGGGACCGAAAGTTCGCGCGCAGAGCTTGGTTTGGGGAGTGCCGGCCCCATCCGTCCCCGCCTCGTTCCTCGGCGGCGCCACCTTCCCGTCGTCCCTCCGGGGAAGGAACAAGACAGTCGTGGAGGCCGCCTTCTTATTCCTCCCCCGGAGGCGGAGCTTGCGGAGCGGAACGGGGGAGGTGCCGAGACCGCTTTGGGTTTGAGGCGGAGGGGGACCGAAAGCCTCGCGCGTCAAGCTTGAGTTGGTGAGAACCGTGGCCCCCCCCCCCCCCC
>JBGTGL010000058.1:0-14870 GCA_041746755.1 Acidimicrobiia bacterium | reverse complement strand
CGTGGGCAGCCACGACCTCCCCACTCTCGTCGAAGCGGCCCACGATCTAGCCAGTAAGTACTCCCAGAATGATGCTGTGGTGATAGCGGACACCGCCCATCTCCCCGGGTTCGAGCGACCCGAGGCCTTCAACAACGTCCTCTTCTCGTTCCTGGAGTCCACCGTAACAGGGGTTTGATCCCCTTTTCCAGATTTTCCCTGGACATCTCGACCTACCAGCGCGACACTAGGAGGGTTGACATCACGGGGGTCTCCGTGCCACCCGGGTGGGTTTCCTGACCGCCCCCACCCGCAAGCCGAGACTCAGTAATGAGGGCCGCGAAGCCCGAAAGGATGTGACCGGAACCTACCCCGGTCCACAGACGAACCTTTTGGCCTCGTGCGGACGGTAGACCTGGCAAAACCGGACGCCCTCTGCCCAAGGCAGTCCGGCCACTGGGACCCCCGTCTCTTCACCTGGTATTACCTGCTTTGGTGCGGGTCTTAGCGATAATCCACCGCAGCAACCTTTTCTGTAACCCACAACCTGTCGCCGCTCCGTCTCAGGGGCATGCTCACGACGAAAGTTGGCATGAACAACGAGGAAATCTATCGGTCCTACGCCGATGAATTGACCCGGTACGCCACCGGTTTGGTCGGTCCGTTCGACGCAGCCGATGTGGTTACCGATGGTTGTCTCAAAGCCTTCAACGCCAAGAGCTGGCCCGAGGTGCTCAACCGTCGGGCTTACCTATATAGAGCGGTGTTCTCGGTGGCCCAAGACCATCACCGGAGCACTTTGTCCCGTCGTCTTCGTGAGATGAAGACGGCGAAACCAGAAGCGGTCATGCCCCAATATATCGACATCGATGTGTTGCGGGCCATTGACCGTCTCTCAATACAGCAAAGGGCCGCAGTGGTCCTCACCTATTGGAATGACCTGCCTCTCGAGGAGGTCGCCGACCGGATGGGGATCAGCACAGGTGCGGTGAAGAGCCACCTGGCCCGTGCTCGCAAACGACTACAGGAGTGGCTGAGATGAACCCCGGCGACGAGAAGAAACTCAAAGACCTCACCGACCGCCTCATGGCGATGTCACCTGAGCCACCCCCATTCCCGGAGGAGACCGTTGTGACCAGTTCAGGTAATCAAACCCGCCGTACCAGTCCGTTCCTGGTGTTTGCCGGAGCAGCAGCAGTCGTTCTGCTCGCCATCGGGATCCCGTTCTTGTTCTTCGACAACGCCCCGCCTGTGGCGGCGCCTGATACGACAACCTCAACGAGTACCAGCACCACGACGACGCTTGGCGAAACGACAACCACCACACCGGGCGAAACGACGACAACCAGCGACGGCCAGATCCCGATCGCGGGCGACGCCATCGTCTACCTGGCGCAAACACCCGAAAACAGCTTCTTGGGCAATCCGGCATTGGTCGCCTTCGCCACTCCGGCCTATGGCCCGCCAGATACCGATCTCACGCTCTATGCCCTCCAGCTACTGATGCCCGTAGACGCACCTATCGTCCCTCCCGACGGCTTCTTCAACACCATTCCCGAAGGAATCGAGGTCGTAAGCGCACGGGTCGCCGACGGAGCTCCGAACGCCCTAATCCTCGAATTGAGCGAGAAGTTCCTCGAAGGCTCAGGGACCGGACTGCTCGGTGACTTCACGATGCTGAACCAGATCATCTACACCTCAACCCAGGACCCGGACATCGATGAAGTCCAGTTCATCGTCAACAACCAACCGGTCACCGAGTTCGGGACCGAGGGGCTCGACCTGTCCGGATCGGTGAACCGGGAGACCTTCCGTGAGAATCTGGCATTGATCAATGTGACCCAGCCCGTCGTATTCAACGCCGAAGGCCCGATCACAGTCGCCGGGATCTCCAACACTTTCGAGGCATCGCTGACAATGGGTATCATCGATGCGGCCGGAAACCTCGTCAGCGAAACCCACGGACAGGCAACAAGCGGAAGTGGAACCTGGGGCGAATTCGACTTCACGTTTGAAGACGCCACGCTAACGCCCGACCATTCAGTCCAGTTATTCGAGTACTCGGCCGAGGACGGTTCTCGAGTCAACATCGTCACCATCCCGCTCAACGACGGGCCCTGGGACTTCTCGGGCGGCTTCACCAACTAGCGACCCAGCCATTCATAGTGCATACGGTCCCGGAAAACGGGACCGTATGCACGAGCAACCAGATGGGCCAGCCGGGAATTGGTTCGTCGTGTTTGCAGTCCCGGAAAACGGGACCGTATGCACCAGCGAGCGAAGGGGTTGACCCGGTCCACTGTCTTCGCCGATAGTCAGGTATGAGTGGGGACTATCGCCAGGTGGATACCTTCGCCGCACGTCAGCACGGGTGCTTCAGTGTGAATCAGTTGCGGGCTGCCGGGTTCGACAAGAGGGCGGTTTCCCGTCGACTGGCCAATGGCGCATGGGTGACAATGGCGCCAGGCGTGTACGCCGTGGCGTCGTCGCCTCCTTCTTGGGAGCGACAATTGTCTGCTGCAATACTGAGTCGTCCCAGGGCGATCGTTGGCGGTCGCTCCGCCGCAACATTGCACGATTTCCCTGGCTTTCCGAAGTCTCGTCCGGTGATCATCGTCCCGAGATCCGGGAACGCTCGGTCACCGATCTCGCGAGTGATCCGATCCGCCTTCTTCAAGACAATCGATACCCAACGCTTGAGCGGATTTGTCGCAACGACCGCGGCCGAAACGATATTGACGCTCGCCAGCGATCTCTCATATGAACGATTGGATTCACTCGTCGATGATTGCTTGCTCACCGGAAAAATGCGCTTGGACGACTTCGAACCCATTTACGAGCGAATCTCTGAAGGCCGGGTTCCCGGTTCGGGCCGTCTCCGACTGATAGTTCAGAACCGAAGTTCGGACGAGTTCGAAGTCGACTCAACCTATCTCGAGCGATTGTTGGAACGCGTGCTGACCGACCCACGGATACCCGAGTCGATTAGGGAGTATCCAGTATCCATCGAAGGCAAGCCCTCCCGGGTCGACGCGTTTATTGGTTTGTGGGACTTAGCGATCGAAGCAGACAGCCGTCGGTGGCATGCTCGCCTCAGAGATAACGAAGTCGACCGGGCCCGCGACAATGCCCTGGCAGCGCAGGGCATTCAAGTGATCCGTCTCACCTACGAAAAACTAAAGAACGAGCCTGCTGGCTGCATCGAGACCATCCTGGCCGTCGGTGCCTATCGCGGTCCTGCCCTCACCGCCTGAAATGCCGGATTCCGTTCCCGCTTCGCTGTGTTTGGAGTCCCGGAAAACGGGACCGTATGCACGGTCAACCGGATAGACCACCCGGGAATCGGTTCGTCGTGTTTGGAGTCCCGGAAAACGGGACCGTATGCACGAGCAACGGGGCGGAGGCGCGTTAGCTCTTAGCCGACGTGAGTGTTTCTACCGATGCCAGGTCGACTTTGACCCCGGGCCCCATGGTCGAGGAAAGCGTTATCCCCTTGAGAAAACGGCCTTTGGATGATGCTGGCTTGGAGCGGACGATCTCGCCAGAGATGGCGGTCAGGTTGTCGACCAACTTCTCGGCGTCGAATGAAACCTTCCCAACAGGTATGTGGACGTTTCCATAGCGGTCATTTCGGTATTCGAGACGTCCCGCCTTGAATTCGCTCACCGCTTTGCCCACTTCCTGGGTGACCGTCCCCGCCTTGGGGTTAGGCATGAGACCTCGGGGCCCGAGAACTTTTCCGAGCTTTCCCACTTCGGCCATCATGTCCGGCGTGGCAATGGCAACGTCGAACTCGAGTTCGCCACCTGCTTGAAGCTTCTCAACCAGGTCTTTGCCGCCTACAACGTCGGCGCCTGCCGCCTTGGCCTCGTCGTGGTCACCGGATGTGAAGACGGCGACGCGGACATCTTTGCCTGTCCCGTGGGGTAGCGAGACAGTCCCCCGGATCAGTTGGTCGGCCTTTTTCGGATCGATCCCGAGGAGGAAAACGACCTCAACCGTCTCATCGAACTTGGCCGACGAGAGAGTCTTGACCAATTCAAGTGCCTCTTTAGCGGGGTAGGGGGTTTGCTTGTCGTACCGCTGTGATGCCTCGCGGTACTTCTTTCCGTGCTTCATGTTTCTCCTTGTGGTCCAAGCGGCCTGTGAGGCCTCCCACTGGTTGCTACGTGGTCTAGAACAATTTCATGGTTCTAGATGGTGATTTCATCACCCCTGGAACGATTGCATCGTTCCAGAAGCTAATTTCATTAGCCCTCGACAACTATTCCCATGGATCGGGCGGTGCCTTCGATGATTTTCATTGCGCCATCCATATCGATGGCGTTGAGGTCGACCATTTTGAGCTCGGCGATTTCCTTCACCTGAGCTCGGGTCACTTTTCCGACCTTCTCTTTGTTCGGCTCTCCGGAACCCTTCTCGACACGGGCGGCCTGACGGAGCAGACCGGCGACCGGAGGGGTCTTGGTGATGAAGTCGAACGAGCGGTCCTCATAGATCGAAATCTCGGCGGGGATGATCTGACCACGCTGATGCGAGGTCGCTTCGTTGTATGCCTTGACGAAGTCCATCAAGTTGACCCCATGCGGGCCGAGAACGGTTCCCACCGGCGGGGCGGGTGTCGCCTGGCCTGCAGGCAACTGCATCTTGACGGTTGTTACGAGTCTTCTTCGTCCCATTTTGAATCCTGTGGTCTGGTTTACGAACCGAAGCGGGATGCCCCGGCGTTTAGTTCTTCTGAATGTCGTCGAAGCCCAACTCGACCGGAGTATCCCGGCCGAAGATGTTGACCAACACGACGATCTTCTGCTGATCGATATTGATCTCTTCGATTACCCCGTTGAAGTCGGCAAACGGACCGGTAACAACCCGAACCTGCTCGCCAATTTCCCAATCGGGCTTGAAACGTGGCTTGCCCTTTTCTTCCTCTTCCTGGACTCCGAGGAACCGCTCAACCTCTCTACGGGACAGCGGTGTGGGCTTTTGTGCATTACCGGCGACGAAACCGGTGACACCGGGCGTGTTTCGCACCGTGTACCAGGAGTCGTCATCGAGTTTCATCCTCACCAGGATGTAGCCGGGGAAAACCTTCTTATTGACCGTTACCTTCTTGCCGTTCTTGAATTCAACGACATCCTCCATCGGGATGTGGACTTCGAAGATTCGATCCTCCATGTGCATCGACTGGATACGGGTCTCGAGGTTGACTTTGACCTTGTTCTCATACCCGGAGTACGAGTGAATGACGTACCAGTCGCCCGCAAGGTCGTAGGGACTGGTGACGACCGGCGCTTCGACGACGGACTCTTTGGCCGCGGCTTCTTCGACCGCGGCAGTGGTCTCTTCGGTGACCTCTTCGGTCGCTTCTACGGTTTCAGCCATCAGGATCGGAGGTCTACGAGGAAGAGGACAAATTCTTTCATGATTACGTCGAGTCCGAAGATCACAGCGGTGAGAGCAATTGAGGTAATCATGGTGACAGATGTGAAGGCGATCATCTGCTCGCGGGTGGGCCAGGTGACCTTCTTCAGCTCTTGGCGAACCTCATGGAGATACTGCTTTAACCTTGCGAAGACGGACTTTTTCTCAGCAACAGGCTGAGGGCGCGTCATAGCGCTGGCTTTGCGCTGCGCCTTGCTGTTGCCGTCCTGTTTCTTCGATAGCCGCTCTTCACGCTCCTGAAGGCGACGCATTTCTCGGTTCATCGGTTACTTATCCTAGTTACTTCTTGACTTTCCTGGCAGGGGCGGGAGGGTTCGAACCCCCAACCTCCGGTTTTGGAGACCGGCGCTCTACCAGTTCGAGCTACACCCCTAAAAAACGGGCTCTGCGGGATGCCGTAAGTATAAGGGTTATCCCACCCGTGTGGGAATTCGCGACCGGGAAGAGAGAATAGAGCTCAAAAGCCGGAAACGCCACCATGAGCAATTCAGAGGATCTTCTGAGGAGTTGAGGACTGAACTCACCACACGTATCGGCGACCGGCCGAATCATCCCTGAGGCCGATGCGCGTGATCACACCCGCCTCTAGCCTTGACCCAATGATCGATCGGCCAAAGCGTTTTTCGACGTTCACCGTCGACGCCATCCTCGCCCTCGGCATCTTTGTCCTGGGCATCATCGGTCGTGTCGAAATTGGCGACAGCCCGGCCGGGGAGATGTTCTCACGAGAGCCGGATGGCTGGAATTGGCTCCTTATAGCCCTCCAGTCATTGCCCCTTGCCTATCGCCGCCGCTGGCCGGTCGGGGTTCTCATTGTCATTACGAGCGCCTTTGTGATCGATCGGGTGCTCGATTATCCGAATACGTTCGCGATTGGGGGAATCCTCCTCGCGATTCATGCGGTTGGGAGCGAGCTTCCACGGGACCGATCGTGGAAGATCGGTGTGCCATACATCGCTGGCGTGGTTGCGTTCACCACTCTCGGAGCGTTGACACTCGAATCGGTCGGTTGGGGAGACGTTTTGGGGACCTTTGTCTTCACCACAGCCCCTTTCTTCCTTGGTCGGGAAGTCCATGAACGGCGGCGAATAGTCGACGAGTTGACAACGCGGGCCGAGCAAGCAGAACAGGAAAGCGCCAGCCTCGCCCAAGAGGCGGTGGCTGAGGAGAGGGCCCGGATTGCCCGCGAGCTTCACGATGTTGTCGCCCACCAGATGACCGTGATGACCCTTCAGGCGGAGGGCGCCAGCCGTATTGCCGGCGATTCTGACCCAAGGGTGGTGCAAGCACTCCAGACCATCAAGGAGTCCGGTCACTCAGGTCTCACCGACATGCGTCGGATGGTGGGTCTACTGAGGGATCGGGACGATTCAGCAGAGCTCGCTCCCCTGCCCGGATTGGATGAGCTTGGCCAGTTGACGGAACAAATGGTCGCCTCGGGCGTCCCCACGACCCTCGTCATTTCCGGAGATCCGGTGGATCTCGGTGAGGGGGCGGAGCTCTCCATGTACAGAATTGTCCAGGAATCACTCACCAACGTCTTGAAGCACGGCGGCCCGGGAGCCAGGGCGGAAGTGAACCTCCGATACGAACCCGACTCATTGGTGGTGGAGGTTCTCGATAACGGCCACGGAGCGGCCGCGCCGGACCAGGGCCGGGGCCACGGGATAGTCGGGATGACAGAACGTGTCGCAGTGCTGGGTGGCGACTTCAGTGCAGGACCTCGCCCCGGTGGCGGATTCCAGGTCAAAGCGACGATCCCGTACACATCATGATCAGGGTTCTTCTTGCCGATGATCAGGCGATGATCCGTTCGGGCCTAAGAATGATCCTCGAATCCGAAGCCGATCTTCTCGTCGTTGGAGAGGCGGAGAACGGAGAGGAAGCGATCCGTTTGAGTAAACGAGAAAGGCCAGACGTGGTCTTGATGGATGTCCGCATGCCCGGAGTAGATGGCTTGGAGGCGACCCGACAGATTCATCAGACACTTCCGGATGTGAAAGTCATCGTTTTGACGACCTTCGACCTCGACGAATACATATATGCAGCCTTGCGGGGAGGAGCGAGCGGGTTCCTTCTCAAAGACGCTGATTCGGAGACTCTGATCCGGGCAATTCGGATCGTCGCCGCTGGAGATGCCCTGATCGCCCCCTCGGTCACCAGGCGTCTGATTGACGAATTCGCGTCCCGGCCAACCCAGCCTCGAGTTCAAGGTTTGGACGATCTCACCGAACGGGAAATCGAAGTTCTGGAGCAGATGGCGCGAGGTTTGTCCAACGCCGAGATCGCCGAGGCACTTTTCGTGTCGGAAGCCACCGTGAAAAGCCATGTCTCCCACCTCCTGACCAAACTCCAGCTTCGCGATCGCGTCCAGGCAGTTGTTGCGGCCTACGAAGCCGGACTGGTGACACCCGGCCGGTAGATGGTCTCATCCTTGAGGATGAGAAGCCAGCACCTAACCATCCCGATGGACAGGACGCGCAACCATCTTTGGCCCGATGACACGGGACCGAAGATGGCCGATGATGTGACTACACATCTTGAACAAGGAGACAAGGATGACACTTACCGAAGACCGTATTGCCACTGCTGTAGCCGCCCGGATGCGCGACGGCGTAAAGACCTATGGAGAGGGCGACACCCAAGTGCGCGCCCTGGACGGTGTCTCGATCGACTTCGAAAAGGGCCGATTCACAGCAATCATGGGTCCGTCCGGTTCGGGGAAGTCAACTCTGCTCCACACTCTCGCCGGGCTTGACTCCCTCGACTCAGGGAATACTTTCATCGGTGAAGTCGACCTGACAACGCTGAAGGACAGGCCCCTCACCGAGATTCGCCGATCCAAGATCGGGTTTGTATTCCAGTCGTTCAATCTCATACCAACCCTCACGGCGGAGGAGAACATTCTCCTGCCACTCTCAATTGCCGGAGCGGCAGCCGATCCAGACTGGTTCGCTACCGTCGTGTCGACAGTTGGTCTGGATGACCGACTCAGCCATCGGCCGTCCGAGCTGTCCGGTGGCCAGCAACAGCGCGTCGCTGCGGCTAGGGCACTGGTGACCAAGCCGGAGATCATCTTCGCCGATGAACCTTCTGGAAACCTTGATACCAAGTCTGGCGCCCAGTTGCTCGACTTCATGCGGCGCGCAGTCCGCGAGTTCGGTCAGACCATTGTCATGGTGACTCACGATCCGGTTTCGGCGAGCTACGCCGACAGAGTGGTATTCCTCGAGGACGGCAACGTTGTCGGGCAGATGGACACCCCCACCACCGAGTCGGTCATTGACTATATGAAGAAACTGGGCTCCTGATCATGCTCCGTGCTTCAATCAAGGGTCTCCTGGCCCACAAGATGCGCCTGATGATGACTGGTTTGTCGGTCGTCCTCGGAGTTGCCTTCGTCGCGGGTTCTTTCGTATTCACCGACACAATCGACGCGACTTTCGACACTCTCTTCAGCGATGTATATGCAGGAGTCGATGCAACCATCCGTCCCAACACCGACAATCCCGGTACTGGCGAGCCCTCAATAGAAGAGTCGCTCCTCGCTGACATACTCGCCGTCGAGGGTGTTGATGCGGCCGCCGGGAGCGTTGCGGGCTACGCCCAGATGATCGACTCCGAGGGCGCACCAATCGGAGGACAGGGGCCGCCCACCCTGGGCTTCAGCTGGGTCGATCTGCCTGCCGTCAACTCATTGCGGATTGCACCGGAGAACGGACGCTCGCCCCAAGCCCCGAACGAGGTCGTGATCGACGTGGCTACCTCCGAGGCCAACGCCCTGTCAGTGGGGGATCTCATCGACGTACAGACTGAAAACGGGCTCGGCGAATACGAGATCGTAGGACTCGCAAATTTCGGCACTGAAGACAACCTGGCCGGCGCAACACTCACGGCGTTCACCCTTGCCGAAGCACAAAGAGTTTTCGGGCTCGAAGGGCAGTTCTCCTCGATAGATGTCATCGCAGACTCGGGGGTAGACCAAGCCGACCTGCTCGCCTCACTCAATTCAGCCGTACCCTCCGACCTGGAGGTTGTCAGCGGTGAGCAGCAGACCCAGGAGGCTCTGGATGACATCAACGAGGGTCTCGGATTTCTCGGTGCGGCGTTGTTGGCATTCGCCGGCGTTGCCGTTTTCGTCGGCGCCTTCGTGATCCAGAACACATTCCGGATCACCGTCGCCCAAAGAACTCGTGAACTCGCCCTGCTTCGGGCCATCGGCGCGACCGGCCGGCAGGTGACGTTGAGTGTGCTGTTCGAGGCCCTCGTGATTGGCGTTTTTGCGTCGGCACTAGGTGTTCTGGCTGGAGTAGGCGTCGCCGGCTTGATCAAGGCGGGCATGAACTCCGTTGGATTCGGCCTCCCGGAAGGCCCTCTAACTCTGGAACCCAGAACTATCATTGTCTCCATGCTCGTGGGTGTGGTCGTCACCAGCGTTGCGGCCGTCCTGCCCGCCTTGAAAGCGGCCCGTATTCCACCGGTGGCGGCGATGGCAGCCCCAGCCGCGCGAGTTGGCCGGAGGTCCCTGCGGACCAGGGCAATCGTGGGAACCATCGTCACGGCACTCGGAGCAGGGCTTATGGCTCTTGGCCTGATCGTGGAGAACGGTTCGTCTCTGGCCATGGTGGGTGTCGGCGCCGTGGGTGTCTTTCTGGGAATGGCGACCCTCGCACCTTTGGTGGCCGTTCCGTTCTCGCGGCTGATTTCGCTCCCATTCCGTGGGATCACCGGGGACCTCGCCCGTGGTAACACGGCGCGGCAACCGAGGAGGACCGCTTCCACGGCTTCAGCGCTTATGGTTGGAGTGGCGCTTGTCGCATTCGTCTCGATCTTCGCCGCTTCCGTAAAGGCTTCGGTCACCGACACACTCGACGGCGCATTCCCGGCCGACCTAGCGTTCGCCTCGACCAACTTCAGCGTCGGGGTGAGCCCCTTGGCCCTAGATGCTGTGTCTGACCTCGAAGAGGTGGAGGTTGTTTCGGCCGTTCGCACCGGACTGGTGATCATCGATGGCGTTGAATTGAATGTGGTCGGTGTGGAACCCGACACCGTCGGCTCCGTGTACAACGCCGAACCATCAATCCCGATCGAGGATCTGGGAAGCGGGCTCCTCGTCCAATCCGGAGTCCTCGAAGCCAACAGCTGGGCTGTTGGCGACCAACTTGCCATCGACTACCCCTCCGGCGAAATCGTGGACACCACGATTGTGGGTACCTACGAAGACCAGACATTCGCCAATCTGATGATCTCTGATGTGACCTTCCAGGCCCACGTCGGGGATGACATAGCCATTGGGTTCGCCGACCTGGCCGCTGGAGTCTCACTCGATGAAGGCGTGGAGGCGGTTGACCAGGCTCTGATTGAGTTCCCATACATCGACGTCAACACGAAGTCTGACCAGGTCGCCGAAGCCGAAGCCGCCGTCGATCAGCTGGTTGCCCTATTTTCGGGGCTACTCGGACTAGCTCTGGTGATTGCCGTCCTCGGTATCGCCAACACGCTCGCACTCTCGATCGTCGAGCGCACGAGCGAAATCGGACTGCTGCGGGCTGTGGGAATGCACCGTCGTCAGGTAAGGAAGATGATCAGGCGGGAAGCTGTGATCACGGCGGTGTTCGGGGCGGTGCTCGGGCTAGTAATTGGTTCGACAATTGGCTTCGGCGTGATCAGCTCTCTCGAGGGCAACGGCCTCCAGACATTTGCGATTCCGGCCGGCCAACTGGTGATCTGGCTCGTGGTTGCTGCTCTGGCAGGAGTGCTCGCAGCGGTGGGGCCGGCACGCAAGGCAAGCCGGCTGGACATCCTCAAGGCAATCTCCTACGAATGACGTGCTGGCGACATCACATCTATAGACCCCGAGGCGCTTAAGGGAATTCGCAGGGATGCGACTCCCAAGAGGAACCACCCGATCCCCATGCTGATAAACCACACGGTGTCGGGTGGATCCCAGACGTCTCTGGCGAGGGCATGGAATCCATAGGTAATTGCCGCGACCGCCGCCACAGCCAACGGCACCACCTTCGCCCATCCAGGAAAGACCGGCGAAGGCAGCACTCCGACCCCGAGAAGGAGGAAGCCCAAGGGGAGGACGAAGAGCCCGAACGAGTAGGCGAGAAGAAACCCGATGCCAGTGTCGAACGGAAGGAGATCGAGGCCAAACCCGACCCCAAAAAGCCAGCTGCTGAGTCCGACCAGCCTTCCCCCGATTCGAGCGAGACGATAATCGAGGGTCCCGGCCATCAACCAAATACCCCAACCAACTGAGATCCCTGCGAAGAGTGCAAGGACTAGAAAGATGATTGGTAGCTCGTCGTCGGAGTCGGTATACGTCAATTCGAGAATGATGACTCCAACCAGCCACGCGACTGCTCCAGCCGAAATGAACCACCCTCTTCTAGGCTCCGTCATGTGGGTACAACTGGTTGGTCCGGCCGTGCCGGGCTACCGCCATCGATGATCCAGAGACAAGCAAGAACCGGCAAGAGTGCCACGAGACCCGTCCCGGCGCCGATTGGATCACGTTTTCCGTGCGCCGCCATTGCCAAATCCTTTCGGTCAAGTCGTCGGGCCAGGCCGATCACCTTCGTCGTAGTACAGACGGTCTACTCACCGGTGCGGGTGACAGAGCCTGCCCGATTCCAGCAAGACCGTCACCCGGCGCTGCTCTCAACCGTCTGTACAAATGTGAAACACCTCATAGCTTTGTGCGTCGGAACTGCGCTCGCTCTGACAGCCTGCGCGTCGGCCGAGCCGGCAGCATCGACGACGAACTCTCCGCCCGAGGAAGCGCCCGTTACGACGGACACGGACGGATCGATCCCCGTCATTGTCGATTACAGCCCCACCGTTTCGGACCTCGGCGGCTTCATCTATCTCCTGTCGCATCCCGGCGTAGAGGTCGGCGTAGAGGTCATAGCGGTATCCCTGCCGGAAACGGGCGAGGCCGGATGTGACTTGGGGGCCAAAGTCACCCTGGGAATGATTGAAATGATGGGCAGAAGTGAGGTGCCCGTGGCGTGCTCCAACGAGATCCCGAGTGCTCTCATCAATGGCCCGGAGAGTTTTCGCCCCGCAACCCCGCACTGTTGGATGGCTTGCCCTCTCCGACTGCAAAGACAGATCCCCGCCAGGCTTCGGAGCTGATTGCTGACGCGGCTGCCACGGCAGATAGACCTGTAACCATTTGGGCAGTCGGACCTCTCACAAACGTGGCTCGCGCTCTTGTCGACTACCCGGACTCCTGGCGGCGATCAGAACTTCATCCAGTATGACGAAGTGGAAGACGCCTTCGCGCACCTTCCGGATTTCGCTGCAGCCTGCGTCCCACTCAGCAACGCGTCGAGGCTTCTTGGCGTCGATGCGGTGTTCCCCTGCGACTAGAACCCTTGTTTGCTTAGCTGCGCCGTCAGCCTTAGGGATATGCTGGCGGACATGGAGTCGGTTCAGAGCTCGCTGCGCTTCGCCATGGTCTGGGCCCCAATGATGGCCGCGACATGAGCAATATCGACCTGGTAGCGATCATCGTTGCCGACTACGACGAGGCAATCGCTTTCTTCGTCGATGTTCTCGGCTTCGACCTAGTTGAAGATGAACCGTCGCTGACCAACGACGGCAGACCGAAGCGATGGGTGGTGGTTCGACCAAGTGAAGGAGGGACCGGCTTGCTATTGGCCAAGGCAGATGATGAAACTCAAGAGGCAGCGATCGGTGAGCAATATGCAGGGCGAGTCGGCCTGTTCCTCCGGGTTGATGACTTCGATCAAACCTACCGACATATGCGAGAATCCGGCGTCGTGTTCGTCTCCGAACCACGATCTGAGCCATACGGAAAAGTAGCCGTGTTCATTGACATTTCCGGCAATCGATGGGACCTACTCTCCCTCACGTAACTGGCTATTGGGCACCACAGACCGCCACATCGCTGACTACCCACGAGCCGTCGCTCTGTTGCTCTGCGACCGCAATAGCAATGTCCTCACCAGCGAGCACCGCCGACCAGGTGCCTTCCGCAGGAAACTCCTTGACGGTGGCGCCATTCAGCGCCCAGCCCTTCAACGCGACCTTGGCCACCTCCGCCTCGGCGACTCCGGACGCGGTAATCCCTGCGGGCATTCCGACCTGACCAACTCCACAATCGAGAATGCCGTCACCACCGGAGTCTCCAACCCCGGAAGAGCATGCGACCACGAGAAGACAGACGGCTACCACCCATTTAGACACGGCGAGGAGTTTACCCGTCCCGAGGGAACCGGCTCCTCGCTCACACGTCGAATACTTGGGGATTCCAAATTGCTGCTCCCCTGCCGACGGCCACAACTGTTTTCGGCGTCTATAACCCTGAACCTTGAGTGGGCACCCCGGGTATCTTTTGACCATTCGAAGTCAGATCGCTGACTTGCGGGACCGAGTCGGGATATCGAAGAGGGAAGTGAAATGGCAGAGGCAAAAATGGGCATCGGAGCTATCACGTTGTTCGTAGAGGACATCGCCCGGTCGAAGGAGTTCTATTCACGCGCTTTTGAGCTGCCTCTCATTTTTGAGGACGCCGTCTCGGCCGTTTTCCAATTCGAGAACACAATCGTCAACCTTTTGAAGTCGACCGAGGCAAATGGGCTAATCGAACCGGCCATTGTCGCCACCATCCCGGGTGCGAAATTTCAGTTGACGATCTGGGTCGACGACGCCGACGCCGCTGCGGCTGATTTGGAAGCCAAGGGCGTGACGCTTGTCAACGGTCCGATCGACAGGGAATGGGGACAACGGACGGTGTGCTTCGCTGATCCCGATGGCCACCTTTGGGAGATCGCCCAGCACCTGGGCTAGAACCCCATTGACTCGACCCTCGTTTGGGCCGACCGACGAAGCTGCGCTACGAATACGGGAACCTGTGCCCCGCGCAAAGCGTCGAACCCTCAAATACCAATTGAGGAGAAGGTGTGAAACGGTCAATATTGCTTCTGGCAATCATCGGAATGGTGGTCACCGCGTGTAGTGACAGCGAGGTTGCCGAGCCAACCAACGCCGGGTTTGCCGCCGACGCCGAGTTGTCCGAGTTCTGGCCGTGCGGTGTCGGGTTCGCTGCCTCCAACGCCGACCAAACCGTTGCCCTCTTCGTCTACAGCAACAACAGTGAGCCAAACCCGCCGATCACCTTCGCCGACCCGACATGGGATGCCCGCCTCGTCCTGGGAGAGGACCTACTCGCCAACCACTGTGACGATGTCATCGAGGAAGGCGAACCTACCCCGGTGATCGAAGAGGAATGGGTGATCAATGGGGGCACCCTCGAGTTTGATGATCCAGGCACCGGAATTTGTGGAGCACCGGGACCGGTGACCGGAACTTTCACCGGTCTCACCGCCGAAAATAATGACAGCACCGTTGATATTGGCGACCTGGAAGTGGTCAACGACTCCTACGGTTGCTTGGCCGGCTAAGCCAGTTCCCCG
>JBGTGL010000057.1:0-6575 GCA_041746755.1 Acidimicrobiia bacterium | reverse complement strand
CGAGGGCAAGGTCCTCGTCGGGCTCCTCGACGATCTCGGCGGCGGGAGCGGTGACCGATACGACCACGGCATCCGGATCTTCGGTGTACTCGACACCCTCGAGAACTGGTAGATCGGCGACGCGCAGCGACTCTCCGAGGGCAACACCGGATATGTCGAGCTCGATGAAATCGGGGATGGTCGAAGCCAACGTAAGCACGTCCACGGTTGTCCGTCGGGGTGAGAACACGCCGCCCTCGTGCACCCCGATCGGGGTTCCCTCAAAATGAAGGGTGACTTCAAAGCTGAGCTTCTCGTCAAGGGAGATAGCGACAAAGTCGACGTGACGGTATTCGCTCCGGAACGGGTGCTTCTCGATGACCCGAGCCAGGGTGAGAAGAGCTTTCGCACCGTCTATCTCGAGGTTGATCAACGCGTTTGACCCGGCATCAGTGTGGAGGGCCAACTGGAGATCGTGAGCATCGACCGAGATCGGGCGGGGTTCGGTCCCGTGTCCATAGACAACGGCGGGAATATTCCCGGTTTTGCGTATACGCCTTGATTCACGCGAACCGGGGGTGCGACCCGCCGAAGCACGCAAGGTGACCTGCGACATTGAAAAGAACTCCTTGAAAGGTGAAGGGTGAACCCCAATTATGCCGTGATTCGCCGATTTTTGCCAGACGAGTTCGTCGCGATGAATGTGGTTGTGCCGGTCACCAACCTTTCAATCATCGTTTCCGCTGTCCAACCCCCGCCCTTGAAGCCGTGATTTGCTCCCTCGAGGATCTCGACCGAGACGTTGGGCAGAGGGGCGATATAGCGATCGAAGAGCTCCATCCGGCTGAGGGGGTCTTTTGTCCCCTGGAAGAAAATCATCGGCTGGGCGACATCGGGGAAGTGGGCAACCCGAAGGCTTTCCGGTTTCCCGGCGGGGTGGAGTGGATATGCGTAGAGAACCAGTCCATCGCATTGGTATCCCTCTGCCGCCAGGTAGGTGCCCATCCTTCCTCCCATGGAACGACCGGCGAGAAACAATGAATCGACTGCGGTTCGGAGCTTGTCGGCAGCGGCATGGTGACAGGCCACCAGCTTCTCGGTCCGATCGGGGCGTTTCGACCCGCGTTCGGTGTATGGATAGTTGAAAGATAAAACCCTATGGCCGGCCCCGGCCAGTGCGGTGCGAAGAGCGGCCATGTTGGGGTGGTTCTGGTCGGTTCCCGCTCCATGCGCCAACAGGATGCCGGCCGACCCTTCCCCTTCGAGTATTCCGGTGACCGTTTGGTCTTCCCATTTGATTGTGATTGATTGGCCCACACGGTCGAATCTAGATGATTGACGTGATCAATGATTACCGTCTCCAGGATGGAACTGGTCGTCCACGACACTGCGCAGGATGCATCCGCCGCCCTGGCCGACACCATTGCTAGCGAGATCTCGGCCAAGCAGGGCCGTTTCTCATTCGGGTTGGCCGGTGGATCTACACCGGCGCGCACCTACCATAGACTTCGCGCTTCCGGCCTCGACTGGTCCAAAGTAGATGGTTGGACGTCGGATGAACGATGGGTTCCGCTCGACTCGGACCGATGCAATGGTCGGATGGTCGGGAGGTTGCTATTCGATCACATTCCGGCTGAACTCCATCAACCGGAGTGGAGCGAAACCATCTCTCCTAAGGAATCAGCGGCCCGGTACGAGCAGTTGCTCGATTCGATTCACGGTGATTCGCCGGACCTCGTTTTCCTCGGGATGGGCGATGACGGACACACCGCCTCCTTGTTCCCCGGTTCGGCCGCACTGCAAGAGACCGAGCGCCGCTTCGTCGAGACCACGATTCCGGAGTCCGGCGAGGTCCGACTCACCGTCACCTACCCTCTCCTCCATCGAGCAAGGCATGTCCTGTTCCTGGTAGTCGGAGAAGACAAGGCGGAGGCGCTTCACTCCAGTCTCGAAGGGAACACTCCGGCGGGCCGGGTGAACGAAGGGAGCGCCCGAGTCGAATGGCACGTCGACCGTCTCGCCGCCTCGCTTTTGTAACCAGCATGGTTCTGATCCTGGGCGCCTGTTCGCCATCTCCGGACAATGCTCCAACTGAAACGGGGACGCCAACAACGGTCACAGATCTTGCAACCACGTCCTCGACTACCGGCACCACCGTCACCACAGTTACTGCCAGCACGTCCACCACGACCAACGAGGTAGCACCGCCTCCGGGCTCTCAAATCAGAATCCCCGACGGTGACGGGCGATTCCCTGCTGTAGTCCTGGTACATGGTGGCGCCTGGTTGGTTGGATCTCCAGTATCGATAGAGCCCCTGGCGATTTACCTGACTGAAAATGGATACCTAACGGTCAACGCCACCTACCAGCTGTCCTTGCAGTCACCGGGGTTCCCTGCCGCTATCGACGATATCGCGTGCGCGGTCCGTTTCGCTTCCTCCCATCCTCGCTCTAACGGCACTGTCGTGGTGATAGGCCACTCTGCCGGCGCCCATATCGGGTCGGTGGTGGCATTGAACGGAGACCAATATGGGAGCGATTGCCCCTACCCCGGTACCGGAATCCCGGAACGGTTCATCGGCTTCGCCGGGCCCTACGACATTTCGAGACTGGGGCCGATAATGGTGAACTTCTTCGGGAGCTTGCCCGAGGATTCACCCGAAGATTGGGAGGCTGGCAACCCTCAACTCCTGGTTGGCGAGAATCCCGATCTGCGCACCCTGCTGATCCATGGCGACCTCGATCAGGTGGTTCCGGCTGACTTCTCCGAGAACTTCTTCAAGGCACTCGACGACGCGGGGACTGACGCTGAGATTTCCGTATTAGAAGGCGTGGAACACTCTGGGGTGCGAGATCCCAGTGTCGTTGGCGAGCTCCTGCTGGACTGGCTGGCGAAATGACAGGGCTATATCTGTGGTGGGGTCGGTTGGTGGGGACGGTTGTTTTTTTCTATTCAATCTTTTTGTTGGTGGTGACTGCCGCCAATGTCACCGACAGGGCCGACTATGAGGTGGGGTTAATCGTCGCTTGGATTTTCGGCGCAGCCATTGTTGGCACTGTCTCATCGGTCTTCTTTTTGCTCTCCATCGATGGAACATCCCGGTTCTTGACAAAGGCCATTCGCCGCTGGAGTTGGTGGGCCATGTTCTTGTCGATACTCCTTCCGACAAGCATCTCTTTCTTCTTGGGACCGTTGACCGCAACCACTATCGGTTTGAGTTTCTCGGAGCCGCAACCCCCAGCTGGTCGACACCTCAGAATGCGGTGATGTTGCGTGGTTTCGTCCGCGGCCCGTATTTCGGAGCGTGGCCTAGTGAGTGGAGCAGCCTCACCACCCGGGCCCGATGGGGCCGAAACTCTTCGAGTAGTTCGAGCATCTCCTCGTCGCTGCCTCGTGGCCTGCCGGTCAGGTGATAAACGACCAGATTTTTGAGGTGGAAATCACCGACCGAAACCTGATCGGCATCACCATGGCTTCGGACCAGTGTCTCGGCAACTGACCACTCACCGATCCCCCGCATCTGCCGCAACCGTGCTGCGGCGAGGGCCGGACTTACGTTCGCAAGGTCATTTATCTCCGAAGCTGAGTTGGCAGCACGAATAAGGACTTCGGACCTCTTTTGTTCGAGATGAAGCTCGTGAAACTGCCAATAAGGCGCTGCTGCGATCGCTGCGGGGTTGGGTGGGAGACGGAGCTCGGGGTTCGGGCCAGGCGCCGGTTCTGAAAACGCCTGTCGCAGACCATTCATGGCGCGTGCCGCCTCGGTCCCTGTGACCTTCTGCCCGACGATGGCTATCACCAGCTCATCAAACACCAAACCCGTGTACCCAAAACGCAGCCCGGGTCGGCGCCGGTGCAACTCGCCGACTCTTTTGTGTGGGGTACGAAAAGCCGACGGTTCGTCGTCGAGGCCACCGATTCTGTCTAAGCGCTCGAGGAGGTCACCGGCACCATCTCCCCACGCCTCACCACGCAACGATTGACTGGTGCGACTGACCAATAGGGTCGCCGGTCCGTTTTCGGTCCTCGCCGCTAGCCACCAGCCCTGCCTATCGAATTTCCCGTGGAGCGGTGCCAGCGTGCCTCGGAGGTCGAGGGGACCGGCGATGGGAATAGAGCGCTCGGGCATTTCCGGATTATCGCGGGATCGAGAGCCCTGCGGGTTCGGGGCTTGTTGGTGAGAACCAGCCCCATCCGTCCCCGCCTCGTTCCTCGGCGGCGCCACCTTCCCCCTCGTCCCTCCGGGGAAGGATTAAGAATCGTACCGGCCTCGTTCTTACTCCTCCCGCGGAGGCGGAGCTCGCGGATTCTTACTCCTCCCCCCGGAGACGGAGCTCGCGGATTCTTACTCCTCCCCCGGAGGCTGAGCTAGCGGAGCCGAACGGGGGAGGTGCCGAGACGGCTTTGGGTCGAGGCGGAGGGGGACCGTGAGCGTCGCGCTAGGTCGTGTGCTGGGAAGGAAATGCCGATTTGATTTTGAGCAGGCCCTTGCGGGCCAGCCCGATGAGTTTGTACATCACGTAGACACCAATGACCAGCAAGACAATCACAACTGCAATCGCGGCAATCGGATACTCGACCGCGAGGAAGACAACAAACGCCACCAGGCCATCCTCGGCGAGACTCACCACAGAGTTGCTCACCGGCTCCGGCGAGGTGTTCACCGCCACCCGCGTTGTCGCTTTGGTGGCGTGAGAAACCAGGGCCAGGCCGCCAGCCCCGATCGTCGCCACATACTGGTTGAGGCCAGAGGCATCGCCCACCATGATCCAGCCAAGGACCGCCGCGCCCAAAGGACGAATCGCCGTGTGCACTACGTCCCAGATGTTGTCGAGGTATGGCACCTTGTCGGCCACGAATTCCAGGGCATAGAGAATCAACGCAATGACAAGCACGTCGGTTCGCTGCAGGACCTCCGGTACTTCGCCGAAGCCGAGCCGACCGTAGATGTTGAGCAGAGCGACAACACCGTACAAGTTGATGCCGGACGACCACCCACTGCCCACTATCAACCCGGTCATCTATAGGCCTTTGGGGTGCCAGACAGTCTTGGTCTCGGTAAAAGCAGCGATACGGTAGGGAGACTGTCCCACGTCGTCGGGCAGGACCACCCGTTTCACATTGTGGACTGCGCCTTCCTGAATCCTCGCAACTTGCTCGGGGATGGCGCCACCGGCGTCGATGGCGTTGATGTCCATGTGGTCTGCCATCCAGGGCACCAAATCTCCGGTGACGCCGGTGAGAATATTGACCACCCCCGCCGGGACATCAGAGGAGTCGAGGACTTCGGAGAAAGTGATCGCCGGCATTGGTGCCTTCTCCGACGCCAGGATAACGGCGGTGTTGCCGGGGACCAGGACCGGAGCCAACCGGGACACCAACCCGAGCAGGGCCGGTTCCTCCGGCGCAACGATCCCAACCACTCCTGTTGGCTCAGGGGCCGAGATATTGAAAAACGGGCCCGACACCGGGTTGAGATTCCCGTAAATCTGTGCGAACTTGTCACACCACCCGGCGTACCAGACCAATCGGTCGACGGAGTCGGACACTTCCTTGCGAGCGGCGGCAGGCTTCGAACCGGCATCGGTCAACTGTTCGACGAAACTGCCCTCCCGATCTTCGAGGACCTCGGCAATCCGGTAGAGAATCTGTCCCCGGTTATAGCCATCTCTGCTCGCCCAACCCTTGACCGCACTTCGAGCGATTCGGACGGCATCGCGGAGGTCCTTTCGGCTTGCCGACGAAACTCGTGCCAGGACCTCCCCTTTGGAGTCCATCGCCGGGTAGCTACGACCCGACTCGGAACGGGGAAATTTCCCACCGATATAGAGCTTGTAGGTCTTCTTCACGTCGAGACGGCTCATCCTTCCGTCCATTTCAAGTAAGGGAGCAAACCGTGACGTCCACCTTCGCGACCGAAACCCGATTCCTGATACCCGCCAAATGGTGACGCCGGATCGAACTTGTTGAAGGTGTTAGCCCAGACCACCCCAGCCTTCAGCTGATCGGCCATCCACAGGATGCGTGAGCCTTTCGACGTCCACACCCCGGCGGACAATCCGTACGGAGTGTTATTCGCTTTCTCCACTGCCTCTTGCGGTGTGCGGAAAGAAAGGATGGAAAGAACCGGCCCGAAGATCTCCTCCTGTGCGATCCGATGCGACTGCGCCACGTTGGTAAACAAGGTCGGCTTGAAGAAGAATCCCCGGTCGGGAAGGACACAATCGGGTTGGAAGATCTCGGCGCCCTCACTGCGGCCGGCGTCAACGAGCTCGTTGATCTTGTTCAACTGTTCACGGCTGTTGATCGCACCAACATCAGTGTTCTTGTCGAGCGGGTCGCCGACCCGGAGAGTGGCGAGGCGTCGCTTCAATTTGTCCACAAACTGATCATGGATGTTCTCCTGGACGAACAATCTCGAACCGGCACAACAGACATGGCCTTGATTGAAGAATATCCCGTTGATGACGCCTTCGATCGCCTGGTCGAGTGGGGCATCTTCAAAGATTATGTGGGCCCCCTTGCCCCCCAACTCGAGCGTCAGTTTCTTGTTGGTCCCTGCCAACTGGGACTGGATGAGCTTCCCGACGGCCGT
>JBGTGL010000056.1:0-3265 GCA_041746755.1 Acidimicrobiia bacterium | reverse complement strand
GTGAAGGCATTGAAGCCGTTGGGCGCCGAGATAAGCGGATGGGACTTGATTGTCGTCCAGGACCCTCCTGCCTTTCTCATCTGAACATCGAGCCGGCCCGCCGGCACCAAACCGCCGTCGATAGCGACTACGTACCAGAGTTCGACAGTTTGGGCAACGGTCAGATCGGCGGATCTCCGCGCTCCGTTGGGAACGAGAAGTTGTAAAGCGGGATTCAGGACAAGGCATTTTCCGCTGCATCCTGAAGGCTGAACCGAGACCGTCCCATTAGTCGGGCTGCCATCGCTGTCACCGACCTCGATCCACGGGCCGTCCCAGATCAAGGAGCCGGTGTTGTTGCTATATGACTGTTCGGGGAATGAGTCGGCATAGGCCCACGTATGGGCAAGAGCGACCGGCATCGATGCGCCCACGAGGAGGCCACCCAAGACAAAAGCCACCCCAAGGCGCCGCCGCAGGGTCACGACACCGCCAGCGTTTCAGACCTGGTCTGCGCACTCGACGTGATCCGGGCATTGGGAAGCGTGAGAACAAAGAAGGTACGCCCCTCCTTGCGAAGATATTCGATCTTGCCGCCCATGTTCTCGGCCATCCGCTGTGCCACCGCCAGGCCAATCCCCACGCTTCCAGAAAGGAGCGCATCTCTTCCTTCATTGACGAATCCGGCGAAGAGACGATCAGGCGCTTTCACTCCGTCACCGTCATCCTCGACGATGACCTTCACGTTCTGACCTGCCTCCCCAGAAATCACCCGGGTATGGGACCCTCCGTGCGTGTCGGCGTTTGAGAGAAGGGTGCGAACGATGTGAGTGATGCGTGCCTTGTCGCCGAGAGCTGTCTCCATGTTTCCCTGGATCACCTCGATCTCGTGGCCGGTACGTCGTGCCGGCTCCACAGCTTGTCGGATGGCCTCAGACATGTCAACGGGTTCTATTTTGAACTCCGCGGCTCCGGCCTCGAGCCTTGCCATAGCCAGCAGGTCCGACACCATCCGATCCAGTTCATACGATTGGCTGTGGATGATTTCGAGGAACTCCCGTGTCGTTCCCGGATCGGTCACGGTGTCGCCGGTTAGCACGTGGGACATCCCGTAGATCGTGGTGAGGGGGGTACGGAGTTGATGGGAGATCCCAGCAATGAGGTCGTCCTTGCTGTCGCTCAACTTCCTCTCATACTCGAGCTCGGTGTTCAAAATCCGACGCTGCTCTCGCATTTGCCTGGCGATGATTCGCCGATAGGTGACGAAGGCGAGAATGGGCAGCAGCAGCACCACCACAAATCTGATGATGCCTGCTATGAGCCCGGCAAACTGGTCGGTGGCATCGATACGGGCGATGATGGTGTCCTGCTCAGCGGCGAGTAGTTTGGTGAAGTCGCCATAGGTGAGCTCGAACTGGTCGTTCAGTGTGGCTCGCGCCGCAACCCATTCGCCAGATCGGGCGTCTTCGACGATTGCTTTCGCATCCGAAATCAGGGATCTGGCGTGGGAATCGATCTCGCTCGTGTCCCAACCAAGAGCCGGTTCCGAGCCCACACTCGATTCTGAAAACGAGGCGATTGTCTTTTCCGCCTCCGCGGCGGCGATCCGAGCCGCTTCCTCTGATGAGGTTCCGTTGGCTGCGTCGCGTGCGAAGAGTATCGCCTGGTTGGCTGCCGCTCTCAGCACCGCAGCTGATCCGAGATTGGCATTGGTCCAGTGGAGGGCTCGTGAATTGGCCGTGACTACGCGCGTCGAGTACGCGTTGGCGTAGATCACCGAGAACGCAAGCAAAATAGTGGCTGCTATCGCCCCGATGGTGAACGCTGTTCGGCGAACCGATCCCCTGGACTCATCCATCGCCCTTTATCGACAAATCGGAAAAATTACTGAAATGTGTTGGGTCCTACTGGAGGCCTACAGCTGCAGCGATTTGGTCCAGTTTGAGGGTTGTTTCATCGGCTCCGAGTGGTCTTAAAGGGAAAACGGCGCGGTCGACGCCAGCCCTTTGGAGTGTCTCGACGAGTTCGGGCTTTGTTCCATAAGCCGTGATATTGAATTGAGCAGGGTCTCGACCCGCATCCGCGACCGCTTGACGAACCCTCGCTACCTGGTCGACGATGTCGTGCCGTGTCGCCAGCGGGATCCATCCGTCACAGAATTCGACCATATCGGCGGTCGTCTTCGGTCCGGCTGCACCGCCCATCAGGATTGGGGGACGGGGGCTCTGCACCGGCTTGGGCCACGCCCATGACGGGTTGAGGGCGATCCGATCACCCTGATATGACGCCTCCTCCTCTTCCCACAAGGCTTTCATCATCAAGACCTTCTCGCGAAGAAGTTCCCGTCGTTCGGTGTAGCGGACACCGTGATGGCCCATCTCCTCTTTGTTCCAGCCGTACCCGATTCCAAAGATCACCCGGCCGTTGGACATATGGTCGAGGGAGGCAACTTCCTTCGCAGTCCATATCGGATCACGCTGGGCGACGAGTGAGATCCCTGCTGCAACCTTGAGAGTTGTCGTGGCGGCTGCGGCATAAGACATGGCGACGAACTGGTCGATGGTGTGCCAGTACTCGGGTGGGAGCGGCGGCGCTCCCTCAACACCGCCCCATGGAGTGCTTCGTGACGTCGGGATATGGGAATGCTCCGGAAACCACAACGATTCGAATCCACGTACCTCGACTTCTCGGGCGAGATGGTCCGGCCGAATTGCGGTATCGGTCGGGAACATGAAAACTCCAAAGTCCATACCCTGACGGTATCGCAATGAAGCTGAAGAAACACATTCAGGAAACAATAAAGGCCGACGGCCCGATCCCCTTTGAGCGGTTCATGGAGATCGCCCTGTACCACCCGGATGGATTCTTCGGCGGTGAGACCCTCCGTTCGGATCGCGATGGAGATTTCCTCACGTCGCCCGAAGTGAGCGGTGCATTCGGCGAAACCCTGGCTGGGTATGTCCGGCTTGAGCACCAGCGAATCGCCGACCCGTTCACCCTTGTTGAGGTCGGTGCAGGTTCGGGTTCGCTGTTGGTGTCCTTGCTCAGCAAGTACCCCGTGGATGCTCGGGCAGTCGAAATGTCGCCGGCAGCGCGACGCTCCTTGTCGGATGTCCTTCCTGCCGAACGCGTCCTGGAAGACCTGTCGGACCTCGACCCATTCCGCGGCGTGATCGTCGCCAATGAGCTGATCGACAACCTGCCGATGGCCATCGCTCAAAAGGTGGGCGAGGCGTGGCGGGAGCGTTTCGTCGGAATCGAGGGCGACGACCTGGTGTTTGTCGAC
>JBGTGL010000055.1:0-28572 GCA_041746755.1 Acidimicrobiia bacterium | reverse complement strand
TCTACACGAAGGACGAACTGTTGATGGGCCGCGATGGGTCGGTCCCTCACATGTTCCCCGACGATCCGCTTGCCGATCTCGAAGAATTGAAAGTGGCCGACGGTTGGGTCCGGGCCACCGCTTCTTCCGGTCGGGCGGCCTATGAGGGTGTCCAGGCCTGGCAGGGCACTCCTGGACCCGCTGACTGGGATCCTGAGCCACCCCAGGAGGAACGGGATGCTGGTTCTCAGGGAGACGGCAATGGTTGAGGCGGTCGTCTTCGTTCTCATGGGGCTGAGCGCCATCGCGGGTGCTCTAACGGTTGTCCTCGCCCGTAATCCGATCCGCTCGGCGCTCGGTCTGCTGGCGACTCTTTTTTCGGTGGCAGTGCTATATGTCCTCCAACTCGCCCATCTGGTGGCTGCGGTGCAAGTGATCGTTTACGCGGGTGCCGTGATGACCCTCTTCCTTTTTGTGATCATGCTTATCGGCGTGGATAAGGAGGAGAGCCGCGATGAGGCACTCCCCAGGCAGCGAGTCTTCGTCGGTGTTATTGCTGGCGCAATCATCATCCTGGCGGTCGGGGTTACGGTGTTCGGCAACTTCGAATGGGTTCCGGCCGCTGCCGACGGTATTTTCCCGGAGGCGACCAACGGGACGATAGAGGTGGTGGCAGAGTCCCTCTTCACCGATTGGGTCCTCGCTTTCGAAGCCACAGCCCTTCTTCTGACCATCGCCGCCGCCGGAGCGATCGCCCTCGCCCACTACCGACGGAGGCCTGAGTAGTGGTCGATCCTGGTTGGTATATGTCCCTGGCCGCGGTGCTCTTCTTGATCGGGGCGCTCGGCATGCTGGTCCGCCGCAACGCACTGGTGATGTTCATGTGCATCGAATTGATGCTCAATGCGGTGAATCTCACCCTGATCTCCGCCGGCCGTGCCATGAACGATCTCAATGGCCAGGTCGCCGTGTTCTTCATCCTGGTAGTGGCCGCCGCCGAGGTCGTGGTGGGTTTGGCGATCATGGTCGCCATTTTCAGACGGCGGGCGACAGCGTCTGTCGACGAACTCCACGAGCTCAGCGGATGAGGCTCTTCTATTCTGCGGGGGACGACCCCCTGCACCCCCGCCGGCTCAAGACCCGTTTTGCTAACGCGAGGATACACGTTGGAGCCGGTCGCTTTGGAACGGCGGAGGGGGACGATTCTCGTTGCCAAAAGCTTGACACGGGTGCCGTAGGGAGCCTTTCGTGACATCCGTGATCTGGCTCGTCATCGCAATTCCGCTGTTGGTTTCGGTATTGCTTCATTTCTTTGGGCGTTACCTGGGTGAACCAGGGTCGGGATGGCTGGCGACGTTGGCAATCGGTGGATCGTTCGTTGTCGCCTTGCTGGCAGCTCTTCCCTTCTTCGGCAGCGGCGCCGAGGCCGAAATCGTCCATCTGTGGAGTTGGATGCCCGCGATCGGAGCCAACCTGGAGATTCAATGGGACCAGTTGTCAGCGGTGATGGTGCTCGTGGTGACCGGCGTCGGCACGTTGATCCACATCTTTGCCATCGGGTATATGCACGGCGACGAGAGGTTCCATCGCTTTTTCACCTATCTCAACCTCTTCGCGGCATCGATGCTCACCCTTGTCCTCGCCGGCAACTTCGCCATGTTGTTTCTCGGGTGGGAATTGGTTGGCCTCTGCTCGTATCTGCTGGTTGGGTTCTGGTTCACCAGACCGAGTGCCGCCGCCGCGGCCAAGAAGGCGTTTGTGGTAAACCGCATCGGGGACGTGGGTTTCATGGTCGGCCTGATGATCGTCTTCACCAGCTTCGGGACTCTGTCGTTCGCAGGAATATTCGAGAGGGCACCAGACGTCCTGTCCACGGGGACGGCAACGGCGATTGGTCTCCTGCTTTTGGTGGGCGCCGCCGGCAAGTCGGCCCAGATTCCGCTGTACGTGTGGCTGCCCGATGCCATGGAGGGCCCGACCCCGGTTTCCGCCCTCATCCATGCAGCAACGATGGTGACTGCGGGCGTTTATGTGATCGCTCGATCGGCGGCCATCTTCGAGCTTGCGCCTGCGGCATCGCTGACAGTCGCCATAATCGGTGCTGCGACTGCGTTGTGGGCCGCCACAATCGCTTTGGCGCAGCGCGACATCAAGAAAGTTCTGGCGTACTCCACCGTTTCCCAATTGGGTTACATGTTCCTCGCGGTTGGATCGACGGCCTACATCGCGGGGATTTTCCATCTGATGACCCACGCCTTTTTCAAGGCACTTCTCTTCCTGGGAGCCGGTTCGGTGATCCACGCCATGGGCGGCGAACAAGACATGCACAAAATGGGCGGACTTTTCAAGAAGATGCCGACCACGGCCGTCACGATGGCTATCGCCACGCTGGCGATTTCGGGGATTCCACCGTTGGCCGGATTCTGGTCCAAAGACGAGATCCTGGCGTCCGTGTTCGAGAGGGGCGGGGTGTTTTCGATTCTCTTTGTGGTTGGCCTGGTGACCGCTTTGCTGACCGCCTTCTACATGGCCCGTCAGTGGGTTCTGGTGTTCCTGGGCGAACCGAGGTGGGATGAAGGTGCTGCGCCGCACGAGTCGCCACGGGTAATGACAGTTCCGCTGGTGGTTCTGGCGGTGTTGAGCGTGGTGGGAGGTTTGGTCAACACACCGTTCCTGACATCGTTTGAGCATTTCCTCGAGCCGGTTTTTGAGGGAATAAGCCTCCAGCATCCCCCCGAAGGGCTCATGATGTTCCTCATCCTCGCCGGACTGTCGGTGTTTGCCGGCGTTGCCGGTGGCGCCGCGGCTTATCTGAGTTACCGACGTCCCCAGGCGTCATGGCAGAAGTTCGAAGACGGATTCGAGCCGCTGTGGGGTACCTGGGAGGAGGCATATCGAGTAGATGACATTTACGGGGCCACCCTGGTGGCGCCGGGGAAAAGGCTCTCGGAGTGGGCGGCATTTGGCTTCGACCTCCCCGTCATCGACGGTGCGGTCAACGGTGTGGGCAGACTCTTCACCAATCTGGGTGAGAGGGCCCGCCCGCTTCAGTCCGGTTATGTCCGCAACTACAGCGCACTCTTTCTCGGTGGCACGATCATCGTTGTCATCTGGCTCCTGGCGGGGGGTACATAGTGCTTACCGCCATGATTCTCGCTCCGGTTGTTGCCGCGTTGGCAGTGGCACTTGTTCCGTCCAATCGGAAGGAGTTGCACCTCCCCCTGGGGGTGGCCCTCTCGATAATGCCGCTGGCCCTTGCGGGATATCTCTTTTGGGCATTCCAACCCGAGGCCGGGTATCAGTTCGCAGTCGACGCACCGTGGTACGAACCATGGGGCATGAGTTGGTCTCTCGGTGTCGATGGCATCTCGATGCCGATGGTGGTTTTGACCGCGCTCCTGGTGCCGATTGCATTGGCCGCTTCTGGTTCGATTGCAATGCGCACCAAGGAATTCATTGTTTACACCCTGCTGCTCGAAGCGGGCATGTTCGGCGCCTTCATGGCCCGCGATCTGTTCCTGTTCTTTGTGTTCTTCGAGGTCATCCTGGTTCCGATGTACTTCATAATCGGTATCTGGGGAGGGGAGCGACGGATTTACGCGTCGGTGAAGTTCTTTATCTATACGGCGTTTGGGTCTGCTCTCATGCTGGCGGCAATCATCGGCCTTGCTTCGATGCATACCTCCCAATTTGGCAGTACATCGTTTGCTCTCGCCGACTTGATGAACGTGACTTTCTCGGGGAGTACGGAGCGTTGGTTGTTTGCGGCTTTTGCTCTCGCATTTGCGATCAAGGTTCCACTCTTCCCGCTCCACACCTGGCTGCCCGATGCCCATGTCGAGGCCCCCACCGCCGGTTCCATTCTCCTGGCGGGGGTAATGCTGAAACTAGGTACCTACGGCCTGATGCGATTCAACCTCTCCCTCTTTCCGCAGGCGTCGGTCGACGCGGTAGAAATTCTCGGTGCTATCGCCGTGATCGGGATCCTCTATGGCGCCGTGGTCGCCATCGTGCAACCTGACCTCAAGAAGTTGGTGGCCTATTCCTCCGTCTCGCATCTTGGCTTCATCGTTCTGGGCACGTTTGCCCTCACCTCGGGAAGCCTCCAGGGTGCTGTCATCCAAAATGTCAACCACGGCCTTACGACCGGTGCACTCTTCCTGTTGGTTGGGATTTTGTATGAACGTCGTCACACCAAGAAGATCTCTGACTTCGGAGGCCTTCAGAAGACGATCCCATTGTTTGCCGGCTTCTTTCTGTTCATGACGTTCGCATCGATCGGCCTCCCCGGACTCAATGGTTTTGTCGGTGAGTTCCTCATTCTGATCGGCTCGTATGCGTCGGTCCCGGCACTTGCCATCCTTGCCGCTGTCGGTGTATTGCTCGCTGCCATCTACCTGCTCTGGGCGTATGAGAGGGTTTTCACCGGTGTGCCCGAAGGGGAGAATCAGGAAGTCAAAGACCTTTCGCTCAAGGAGATCAGCCTTCTCGCCCCTCTGGCGATCCTGGTACTGATACTGGGCCTTTATCCCAACGTTCTCCTGGACAAGATCGCGCCTTCGACCGAGGCAACCCTCGACCACGTCGAGGCCACTACCAACTATGTGACTCCGGTTCCCGGTCGACTTGACGACGTGTTTGTGGTTGAGGAGGTTGCGGAGTGACGACACCCGACATTGCATGGTTGGCGATAGCGCCCGAGCTCGTACTGGCGGTAGGGGCTGCCTTCGTGCTACTGGTTGAAGTCCAGTGGAAACCGGCAACGCGTGTCCTGGGGTGGGTCGCGGCCGTCAGCTTGGTCGCCGCCCTCGGGTTGACGGTGTGGCAATGGACCGTTGCTACAGGTTCCCCAGCCGCCGAGGCGAGTCGACTCAATGCCTTCTCCGGGATGATCCTGATGGACGGCTTCGCTGTTTTTGCCCGGGCGGCTCTGATAACCGTGACCATCCTGGGAGTGGCTGCGGGTTGGCAATTCTTCCGGGGCCTGGGTCGTCGCGGGGCGGAGGCGTTGGCCCTGATCCTTCTGGCGACCGCCGGCTTCTCGATAATGGTCGCCTCCAACAATCTCATCATGCTGTTTCTCGGGCTCGAAGTGGGCTCGATCGCCCTCTACATAATGGCCGGCATCTCGAGGGAGAGTTCCAAGTCGGATGAGGCAGCAATCAAGTATTTCCTCATGGGATCGTTTGCCTCTGCCATTTTCGTATATGGGGTGGCACTTGCCTACGCAGGAACCCGGCAACTGACCATCCTCGGGCTCGGGCAGTTTTTCTCGGATTTCGTGGTGAGCAGTCCGGCGGTGATTCTCATAGGAATCGGGCTGATGATCGTCGGCTTGGGATTCAAGGTTTCGGCCGCGCCTTTCCACTCCTGGGCGCCTGATGTCTATCAGGGAGCCCCGGCGGGAGTTGTTGGATATATGGCGGCGGTCGCCAAGATCGCCGGCTTTGCGGCCATCGCCCGGATCCTGTTGACAGCGTTCGAAAGCTACGCAGACACTTATTTGCCGGTGATCGCCGGGGTTGCGGTGTTGTCGATGATTCTCGGGTCCACCCTGGCGCTGGTCCAAGGCGACATCCGTCGAGTGCTTGCTTACTCCGGAGTTGCGCATGCCGGGTTCATCATGACCGGAGTTGTCGGCTCGAGCAGCGACGGAGTGCTCTTTTACCTCGCTGTGTATGCCATCCAGCTCGTGGGTGCTTTCGCTGTCGTCGCTGTGGTGTCTGGTCCCGGTGCTTCGGGGTCTGACCTGTCGGCCTACCGGGGCCTGGCTCGTCGGAGTCCGGTGCTTGCCGGGAGTCTCAGTTTGCTACTTCTGGGAATGGCCGGCCTCCCGCTTACCGCCGGGTTTGTTGCCAAGTTCGGCGTCTTTAGCGATGCCTGGACGAACGGGTTCCAATGGCTTGTCGTCGTAGCAGTTCTCGCCTCGGTGGTCGCTTTTGCCTTTTACCTTCGGATCATCGTCATCATGTACATGGAAGATGACAACTCTGAGAAAATCGCGGTACCGGCGACGGTCCGTTGGGTTCTGGGGGCAGCTGTGGCCGCGACGATCGTTTGGGGAATCCTCCCGGCGTCGCTCCTCGATCTGGCTGCCGATGCGCTCCCTCTTTAGGAGCCTGGCACTTCTCGGCTTCGCGGTTGCTCTCGTGGTCACTGGCCCCGGTCAACCGGCGATGGCCGCCCAGACCGACAGTTCGGAACTGGTCATCATCACCGAGGACGACGTTGTCGAACAAGACCTTTACGCCGTGGCCAACCGAATCATCATCCGGGGCAAAGTCGACGGCGATCTGATTGCGATCGCGGGCCAGGATGTCCGGATCGAGGGTGTGGTGACCGGCTCGGTGATGGTCCTGAGCCCTGAGGTCGTGGTTACCGGTGAGATCGCCGGGTCGCTTCGGGTGACCTCTCCTTCGGTAATCGTGGAGGGTTCTATTGGCAACGATCTCGTCGCCCTTGGTGGGAATCTGGAACTGGGCTCGGACGGCGCGATCGAGGGTGACGTTGTGTTGTGGGCATGGAACGCTGCTCTCCTCGGCAATATTGGGGGCGGACTCGAGGGTGCCCAGCGTCACCTCGATCTCGCCGGCGAGATCGATGGTGACGTTTCGGTCTCGGTTCGCCAACTGGCGGTTGTCGGCCCTCTCTCGGTAGGGGGCGACCTCGACTATCGGTCTCCCAATGAAGCGACCGGGCTCGAACAGGCGACGGTGGCGGGCGCGGTCGTGCGTCAAGAGCCGGTCCCGGCCAACATTCGGTTACGAGCCCTCGGGTTGGTTGGCCGTGTACTGGTCGCTACATGCCTTTCCGCTCTGGCACTTCTCGTCGCGTGGGGTTGGCCGGGTCGCACCCAACGTGGCTACGAATCTCTCCGCGCCAGGCCAATTAGTTCGTTTCTCGTTGGGTTCCTCGTTCTGGTCTCCCCGGTCCTTACCATCGCCTTGGCAGCGCTGATATATTCCCTGGCCCCAGCTCGTGCCGCATTGCCACTGGTCGCGGCACTGATCCCGCTGTTTCTCGCGTTGCTTGGCTTGGTCTTTGTTTTCGCACTGGTAGCCGGGATACCAACCGCTGCCTGGATTGGCAGTGTCCTCAAGAAAAACCTGACCATCGCGGGAGCGGTCGGGGTGGGGGCGGCCGTTATCTCGATCGTATGGCTGATTCCCGTGGTGGGTTGGCTGGTTGTCGCCCTGGTGCTCTCAATCGGTTTGGGTGGTTGGATCAATTCGTTCCGAATCCACCCTGAAGAAGTTCAGGTTGCAGAGATGGCCCTGGAGAGTTGATCGACGATCTGGTTCTTCTTGACCAATCCGGATTGGCGCCACATTTGGTGGAGTTGGTTTCCCTTGGGTAGTACCAGGATGAAGGTCGGCGTCGACTTCACCTTGAATTGGTAGAAGAGGTCAGGGACGGATTCCAGGTTCGCTTTTACGACATTCGCCTTACTGGCGAACTCTTCGGCCACCTCGTTGACGATGCCGTCCATCACCTGGCAGGGCTGGCATCCGTGCTGGTAGAAGTCGACGAGGAACGGTTGGCCCGACTCCGTGATCGCCTTGAATTCCTCCAGGCTGGACAGATGCGGTGTCTTGAATCTCTTTTTGAATAGCGCCATTCGCCACCATTCTCCTCGCTGCCGACTTCAATATTGAATCGGGTTCACCATTGGCACGGATCCATCTTCTGCAGAGAGGATGAAGACCGGTAGTCTCCTTTCATGTCACAGCCTGTGGACAATCTGGGGCGTCCGTTACGCGATCTGCGAATTTCGGTGACTGACAGGTGCAATTTCCGGTGCACCTACTGCATGCCTCGCGAGGTCTTTGGAACCGACTACGAATTCCTGACCAGGGACGACAAGCTGACCTACGAAGAGATCGCCCGGGTGGCCACCCTCTTCGTCGAGCGCGGGGTTACCAAGATCCGTCTCACCGGAGGCGAGCCCCTGTTGCGGCGCCAGATCGAGAAGCTGGTCTTCATGCTGGCCGGGATCGATGGCGTCGAGGACCTGACTCTCACCACCAATGGGTCTTTGTTGGCACGGAAGGCAGCCGAACTCAAGTCGGCCGGCCTGAGTCGGGTCACGGTGAGTTTGGACGCGGTCGACGACCCAACCTTCATGCGTATGAATGACGCCGGATTCCCGGTCGCCGAGGTTCTTGAGGGAATCGACGCCGCAACGGATGCCGGTCTGGGTCCGATCAAGATCAACGCCGTCATCCAGAAGGGCGTTAACGAGCACGCCGTGCTCGAGATGGCGCGTCACTTTCGTGGAAGCGGTCACATCGTCCGGTTCATCGAGTTCATGGACGTGGGTAGTAGCAATGGATGGCGTCTTGACGACGTCGTGCCGGCGGCGGAGATGGCCGCTGTTATCAACTCGGAGTTCCCCATCGACCCCATTGGCCCCAATTATCGGGGAGAGGTGGCCAAGCGATACCGCTACACCGATGGCGCCGGTGAGATCGGCTTCATTTCCTCGGTCTCCTCTCCGTTCTGTGGCGATTGCAGTCGGGTGCGGCTTTCGGCGGAGGGGGCTCTCTACACCTGTTTGTTCGCCACCGGGGGGACGGATCTCAAGGTGCCGATACGTGCCGGTGGAGACGACGAAGAGTTGGGAAGGATCATCGATTCGACGTGGAGCAAGCGCACCGATCGATATTCCGAGATCAGGTCATCACAAACCGTCACCATCGGCCAACGTGTCGAGATGAGTTACATCGGCGGATAGTGGCCTCCAGTCCCAAACTTCTCGGCGGTGCCATTTTGGCGTGGACGTTGATCGCATGGGGAGGGCGCGTCGGACTGCTTGCCGTGGGCGACGATTGGTCTGACCGTGCGAGGATTGCTGGATCGGTCTTGGTTGGCCTGGTGGCTACCGCAGCCCTCTGGCTCGGGGCATCGGGGCGGATAGCCAGATGGGTGCTCTACTTGTTTGCAATCTGGACTGTTGTCGTCTGGACCCGCTCGATGTTGGTCAACTGGATGGGGTCAGGCACGATCGCTTTCAAATTGGTCCACACTGTGCTGGCCCTTGGTTTCTTCGGATTGGCGTGGTGGGCTGTTTCGTTTGCCAGAGGCAACCTTGTATCCAGCCCAGATGAAACTAACGGCCAACAATAGGGAGAGGGCAAATCCACCCCCATCGCCGAGGGCGACTCCGGTGCCCCTCCAGGCTGCGGCGACCACTCCGAGGAGGATCAGGGCGTTCCCCCACACGATGGAACGGTTCTTGCGCCAGAACCGAAACACGCTGATGACCGACAAGGTGACCAGGATCGTTGTCCCGACGGCACCTCCAATGATGGCGAACAGTCGGGGGCTGAATCCGAGGGGGAATATGTCGACTGGTATCCCTTGCGTCGGCAACGGATTCTCGAAAGGGACCGTCAATGTGAGGGTGGTCGAGATCGCGGCAAGTGCTCCGACGGCGACGGTGAGGACGTGACCTGACTTTTTCCCCACCACCAGGAACATCGAACCTATTGCGAGGACCGGGATGTTGAGGATTGCGCCGAAGAGAAAGAAGATGCGGTAGACGGGTCCTGTCCACCCGAAAGCCAACCCGATGAACAGAGCCCAGGTGGCTACCGCGAACATCGTGATGCCGGCGCCGTATGCCGCGACGTGGGGCCGGGGTTTCCTCGAATAGTCACGCCAGAGGTCGACAGCGAAAAACGTGGCTAAGGCCGCGGCCGCCAACGCGATGAGGGTTTCCATTTCCGGATCGATGGTACCTGTGTTCGGTCCCACGGCGAGGGCTCGCCTATTTGGGGAAAACTCTCGCATCGATGGCGCGCGCCCGACAGGGTTGGCCGACCTGATAGGTCGGCCTCGACCCGATCCGGGAGCGAATCCGAACTCCATCAGCCATGGCCAGGGTGATCAATTGGTCGTGACCGAAATATTCGATATGAGAAACGGTGGCGTTGGAGGTTTCGCCCAGTGAGATCTGGACATCCTCCGGTCGTACCATCACCGACACCTCTCCATTCAGGTCGGTTTGGAATCGGCCGACCACCGTGTCGACGTGGCCGTCGTGGGCCCGAGCCCCGATGATGTCAGCGTCTCCGAGAAATGTGGCAACCCACTTGTCCACCGGATTGTTATACAGATGAGCGGGAGTGTCCGCTTGGAGCACTCTGCCGTCTCGCATTACAGCCACGATGTCAGAGGATGCCAGGGCCTCCTCCTGATCGTGGGTAACAAATACGGCAGTGGTCCTCGCCTCGGTCAGGATCACCTTCAACTCTCGCCGCACCCGCTCACGGAGAGTGGCGTCCAGGTTGGAGAATGGCTCGTCGAGCAGAATCACGTCTGGTTTTGGGGCGAGGGCCCGCGCTAAGGCGACCCGTTGTTGCTGCCCCCCGGACAATTCGTGAGGCATGCGGCTCTCCAGCCCGTGCAGGCCGACCAGTTCGATTACTTCTGCGATCCGTTTCCTCGAGTCACCTTTGGCCAGCCCGTAGCTGATATTTCTCTCCACGGTCATGTGAGGAAACAGCGCGTAGTCTTGAAAGACCATGCCCACCCGGCGCTTTTCCGGTGGGATGAAAACCGACTCGTCGAGCACTGTTCGTCCCCGTATCTCCACACGGCCCTGGGCAGTCTCGAATCCGGCGATAACCCGCAACGCGGTTGTCTTGCCGCACCCTGACGGTCCGAGAAGGGTGACCACCGTTCCCTCCCAGACGTCGAGACTGAACTCATTGAGAGCGGGGATTCTTCCGCCCGATTGGGTCGGGGCCGATCCGCTCGGCGGGTTTTCAAAATATTTAGTCAGGCCCCGAGCGCGGATGGCGAGTCGATCAGTTGCGGAGGTCACGGACGGTCACCAGTAGAAGCGGGATGATTGATAGCGATATCAGGATAAGCCCTGAGAAACTGGCCCTGGTCAGAAATCCTTCACCGGTTGCGCTCCAGATTCGGACGGCAAGCGTTTCGAATCCGTTGGGTCGAAGCAGCAGAGTGGCGGGCAACTCTTTGATGACGCCGATAAAAACGAGAGCGGCGCCGGCAAGCATGCCCGGACTCACGAGGGGGAGCGTGACCCGGACCAGAGTGGACAGCTGGCCTCTCCCGAGTCCCCGGGACGCTTCCTCCAGATTGGGATTCACCCGCCTGATCGAGTCCTGGGTAGCACTCATCGATTGGGCGAGGAACATCGAGACATAGACGAACAACAGCAGCGCCGTAGTTTGGTAGAGGGGTCGTCCCCAGCTCAAAGCGAAACCCACCATGGCGATTCCCACGGTGATGTGAGGGAGAGAGTATGCGATCCAAATTGGCGTTTCGAACATGGTTGTGGCCCGCGACGATTTGTGGACCGTGACCATCGCCACCGGAAGCGCCGCCACGGTTGCCACGACTGCTGCGGTCACCGAGACCGTAAGGGATCTTCCTACCTCGGGCCAGATGGACGTGATGGTTTGACCCGACGACAGACCTCGCATCAACCAAAAACCCAAGACGGCAGCAGGAACGACCAGGCCGAGAAATGCATAAGCGGAGAGGAACCCGACTGCGATCCGCGTCTGCCATCGCGTCAGTGTGACCTTCTGGCGACGACGAGCCGGCTTCCTCCCTTGGAGTCTCCCCCGACTGCGTATCCGCCGCTCGGTGATCAAGATGACCAGTGCGACGACCATCAGTATCGCGGAGAGGGTCTGGGCGGGGCCCCGGTCGATCTGGCCCTGATAGAGCGTGTATATGGCTCTCGTGAAGGTGTCGTACCTCAGAAGCGAAACGGCCCCGAAGTCGGAGATGGTGTAAAGGCCGACCAGGAGTCCCGCCGAGACCAATGATGGGCGAAGCTGGGGCAACGTGACCGACCAGAACGTCTTCAACGGCGTTGACCCCAGGCCAACTGCGGCCTCCTCGGTGGCCGGGTCGATCGCCGAAAGGCCGGGCGAGACAATCAGATGTGCCAAAGGGGCTAAAAAGACTGATAGTGCCAACCATGCTCCGACAAAGCCGTATGGAGTCGGGACGGTGGAACCGATTAGCCGGCTGAGTAGCCCGCCATTCCCGGTGGCGCCGATAATGGTCAGAGCAGCGACGTATGAGGGAACCACCAATGGCATGGAAACCACGACCATCCACAGTCCGGCAAACCGAATCCGGGTTCTGTTCGTGATCCAGGCCGTGGCGGTCCCGATAACTAGCGAAGTGGCTGTAACAGCGGTGGCCAGGACCATTGTCGATCCGAATAGCTGAAGAAGCCGCTCGACCGGGATTATCACATCAGAAGGATTCCCGGCCACCTGGAGTAGGAGGCTGACCGGAGGGACCAGCACCGAGACGACAATGATCCCGGCGGCGATCCACCAACCCCGTGAGAGTGATCGCCCACCGACGACCCTATCGGGAACGGTGGGCGTGGTGGTCACGTCATACCAGTCCGGCTTCTGTGACCAGTCGGGTGGCGATGTCGAGGACCCCGGCCAGTTGGGAGAGATCGATGTCGGGAGACTTGATTTCCTCGAGGGCGGGGAGGTCTGGATTCTGTGCCGACCCGGTCAAGGAAAACTCAAATGTCTCAGCGACAAAGTACTCCTGGGCGATGTCGGAGAGCAGGAATTCGACAAACTTCTGAGCTGATTCCGGACGCTTTGTCCCACTGATTATTCCGGCGCCGGCGGGCATCACCAGCGTTCCCACATCTCCTGCAGGAATGAACCAGTTTTCGGCTCCGGTCCCGGCACCCTCCGCTTGCAGTCTGAGCAGGTAGTAGTGATTTACCAATCCGGCACCGAGGTCGCCAGCATCAACGGCGCTAACGATTGGGCTGTTGCCCTCGAAGGACACCGGGTCGCTGGCTGCGAGTTTCTCCAACCACGCGAGAGTGGCGTCTTCGCCGCGCTCGAGGATCATCGCCGCCACAAAGGCGAGAAACGATCCGTTGGTAGGAGCTATTCCCAGGTCTCCGACCCACTCCGGGTTGTCGACAACGTCGTCGATCGACTGGGGGAGTGTCCGCGTAGTTTCCGCCTCGTGCACAAAGACGCGGACCCGGCCCGACGCTCCAACCCACTTGCCGTCTACGTCGCTGTATTTGGGATCGACCTTTGACAGAGTCTCTTCTGGCAACTCCTTCATCATGTCTTTCACAGCTCCCAGTGACGCTGGATCCTGTGCGAAGAAGATGTCGGCTTCGGTCGTGTCGCCTTCGGCGATCAGGGTCGCGGCAAGTTCGGTAGAACCGCTGTAGCGCAGCTCAACCTCGATCCCTGTTTCCTCAGTGAAGGTGTCGATGAGTGGTTGGACCAGTTCTTCGGATCGGCCCGAATAGACCACCAGCGGCCCCTCGTCGTCCCCGCCCGACGAACTGCACGCCGACACCAGCAGACCAACAACAACCAAAAGCGCAATCAACCGTTTCACAGAATCTCCATGTTTGCTTCACCCTGAATCGTTAGCTACCTAACGAGTATGCGGAAATGTATTAGCCCTACGGCGGTAGTGCAAATTTTTCTCCTCCCAATCCGATGCCTATCCGACGTGATTGCTTCCCCGGCTCGCAGTTCAGGATCAACCGATGAGGAGCGGAATTGAGATCTCAGGAAGCGATAGACCGCCGTGATAAGAGCGCAGACGTTTATCGAATCCACGGGGCAGCAAGGCCTGACCTTCAGGGGCGAGAAGTAGCTGTGGCGGTAGGCGCTCCAGTGCCGTGGCCCCGACCGACGGCCCCAACAAGGTCTCAGGAGCTACCAGCTCGCCACCGGAAGTCCTGGCAAGGGCTTCGGCGGTATCCCTCGTCGACCAAATGTGGACGCCGCGGGTATCTCCACCAAGGCGGAGGGAATCGAACCTGGGATCGCGGATGAGGATCTTGTCGTCCTCTGAGACATCGATCAGACCGTGGTCAGCAGTTCCCAGTAGTACCACGTCCGGAGGTAGCCGGCGTTGGATCTCCTCCCATATGTTGGACGCCACGGCTATCGCTTCGGTGAACTCGGGCGAGGAAAGCCCGAAAACATGCCCGGCGTAATCGACATGGGGAACATAGGTGAAGATGAATCGCCTCGGCTCGGCGGCAAGAGCAATCGTGGCGTTGACTAGATCATCGATTCCCCAGATCCCCTCGAAGCGGGCACCGCGGTAGAGAAGCTGCGTCAAAGGACTCGCCTCGAAATCCCCGGGCTGGACCGTGATCGGTTCGATGTCGCCAGATCGGAGGCGTTCCCAAAGGTTGGGTGACGGGAGCATGCCCGCATAATCATGTTCTACCTTCGCGCCGGTGAGGTCGACCCACTTCAATGTGTTGACGATGCGTTTTTGTTCCGGCAGCCACATCAGATGCGAAACTATCCCGTGTTCACCAGGGGCCAGTCCGGTTGCCACCGTGGCAAGGGAGGTACTGGTAGTGGACGGAAATCCCGACTCGAGCCGTCCTCGCATCGAAGCTTGGAACGCCGCGGCCCGGGGATGGCCTAGCTGGGATACACCGAGTCCGTCGAATAGAACCAACACATAGGTGCGTCCATCGGGGATTTCGGCGGCAAGTTCAGGGTCGAGGCGATCCGACCGATGGGCGCCGGTAAGTCTGAATTCAATCTCTGCCATCAGATTGACCAAACCGACTGCGTTGTAGGAGGGTGGAACAATCATGAGGACACAGCGTATACGGACAGAAATTTCTCCTTATTGTTATTAGGGAATCTTGACTTCGACCAAAGTCGACTCATGCGTATACTCGGCGCCGGTCACAGTCGAGCATGAACAGCGGATGAGCTCATACTTTGAAAGTTATTTGACGGTTGGAACGTTTGCCGCCCTGGGGGCGGTGCTCGTATTGGGCATGTTGGGGGTGGCTTCGGTGCTCCGGCCCAACAATCCGACCGAAATGAAGCGGCGCACTTACGAGTGCGGTGTCGACCCGGTGGGTTCAGGGTGGAGCCAGACCTACGTCCGCTACTACGTCTTCGGGCTTCTCTTCGTCATCTTCGACGTCGAGGCGGTCTTCATCTTCCCATGGGCCATCCAACTGGAGAGTCTCGGAGTTTTCGGGCTGGTCGAGATGGTGGTTTTCATCCTCATCCTGCTGCTCGGCCTGATATATGCAATCCGTAAGGGAGTCCTCAAGTGGGAGTAGCCCAGCAATTCGGTATGCCCAAGCCGGTGACCTGGCTGCTCAACTGGTCGCGTAAGTACTCGCTTTGGCTGTTTCAGTTTGGCCTTGCGTGCTGTGCCATCGAGCTGATGGCAGCGTCCGGGCCCCGCTTCGACTTCATGCGTTTCGGGATCATTCCGCTGCCTGCCTCGCCACGGCAGGCCGACTTGATGGTGGTAGCGGGGACTGTCACGGACAAGATGGCGCCTTCGGTGCGCCGCCTTTACGACCAAATGCCAGAACCGAAATACGTTATCTCGATGGGTTCCTGCGCCAATTGCGGTGGACCTTATTGGGATTCGTACTCGGTCACGAAGGGCGTTGATCAGGTGATTCCGGTCGACATTTATGTACCGGGTTGTCCCCCCCGGCCCGAGGCTCTGATGGAAGGGATCGTCCTCCTCCAACAGAAGATCCAGGGTGAAAACATCAAGGAAAAGTGGAATCAGCGTGACTTGGAACCCGTCTGAAGTGGGAACACCGTGACGTTGAGCCCGTCGGAATCCGACACCACCGAAACCGTTCCCGGCCCGCATCCGCTTCAGGACTTTGCTGACGCGGTGGCCGGGGCCGTGGGTGGGACCGCAGAGATTTTGTTCGATACCGTGAAAGTTTCGGTCGGTCTCGAGAAATGGACCGGGGCGCATTTAATAGCTAGGGACGACCTCGATCTGGTTTTCTTCTCTTTTCTCTCCGCAATCCACTGGGCAACCGATGTCGCCGTGGGAGATCCTCTGAATGTAGAAGTCGAAGAGCGGATCGAATTAATCAGCACGGTGGGCGATCTCACCGAAGGGCATCGGGTTACTTTCAGCACCAGCCTGCCTGTGGAGAACCCATCAGCGCCGACCCTCGTCGAGGTCTACGCCGGTGCGAATTGGCACGAACGTGAGGCCGCCGAGATGTTCGGTATCAGCTTTGAGGGGCACCCCGATCCGGGGGCGCTCTATCTTCCCGATGCATTCGAGGGCCATCCGCTCCTCAAGAGCTTTCCTCTCCTGAGCCGTGAGGTCAAACCGTGGCCGGGCAAAGTCGACGTCGAACCGATGCCCGATAACGGTGCCGGTGACAAACCATCAACTGAGAACCCGGGTGTCTGAATGACCATCGACCACGACACGATCCGGCACATGAGCGAAGCCTCTGTCTCAGTTGAGCTCGAAACGGCTGATATGACCCTCAACATCGGGCCCCAACACCCGTCGACTCACGGCGTGTTGCGTCTGGTGGCCCGGGTCGATGGGGAGCGAGTCCACGATGTGAAGCCCGTCATCGGCTACATGCACCGCGGCTACGAGAAACTGTCCGAGGTCCGTACCTATCCCCAGATCACCGCTTTGATCAATCGAATCGATTGGGTGTCCGGTTACGCCAACGAAATCCCCTTCATGGTTGCGGCTGAAAAACTGATGGAGATCGAAGTCCCGGAACGGGCCCAGTACATCAGGCTGATCCTCACCGAAATGGCGCGAATCTCATCGCACCTGGTCTTCATGGGTTCCTACCCGCTGGAATTGGGGGCGGCCACGCCCCTCTTCTTCGCTCTCAGGGAACGAGAACTCCTTCTCGATCTCTTGGAAAGTGTCACCGGCGGACGGTTTCATCCCAATTTCAATCGGATCGGTGGTGTCAAGCCCATCGCCGGCTCCGGCCCGACTCAGAAGAAGACGCCGCAAGACCTGCCTGCGGGGTTCTTCGCTGAGACTGCCGCTGCGATGGATCGGATCAGCCACGCAGTCGACCAGCTCGAGGATTTGGTGGCGGGCAACGAAATCATCCTGGCCCGCACCAAAGGCGTCGGCATCCTTCCGCCGGAAGTGGCTGCCGCTTTTGGCGTGTCCGGGCCCAATATTCGCGGTTCGGGCGTGGGCTTTGATCTCCGCAAGGTCGAGAACTACCTGCCCTACGACCGGTTTGACTTCGCAATTCCCACCGGCGCCAACGGGGACAGCTGGGATCGCTGGTGGGTGCGGCTCGCCGAGATCCGCGAGTCGGTTGGCATTATCAGGCAGGCGATTCAGGGAATTCCGTCGGGGCCTTTGCAGTCCAAGGTTCCCAAAGTCATCAAGGTGCCCGCCGGCGAAACCTATGTACGCGCTGAGAATCCCAAAGGGGAGATGGGCTACTACCTGGTTTCGGACGGGGGCCAGGGCCCGTATCGGCTAAAGATAAGGTCGGCTAGCTTCTCCAACATCTCGATCCTCCCCTGGATATTGGAGGGCGTCCTCGTCCCCGACATCATCGCGATCATGGGGAGTCTCGATTTTGTCCTCGGGGATGTGGACCGCTGATGCCTGATGTGATTCTCGACCTGTTTTCAAACTTCTGGGTCTCGCTGGTCGGCAAGATCCTCCTGGTGGCACTGATGATCCCGCTGATCGGGATGGTGATCGGGTTCGCCGAGATGAAGCTCTCGGCCAAAATGCAAAACCGGGTTGGCCCTTACTTTGCCGGTGGACGCTGGGGGTGGGCCCAGTTGATCGCCGACGGCGTGAAGTTCTTCCAGAAAGAAGATTTGATTCCCGCCGATGCCGACCGTCCCGTTTTCAAAACGGCGCCGATTTGGGTGCTGGTGGGAACGGTGGCTCTCCTCGTGATTATTCCCTTTGGCCCGGGGCTGATATTCCGCGACCTCTCCGTCGGAATCTTCTACGCCCTCGCCATTTCCTCGATCAGCACGATCGGTGTGATGATGGCGGGTTGGTCGTCGGCCAACAAATACTCGTTGATGGGCGGCCTCCGCGCCGCCGGCCAGCTGATCGCCTATGAACTTCCCCTGATTCTGGCAGTGGTGGGGTCGGTGATTCTGGCCGGGACGATGAGCATGACCGGGATCGTCGATGCTCAAATCGAGGCCGGGTATCCCTTTGTTCTCCTTCAGTTCGTCGGGTTCGGGATCTTCATGGTGGCCGCCCTTGCCGAGTTGACCAGGATTCCCTTCGACATGCCGATTGCAGAATCTGAACTCGTTATGGGGTACTTGACCGAGTACTCCGGATTTCGATTCCTCTTCTTCTTCCTGGCCGAGTTTGCCAACATGTTCACGATGTCGGCGATAGCTGCGACCCTGTTCCTGGGCGGCTACTGGCTTCCAGGATTGTCAGAGAGCCAGCTCACCTATGTGGGCCCGATAATCCTGATGGCCAAAGTTGCCGTGCTCGTATTCGCCATGATTTGGTTTCGTTGGACCTTCCCTCGATTCCGCGAAGATCAGCTGCAATCCCTCGCATGGAAGTGGCTGGTCCCCCTGGCCCTCCTCAACATCCTGGTGACGGCAACCCTGAAGGTGGTTCTCTAGTGGCCGTTACCAAGCGCACCATTCCCGGGGGAGGGATGCTCAAGGGTCTCTGGGTGACCTTGAGCACCATGTTCAAGACGATCTTCGCCCCGGGTAAGAATCTGAGGACCGTTAACTATCCCGTGGTCAAAGAGACTCCAGTACCCCGCGCTCGAGGGGTCATCGCCTTAGATCAGGAAGCCTGCACGGTTTGTATGCTCTGTGCCCGCCAGTGCCCCGACTGGTGCATCTACATCGAGGGGCACAAGGAAGAACAGCCGCCGGACAAACCGGGGGGACGGATCAAGGTCAGGGCAACCCTCGACCGATTCGACATCGACTACGCCCTCTGTATGTATTGCGGCATCTGCGTGGAAGTCTGCCCGTTTGACGCTCTTTTCTGGTCACCCCAGTACGAGTACTCCGAGCAGAAAATGGGGGCCATGCTCCACGACATGGACCGTCTCCAGGATTGGTTGAAGACGGTTCCCGACGCGCCGGGGCTGGAATGATGAGGACTCTGATTGCCGAACGAGACGCGGGGCCGAAGACGGTGGCCTTGTGAATTTCGTCGACTGGATTTCGTCCCCGGTCAACTGGGTGTTTCTTCTCATCGGGAGCATCGTCCTTGTCGCCGGGTTTCGAGTAGTCACGGCCAAGAACGTTGTTCATGCTGCTCTTGCTCTCGTTGGGGCCCTGGCTGGCACCGCCGGCCTGTTCCTCCTTCTCTCCGCCGAGTTCGTGGCCTGGGTCCTGGTTCTGGTCTACATCGGAGCGGTGATCGTCTTGTTCCTCTTCGGAATCATGATTACCCGAGCTCCCACCGGACTAGATGAGACCCTCGACACCGACAAGAAGGCAATTCCGGCGATCCTCTCGGTCGCCTTGTTTGTTTTGCTGGCGGGATCTTCGCTCTACGCCTTCGGATCGACCGAGGTCAGCCAGGTCGGGGAGCCCACTTCGACCGAAGTGCTCGGGGCGAGCCTCTTGGGTCGTTATCTGATTCCTTTTGAGGCGGTTTCGTTTGTCCTGCTCGCGGCTCTCATTGGAGGGATCACGATCGCACGTCGTGACCTGACACCTTTGGAAGAAGAAATGAGGGACGCGGTATGAGGTTGCGATGCTGGTAAATCAGTTTCTCGTCATCGCCGCCGCTCTGTTTGCAATGGGCACCTACGGTTTGCTGGTCCGCCGCAACATCGTGCTCATCCTCCTCTCGGTGGAGCTCATGCTCAACGCCGTCAATATCAACCTGGTGGCTTTCGAGTCGGTTATCCGGTCGGCCGAAGCCACCGGCCAGGTGTTTTCGATTTTCATCATTACCGTCGCCGCAGCCGAAGTCGGTATCGGGCTTGCGATTGTTTTGATGATCTTCCGCAATCGCAAATCTGCAGACGTCGACGACCTCAATCTGATGAGGTGGTGAGGTGATGTTTAGGTTCCTCTCCGTCCTGGCGACTGAAGAAGCTGGCCACGTCGAGATCCACGCCGGCGACGGGGGATGGTGGGCGGACACCGCCGGGATCATGCTTCTGCTCCCGTTCGTGGCTTTCCTCCTCATCCTTTTCGTGGGGAAGAAACTGAAGAATCAGGGAGGCGAGATCGCGGTGGCCGCCCTCGCCATCAACCTGGTCTGGGCATCGGTCCTGTTTGTGATGAACATGACCGAAGGGGTCCTTACCGAGACAACCTTTGAGATCGGAAGGATCGGAGGCAATCTGGTCTTTGAGCTGGGATGGGTGGTCGACGGTCTGGCGATCATGATGTATTTCCTGGTCAACTTTGTCGGCCTTTTGGTCTTCATATATGCACTGGGCTACATGAAGGGCGACATCCGGGTCAACAATTTCTTTGCCGCTTTCTCCTTGTTTGCAGGTGCGATGTTGGTCCTGGTCTCGGCACCAAACTTGATCCAATTGATTATTGGCTGGGAAGGCGTCGGCCTCGCCTCATATCTGTTGATCGGGCATTACTGGGAAGACCTCGACAACGTGAAGGCGGGCAATAAGGCGTTTATGACCAACAAGGTCGCTGACGTGGGTCTGATCCTCGGTACCATTTTGGTTGGTGTCTCCATTGGAAACTTCGGCTTCGCCGAGTTGGACATCGCGTCGGTCGCTCAAAATGAGGCTCTCGGTGCGGTGGCTCTGGTCGGAGGTTTCCTTCTCTTCTTTGGAGCGATGGGAAAGAGCGCCCAATTCCCGCTGCACATCTGGCTGCCTGACGCCATGGCCGGCCCGACTCCGGTGTCCGCCCTGATGCATGCCGCCACGATGGTTACTGCAGGCGTCTATTTGATGGCACGGACCTTCCCTCTCTTTCAGAACCTGGCTCAGGAGGCTCGACCCTGGATGGTGGCTATCGGGGCCATCACCCTCCTCGGGATCGGTCTTCTCGCATTGGTCCAAAACGACATCAAGAAGGTCCTGGCGTATTCGACGGTTTCCCAGTTGGGTTACATGATGACCGCCATCGCCGCCGGGGGATATACCGCCGGTCTCTTCCATCTATTCACCCATGCCTTCTTCAAGGCCCTGCTGTTCCTGGGTGCCGGTTCGGTTATTCATGCAGTGCACTCCAACAACATGACCGACATGGGTGGGTTGCGGAAATATATGCCAACCACCTACTGGACGTTCATTATCGGTTCGGCAGCCCTCGCCGGAATCTTCCCTCTCGCCGGGTTCTGGTCTAAGGACGAGATCCTTGCCACCCTGGGTCATGAGGGTTACACAGTCGTGATGTGGATTGCGATCGCGGGAGCCTTTGTAACTGCCTTCTACATGACCCGGACGGTCGCCCTCACATTCTTCGGGGAATACAAGGGCCACGCACATCCTCACGAGTCACCGCGGATAATGACCTGGCCACTGATCGGACTGGCGATCCCCTCGGCGCTATTCGGCCTGGTCAACATTCCCGGGATCAACCTGCCCGGTATCCAGAACTTCACCACCTGGCTTGGAGTTCGGGTGGTGGAAATGGGTGACCACCACGCCGAGGGAATCGATCTTGTGCTGGCGGCGCTCGGGATGACAGCCGCGCTGTTGGGTGTCTGGCTCGGTCTCGCCATTTGGGGACAGGATCGATCTACCCAAGAAGAGCGGGACACCTTCGATGTGCCCGGGCTCTATCCTCTCCTCCGCCAGAAGTACTACGTCGACGATGTCGCCCTCGGCGTCGTAGCAGTCACGATGGGCCCTATGGCGAGAGCCGTTGATTGGTTTAACACCTACGTCCTCGATGGATTTGTCAACGGTGTTGGAGTCTCGATGAAGCTCCTTGGAGATTTTGTTTACAACATCCTCGATCAGCGAGGTGTTGACGGGTTTGCCAACGGACTATCGGCTGCGGCCGACGGCGCCGGCGGTGGAATGAGACGTCTCCAGACCGGGCGGGTCCAGCAGTACGCCGCCTTTGCGGTTGGTGGGGCGATCCTCTTAGTTGTCGTATTTGTGATCGCGATTTAGGAAGGCATAGAAATGGAATGGTTCGAAAGCTGGGGTTTGACGCTTATCGTCTTCGTGCCAGTGATCGGCGGTCTGCTGATCGGCTTGGTACCCAAAGACAAAGAAGGCCTGGTTAAGGCTCTCGGCTTGGGTTCGGCAGTCGTCGCGTTCCTGCTGTCCCTGGTGCTCATCAGCCAGTTCGAGTTTGGCGGTGGGTCTTACAACACATACCAATTCGAGGTCAACAACACATGGATCGGGGCCATCAACGCCAACTACCACGTGGGAATCGACGGGATAAGCCTTCCCCTGTTGGTCCTTTCCACATTCATCATGGTGCTGGCGGTCATCTACTCCTGGAACCATTGGGAAGAGCCCCGGAATCCCAAGGCCTTCCTCATCCTGATGCTGCTTTTGGCGACGGGTATGAATGGGACGTTTGTGGCCCTCGACCTGGTGTTGTTCTTCATTTTCTTTGAGATCGTGCTCCTCCCGATGTATTTCATGATCGGGGTGTGGGGCGACAAGACACTGAGGAAGATCCCCGGGTTTGCCAAGGAGGTGGAGACCAGGCTCTACGCATCGATCAAGTTCTTCCTGTTCACCCTGTTCGGGTCGGCCTTCATGCTGCTCGGATTCCTGGCTCTTTACTTCAAGTCGGGCGATTTCGGCGAGCGAACGTTCGACATGGTCGAACTCACCAATCTCGGTGGCGCCGGTGCATTCACCAGCACTTTTGCCTTCCTGGTTTTCGGCGCGATGTTCCTCGGGTTTGCGGTCAAGGTGCCGATGTGGCCGTTCCATACCTGGCTGCCCGATGCCCACACTGCTGCCCCCACCGTGGGTTCAGTGCTGTTGGCGGCGATTTTGCTGAAGCTCGGCTCCTACGCCTTCATTCGAATCTCGATTCCGATCCTCCCTCAGGAGGCTAAGAGCTGGGCCCCATTTATCGCCATTCTCTCCGTGATCGGCATCATTTACGGGTCCCTGGCCTGTCTGGCTCAAACCGACATGAAGCGACTTATCGCTTTCTCCTCGGTGGGCCACATGGGTTTCGTCATGCTTGGCATAGCCACTCTCAGCGACATCGGAATCAATGCCGCGATCATCGGGATGGTTGCCCACGGGTTGATCACCGGGCTGCTCTTTTTCGTGGCCGGCTCGATGCACCACCGTTATCACACCCGGGAAATGTCCCGACTGGGCGGGAACATGAAGCTGATGCCGATAATGGGTGGGATCCTCGCCTTCACTGCCATGGCTTCGTTGGGCCTTCCCGGTCTTGCTGGGTTCTGGGGTGAGTTCATGTCGCTCGTGGGTTCGTACAACCCCCTCGAAGGGCTTTCTCTCGGAGTGTTCCGCACCTCGATGGTGATTGGCGCCATCGGTACTGTGCTCACCGCCGGCTACATGCTCTACATGTTGCAGAACGTCAATCTCGGCGAACCCCAGGCTGAATGGGAGGGCCACGAATTCCACGACGTCGACCGGTTCGAGATGGCCGCCTGGGTTCCGTTGATCATCCTGATCGTGGTGATCGGCGTTTATCCGAAGATCATCTTCGAATCGACTACCGACACTGTCGTTTCCCTGGTGCAGACTGCATTCGACTCAGACATCACGGCCTCGCTGCCCGGCGGCGGGTGATCGTGGGATGGATCACGACGATGGGCGAACTCAATGACTTTTGAGATGGACTACCTGGCGATAGCGCCGGAGTTGGTGATCGTCGCCACCATGCTCGTGGTCTTTGCCTTGGACCTGATCCTGACCCGGCCCAAAAAGTACTGGACTGCTACCGCCGCCGTAGCCGGAACGGCACTGGCCGCGGTGCCGCTGATCTTTCTCGCCGTCGACGGTGAGGTCCGCTCGATGTTCGACGGATCGTATGTTGTCGACGAGTTTGCACTCGTGTTGAAGGGCCTGTTCATTGTGTCGGCCTATCTGGTATTGCTCCTCTCCCACCAATACATCGAGTCGGAGCGCTTCTACCAGGGCGAGTACTACTTCTTGATCCTGGCGTCAGTCCTGGGTTCACTCCTAATGGCATCCTCACGCGACCTGATAATCCTTTTCGTTGGGCTCGAGTTGACTACTGGCCCGCTGTACCTGCTCGCTGGCTGGCGAAAGGGTGACTTGAAGTCGAACGAGGCATCGCTCAAATACTTCATCATGGGAGTCCTCTCAACCGGGATCCTCCTCTGGGGTATGTCGTTGCTCTACGGTCTCACCGGCGAGGTCAAGTTCAGTGGCCTGGCCGAGGCGACTGTCGGCCTTGAGACCGAACCGGCGATGATTCTGGCGGTTCTCTTCGTCATCCTGGGATTCGCATTCAAGATCTCAGCGGCTCCGTTCCACTTTTGGGCGCCCGATACCTATGAGGGCGCTCCGACACCCGTCACTGCCTATCTCTCGGTGAATTCAAAGGCAGCGGGCTTCGTCGCAATGCTCCTGGTGATGTATCTGGCACTGCCCGGCCTGAGCGACATCTGGGCACCTGCTTTATGGATTCTGGCCGCTTTGTCGATGACTCTCGGAAACCTTTCCGCTCTCCGCCAGACCAATATCGTGCGGCTGCTGGCATACAGTTCTATAGCCCAGGCAGGTTTCATGCTTGTGCCGTTTGCAGCAGCGGCAGTCGCCGGTTCCAACCTGGAACAAGGTTTCTCGGCGACGATTACCTATCTCGTGATCTACTCCCTGATGAATATCGGCGCGTTTGCGGTTGTAATTGCGGTGTCCAACCGGTTGGGTACCGGTCAGATCGACGGCTGGTCCGGACTGGGAAAGATCGACGCCAGACTGGGAATCCTGGTGGCCATCTTCTTCTTCAGCCTCGCCGGCATCCCCCCGCTCGCCGGATGGTTTGCCAAGTTCGAGATGTTCCGATCGGTGATCATCGCTGGAGGGTCGGCGACGATAGTTCTCGCCGTAATCGCGGCGATCAACGCGGTGATTGCGTTCTATTACTACGCCCGGGTGGTCAAGGCAGTCTGGCTGGACGACCCCGCTGCTGACGTAATCATCGAACCCGAACGGCAATCTTCGGGCTCGTTGCGGCTCGCTTTGCTGATCACCGCCGGGCTAACGGTCGCCATCGGCATCTATCCGTCGTTTGCCACTTTCGTCGGTGAGGCGTCGCGGGTGATCGCCACCGGCGGAGGTTGAGGTTTCAGGTTTCGGAGGTCGATCCGCTGGCGCGTCTGGTGCGACGTAAAGTGGAGAATTCCCGGTCGAGCATCGACCACTGGGCATGATCTACCCAGTTCCCCCGGATCAACAGCTCTTCTCTCAGGACACCTTCTCGGGTAAATCCGAGTTTCTCCGCCACCCGGTGCGATGCCTCATTGCCCATTGCTATCCGCATCACCACCTTGTGGAAGCCAAGCCTTCCGAATGCCTCGCCGAGTACGGCGGTGGCAGCCTCGGTGCAAATGCCTTTCGAGATCTCATCAGAGCGAACCCAATAGCCGATCTCGGCGATTTTGCCGGTCTTGGAAACGGTCCACATTGATATGTTCCCCACGTGGCGGGTCGGTTGGTCTTTGAAACGAATCGAGTAGTCCCAGGCACGATCGTCCTTCCAAGCCTGTACGGAATCTCGTATGAAAGCCCCGGCATCGCCGGACTCGTAGTCGGTCCGGGCCCATGGCAGCCATTGGTTCAGATCGGGCAGGGAGACCCTGATTGCGTCGTTGAGCGAACCCGCGTCGCGGCGGGAAAACTTTCTGATTAGTAGGCGCTCGGTTTCCAGCGCAGGCGATGCCACCGGCACAGCCTATTCCAAACCGTATCCTGATCGAACAATGTGGGACCAGATTCATCATCTCGCCGAGCTCCCGCCCCCCGGCGACAAGCCACAGGCTGCAGTTCTGATCCCGCTCTACGAAGACGGCAATGGTGAGATTCGAGTGGTCTTGACCAAGCGGCCCGACACCATGCCCACTCATGCCGGCCATATCTCGTTTCCGGGAGGTCGGCCCCACCCCGGAGACGACGGTCCGGTAGGCACCGCGCTCCGCGAAGCCCATGAGGAAGTGGGTATCGAGGCGGCCCAGGTCACCATTCTCGGATACCTCAATTCTATCGATACTGTCGAGTCGACCTTGATGGTGGTGCCCGTAGTGGCACGGGTTTCCACACCTCTCGATCTGGTGCCGTCGCCCCGCGAGGTGGCGAAGATCTACACCCCTCTCCTCTCTGATCTGGCAAATCCCGAGCAATGGGCTTATGTCCCTTGGGAGTCATGGAAGGTCTGGTATTTCGATCTGGGCACCGACACGCTTTGGGGTGCCACCGCATTGATGGTCCGGTCGCTGGTGGGACTGGCCTGAGTTTCTCGAATCGCCTTTTCCGGGAACCGTCGTAGAATTGTCCGCTAGTGGCGGAACTCCCTTGACCCGAAAGCGCGTCCTTATTGCTGGCGCCCTTCTCCTGGCCCTCGTTGTTGGCGGTGGGTTCTATTTGGTTGCGACCACATGGGGAGACGTCAAGAGAGTGGCCATCAATTCGCCCACTGCCGCCGCGGAGGACGAAGGTCCGAGCGAAGAGGCAACCGTCACGACGGTGGATGGGTCGGAGCAAATCACGGTGCCTCCTTCAGGAGACGGGATCGACGTCAGTGTCATAGTCGGATCCGACTCGCGCCAGGACCTCGAGGACACCGAGGGTTTTGGAGAATTCGATGGCGAACGTGCCGATGTGATCATGGTCTTGATTCGCGACCGGTCTGCAGACGGCAAACTCGGAATACTTTCCTTGCCCCGGGACCTCTGGGTCGACAAGGTTTGCGGAGAGGGGCAACATCGCATCAACGACACCCTCGAGGGCTGTGGGACGATGAACGGGCCCAGTGTGGTGGTGGATACGGTTGAGGACCTCATCGGCGTCCCCGTCGACCACTTCGCTCTAATCGACCTTGCCGGGTTCCAGAAAGCAGTCGACGCTGTGGGGGGATACGAGATCTGCGTCGAGTATGAGGTCAGGGACGAGCGATCGAATCTCAGCCTTCCGGAAGGATGCACCCACGCCGACGGTGTTCAAACTCTGGCCTGGCTCCGCTCGAGACATACCCAGGAACTGGCCGAGGATGGCTGGAGGACGATCCAGGGAGTGTCTGATTTAACCCGCAACGAGCGACAGCGGGAGTTCCTCGTCTTCATGATGAGCCAACTGGGTGACTTCTCGAGTCCTCAGGACATCATCGGGGTCGCCCAAGCGGTCGCACCCTTCGTAACCGTGGACCAGGACCTGACTCTCATGGACGCCGTCGGCTTGGCCAGCACCCTCCGCGGCCTGGGAAAATCGGGTGTCGTCGAACTCGAGGTTCCTGTCTCCGACTACATCGCTCCTTCGGGTGCCGCGGTCCTTCAAGCTGTTATCGACCCTGCTTCAATCGTTGCCGACTTTCTCAACGGACCAACCGTCCAGGAGGGTCTGGGAGAAACGGGGTGACCCGGCTTCCGCCCGGTCAAATTGAGACCCGGCGATTTCCGGTTGTTGGAGAGCGAGCACCCTCGTCTGAGTTGGCTTCCGATCCTGCCAATTGGTCGCTGCAAATCGAGGGCGCGATCTCGAACCCGACAACTTTCGATCTTCCGGAAGTTCTCGAATTAGCCACCCGCGACGTGATATTTGATATCCATTGCGTCACCTCATGGACTCGATTCGATTCTCAATTCACCGGGATCCCGCTCCGGGACCTTCTCGCCCCGGCAGTTCCGGATAGCGCCGCAGCCTTCGTTTCTTTCGAGGCATACAGTGACCGAGATCACCATACGTCCCTCCCGATCGACCCTGCGTTGGAGCGTTCATGGGTAGTCCACGCCTTCGATGGCGAACCTCTCACCGTCGAGCATGGGGGACCGGTGCGAGTCGTGACGCCGGGGCGCTACTTCTACAAGTCGATCAAATGGCTGAAGAGGATCGTCCTGCTGGAGGAGGATCGGCCCGGTTGGTGGGAGGTCAACTCCTCTTATCATTTCAATGCCGATCCAACCAGCGGCACAGAGAGATTCACATCCGGGTCAATCCGCCCCGAACAAGTAAATCGATTCCTCGCTGCTGAGTCGTATGACAAGTATCGGGGCAGGGTGCTCCTCGGCTTGGATTTGCGTCGGTGGACCCCGAATTCGAAAGATCTACGCCGGGTCTATCTGAAGAACTGTGATCTCCGTGGGGTCGACCTCACTGGTGCCGACCTCCGCGAATCCAACCTCTCCCTTTCTGACCTGCGCGGCTCGAATCTCAGGGGTTCCGATCTGTCCGGGTCAGACTTGGAGGGCGCCAATTTCGTCGGGTCCGATCTCACCAACGCCAACATGGATGACAGTGCCCTTTCTGCGACGAGGTTCGTCGCCGATCAAGACCGTGCCCGTGTGGGCGGTTTGACCATGAACGGGGCCCGTGGCGTCTTGGAAGATCAAGAGCGATTCCTTCGCGAGGCCGGGGTGTTGGGAACCTTTTGAATTCGGACTACCCCTGATTAGCCTGGCGCCGTGAACTTCTCTACGCGTTGGTGGTCAAACCCTTAGGCACCCGAGCGCGTATTCATCTACCGTCGGCGGTGCCAACCCCGACGGTTTTTTTTGTGAGTGATTGAGGTATGAGTGATGGCTGAAAACAAGAGAGTCTTCTCCGGGATCCAACCGACCGGTGATCTTCATTTAGGCAACTACGTGGGGGCACTGAAGAACTGGGTCTCGATGCAGGATGAGTATGAGACGATCTACTGCGTCGTCGATCTCCAT